>JBIKKQ010000108.1:0-11396 GCA_044360305.1 Pirellulales bacterium
TCGGCGGAAGCTCGAGGAGCGTGAGGCGACCTTGCCTCAGCGACGAGACTTCTGCCGGCCACCGGCGGCTTGGGCTGGATGGCTGGCTGTCGCGCTGTCGCGGCACCCCGTGCCTGCTCCCGGCAGACGCGGCGGATGGCGACCCGCTGCCGTATGACGCACAGGCCGCGTGTCCGGCAGGCCCAAACCGCCTACAATCCGGTCTGTCCCCGCACTCGCAGGAGATCCCGCATGGCAGACACCCCGCTTCCCGCCACGCTGGCCGAGCTCCGCGCCAGCGGCTGGCGCAGTCGGACCGTCAAGGAAGAGGTGCGCGAGAACTTTCTGCGCATGCTCCGCGACGGCAGCGAACTCTTCCCCGGCATCGTCGGCTACGACGACACGGTCATCCCCACGATCAACGTCGCCCTGCTGGCGGGCCACGACATGCTGTTCCTCGGCGAGAAGGGGCAGGCGAAGAGCCGGCTGATGCGGCTGCTGGTGCGATTCCTCGACGAACATCTCCCCTACCTCGACGATCCCGCCATCCCGCTCCACGACGACCCCTACGCGCCGATCACCACCGCCGGCCGTCGGCTCGTCACCGACCGCGACCCGCGGAGCGTGCCCATCGCCTGGTGGCCCCGCTCCGAACGGTACGCCGAACGGCTGGCGCCGGGCACGAAGTTCGCCGACATCATCGGCGAGATCGACCCCGCCAAGCTGGCGGCCGGCACCAGCATGGCCAGCGAGGAGGCGTTGCACCTCGGCCTGATCCCACGGATGCACCGCGGCATCTTCGCCATGAACGAGCTTCCCGAGCTCGACGAACTGGTCCAGGTGGGGATGTTCAACATCCTCGAGGAGCGGGACGTGCAGATCCGCGGCTATCCGGTGAAGTTCGACATCGACGTCATGCTGCTGTTCTCGGCGAACCCCTCCACCTACAACCGCTCGGGCAAGGTGATCCCGCAGCTCAAGGACCGGATCGGCGCCGTGATCCACACCCACTATCCGACCGACCGCGAGCTCGGGATCCGCGTCGCCGAGCAGGAGGCGGGGATCGATCTGGGCGGGGAGTGGCCGGTGGCGGTGCCACATTTCATGAAGCAGATTCTCGAGCAGGTCACGATCGCCGCCCGGCGCAGCAAGCTCATCGACCAGCAGTCGGGGGTCAGCGCCCGGTTCTCGATCGCCAACTACGAGACGATGGTCGCCAGCGCCCGCCAGCGGGGCGTGCGGCTCGGGGAACGGCCGGCGGTGCCGCGGATCAGCGACCTCGGCCACCTTTACGCCTCCAGCCTCGGCAAGCTGGAGCTCGACCTCATGGGCAGCCACCAGATGAGCGAGCGGCAGGTGCTCGACGCGGTCATCGCCGAGGCGATCGCCACGGTGTTCGAGGAATACGTCGAGCAGCACGGCCTCGAGGAGATCGCCCGGGCCTTCGGCCGCGGGGCGAAGATCGAGGTCGGCGACATGCTGCCGTCGGCCGAGTACGAGCGGCTGCTGGAGGACGTGCCGGAGGTCTGGGAGAAGGCGTTCGAGGTCAACGCCGCTCGCGACCCTGCCGTCCGCGCCAGCTGCATCGAGTTCGTGCTCGCCGGCCTGTACGCGACCGAGCGGATCTCACGGATCCAGTCCCACGGCCGGACGGTCTACGACACCGGCGGCCTGCGGTAGGAGACCATCCCATGCCCACGCGTGACTCGCTCGGCGGAGTCGTCCACACCTACCAGAAGTACGATCCCGCCCGGATCCCGCCCCCGCGGCAACCCCCGGCCGACCTCGTGTCGGGGGCGATGGAACGGCTGCTCGAACTCGGCGACCTCGACGACCCGGAGGCGCTCGGCCTGACGGAGGAGCAGCTCGCCGAGGCGGTCGTGCTCACGCCCGAGCAGCTGGCGACCCTCGGCCCGTCGCTCGACTCGATCAAACGCCGGCTGGAGGAGGCCCGGCGGCGGATTCTCGAGCGCTACGAGCCCACGACCGTGCGCAAGCGGGCCCGGACCGCGTTCCACGAACAGGCCCGCGCGGCCCGGCCTCCGTCCCGCCACCGCGAGGCGTTCGAGCGGGCCGTCCGCGAGGAGCAGCTGCGCCGCCTGGAGCGGCTGTGGTATGCCCAGGAGGACGACCAGGGCCGGTTCGCCGCCCAGCTCGCCGGCCTCATCGAGCGGCTCGGGGAGGTCTACCAGATCGACGAACTGGCGACGAAGTGGCATTTCACGGGGCGCGAGAAGCTCTCCGTCGAGGAGGCGCTGGAGGTCAAGGCGCGGCTCGAGGAGATCGACACCCTGCTCCGCCAGCTGGAGGAGGCCCGGCGGAACGCCCGGGTGTTTCTCCTCGACATCGAGGCCCTCGGCCGCCATGTCGAGGAGGGGGATCTCGACGACCTCGGCCGCGTCCGCGAGCAGATCCGGGAACTGGTCGAGGAGCTCGCGGCCCGGCAGGGACTGGAGCGCGACGGCCGCGGCTACAAGCTGACGCCGCAGGCGATGCGGACGTTCCAGGGCCGGCTGCTGGAGAAGATTTTCTCCGACCTCGAGCCGGGACGGACCGGCCGCCACCGCACGGACGTGACCGGCGACGGAGTCGTCGAGCTCGCCACCACGCGGCCCTACGAGTTCGGCGATTCGGTCGCCCACATGGACATCCCCGGCTCGCTCGTCAACGCCCTGCTGCGTAGGGCGGCCGGCGGGACTGCCGGCGGCCCGCTCCGGCTCGACCCGCGCGACATCGAGGTCCAGCGGACCCGCAACACGCCCAAGTGCGCCACCTCCGTGGTGCTCGACATGAGCGGCTCGATGCGGTACGGCAACCTGCACGTGAGCGTCAAGAAGATGGCCCTCGCCCTCCACGGCCTCGTGCAGCGCGAGTTTCCCGGCGACTTCCTCCAGTTCGTCGAAATGTCGTCCTTCGCCGCGTTGCGACCGGCGGGGGAGATCGTCAAGCTGATGCCGAAGCCGGTGACGATCTTCGACGCGGTCGTCCGGCTGCGGGCCGACATGGCCGACCCGGCGATCTCCGCGGCCGACGTGCCGCCGCACTTCACCAACATCCAGCACGCGCTGCAGCTTTCGCGGCAGCAGCTCGCCCGGCAGGACACGCCCAACCGGCAGGTGATCCTGATCACCGACGGTCTGCCGACCGCCCACTTCGAGGGCAGCCAGTTGTATCTCCTCTATCCGCCGCACGCCCGGACGGAGGAGGCGACGCTGCGCGAGGCCCGGGCCTGCCGGCGCGAGGGCATCCGGGTGAACGTGTTCCTGCTCTCGGGCTGGGGGCAGTCGCGGGAGGACATCCGCTTCGCCTACCGGCTGGCCGAGGCGGCGGCTGGGAGGGTGTTCTTCGCCGCCGGCCGCGACCTCGACCGGTTCGTGGTCTGGGACTACGTGGCCCGGCGCCGGTCGATCATCGGCTGACCGCCGGCCGGCCGCGTTCCCGCCAGAGCATCGCCCCGGATCCGGCGGCGGCGGCGGCGGCGGCCGTCGCCAGCGTCCACAGGGGCACGATGCGGTGCCGTTGCACCTCGTCGCGGTCACGGGCGTGCTCGGCGAGGTCGCGGGCGGCCAGCCCCTCCGCCCGCCGTGCCCGCTCGTCCGCCGCCGCCTGCCGACCGAGGAATCTCCCCTCCACCTGCCGCTGGCGGATGGCGAACTTGGGGGCGATGAGGCCAATGCCAGCCAGCGCCGTCAGGGAAAACACGAGCCCCCAGAACCAGCCGCTGTCGGTGAGCGGACGGGACGGGGTGCGAACGGGCGACTCCATGAAGGCATTGTACCGCACAAGGCGCGAGCATCCCGATCGAGTCACCGACGCATCCCGACTGCATCCGTGAGGGGTTGCCCGTGCCGTCGAGCCGGCGTTGCCGGCCAGCGCAGCCAGGATGGCGGAGCGCAGCCGGCATCGAGTGAGCGGACGGCAGGATGCCGGAAGCGAACGTCCGGGCGAGACGGCACGGGCAGCCCCGAGCCGTCGCCACGGCAACGACCGCGACCGGAAACCGCCGGCAGCGTCAGGCGCAGCCCGGCCAGCGGCCCTGGACGTCGCGGCCGGCGTAGATGCCGCCGTCGCCCAGCGATTCCTGGATCCGCAGCAGCTGGTTGTACTTCGCGATCCGGTCGCTCCGCGACGCCGACCCGGTCTTGATCTGGCCGGTGGAGAGGCCGACGGCCAGGTCGGCGATCGTCGCGTCCTCGGTCTCGCCGCTGCGATGGCTGGCGATCGAGGTGTAGCCGGACCGATGGGCCAGCTGCACGGCAGCGATCGTCTCCGTCAGCGTGCCGATCTGGTTGACCTTGACGAGGATGCTGTTGGCCACGCCCTCGGCGATGCCGCGGGAGAGCCGCTCGGAGTTGGTCACGAACAGGTCGTCGCCGACGAGCTGCACCCGCTGGCCGAGCTTCTCGCTGATCAGCTTCCAGCCCTTCCAGTCGTCCTCCGAGCAGCCGTCCTCGATCGAGACGATCGGATACTTGCCCGCCAGGTCGGCGAAGAAGTTCACCATCCCGGCCGAGTCGAACGTCTTCCCTTCGATCGTGTAGGTGCCGCTCTTGGCGTCGTAGAGTTCGGTGGCCGCGACGTCGAGCGCGATCGCGATCTGCTCGCCGGGGGTGTAACCGGCGTTGCCGATCGCGGCGAGGATCACCTCCAGCGCCTCCGCGCAGGTGCCGATGTGGGGCGCGAATCCTCCCTCGTCGCCCACCGCGGTGGCGAGCTTCTTGTCCTTGAGAACCTTCTTCAGGGCGTGGAAGGTCTCGACGCCGGCCCGCAGGGCGTCGTCGAACCGGTCGAAGCCCAGCGGCATGACCATGAATTCCTGGACGTCGAGCGGATTGTCGGCGTGGGCGCCGCCGTTGATGATGTTCATCATCGGGGCGGGCAGGAGCCTGGCGGTGGCGCCGCCGAGGTAGCGATACAGCGGCAGGCCGCAGTGCTCGGCCGCCGCGTGGGCCACGGCCAGCGAGACGCCGAGGATCGCGTTGGCCCCCAGCTCCTTCTTGTTGGACGTGCCGTCGAGCTCCAGCATCAGCTCGTCGATCGTGGTCTGGTCGAGGGCGTCGCAGCCCTCCAGTTCCTCGGCGATCCGCGTGTTGACGTTCTCGACCGCCTCCAGCACGCCCTTGCCGAGATACACCCCCTTGTCGCCGTCGCGCTTCTCCCACGCCTCGTGGGCGCCGGTGCTCGCCCCCGACGGCACCGCCGCGCGGCCGAAGGCGCCGTCGGCGAGGGTCACGTCGACCTCGATGGTGGGATTGCCGCGGCTGTCGATGATCTGGCGGGCGTGGATGTCGGCGATCGTGGGCATGGTGATCCTCGGGGGCTGCGGGACGAAACCGCGGCAATTGTGCCGGTATTCACCCGTCACGCAAGGCCCGCGGCTGTCCTCCCGGCGACCCACGGGGTATCCTCGGACGACTCTGCCGCTCTCCCCTCCCCGGCGCCCCATGTTCACCGGCCTCGTCGAATCACTCGGTCTCGTCGTGGCCGCCATCCCCGAGCCTCCCGGCCTGCGGCTGGCGGTCGAGGCGTCGGACGTGGCCGCCGACGCCCGGCTCGGCGACAGCGTCTGCACCTCCGGCTGCTGCCTGTCGGTGGTGCGGATCGACGGCGGCCGGCTGGAGTTCCAACTCGGCCCCGAGACGCTCGCGCGGACCACGCTCGGCGGCCTCGCGGCCGGCGCCTCGGTCAACCTCGAGCGGTCGCTGCGGGTCTCCGACCGGCTCGGCGGCCATATCGTGACCGGCCACGTGGACGGCGTCGGCCGGCTCGAATCACGGCTCGACGACCGCGACTGGTCCACATGCCGATTTTCGGCCCCCCCCGCCCTGCTCGGCCAGATGGCGGCCAAGGGCTCGGTGGCCGTGGATGGCGTCAGCCTGACGGTCGTCGAGGTGACCGCGGGCTGGTTCAGCGTGGCGCTGATTCCGCACACGCTCGAGCACACGACGCTCGGCCGGCTCGCCGTCGGCGCCGCGGTGAACCTGGAAACGGACCTGCTCTTCAAGTACGTCGCCAGGCTGGTCGAGGCCCGCACCGCGGCGGACGGCCGATGACGCACGACAGCTTCGCCGACGCCCCGCCCCCGCCGCGGCAGACCACGGCCTACCTCAAGCGGCTGTTCGCGCAGGTCGGCTTCACGATCGACGCCCGGCGCGGGCAGAACTTCCTCGTCGATTTGAACCTCGTGGACCTCGTCGTCCGCACGGCCGAGATCGGCCCGGACGACCTCGTGCTCGAGGTCGGCACCGGCACCGGCGTGCTCACCGAGCGGCTGGCCGCGGCGGCCCGCCGCGTGGTGTCGTGCGAGATCGACCCCCGGCTGGCGCAGCTCGCCCGCGACCGGCTCGTGGACCGCGACAACGTCACGATCGTCGAGGGGGACGCGCTCGCTGGCAAGCACCGCTTCGCGCCGGCGGTGCTGGAGGCGATCGCGGCCGGGCTCGACGCCCTGCCGGCCGGGGGCCGGTTTCTCCTCGTCGCCAATCTCCCCTACTGCGTGGCCACGCCCGTGATCTCCAACCTCCTCGCCCTGCCCCGGCCGTTCGCCGCGGCGGTGGTCACCGTGCAGCGGGAGATGGCCGAGCGGATGACCGCCGTGGCCGGATCGGCCGCCTACAACGGGCTCTCCGTGTGGGTCGGCGCCCAGTGTCGCGGAACGCTCGTCCGCACGCTGCCGCCGAGCGTCTTCTGGCCGCGGCCGGCCGTCGAATCGGCGATCGTGCGGCTCGACCTGGAGCCGGAGCGGCGGGCCACCATCGAGGACCGCGCACGGTTCCACACGTTCGTCCGCGACATCTTCTGTCACCGCCGCAAGCTGCTGCGCGGCGTGCTCACCCGCCTGGCCGGGGGAGAGAAGGAACGGGCGAGGGAGGCGATCGACGCCATCTTCGCCGACCTCGGGCTGGCGGCCGACGCCCGCGCCGAGGACATCCCGCCCGATCAGTTCGTCCGCCTGGAGCGGGCCTTTGCCCTGGGGTTCTCCCCTCCCTGACCGGCGCCAACGGCCCCCGCCGGCCGAGGCGGCGGGCGTCTGGCACCCGTTTTTCCCCTGCTGAACCGCGGGAAAACGGCCGAAATCCCGGCTTCCGGCCGGGGACTCCGAAACTTCCGATTGTCCCGGCTGGACGGCTAGACTGTGGCTTTCCGGGGACGTTCCTGCCGAATCCCTTGCTGGCGCAGGACACCCCTGCGGTCCGGACACATCGCTGCCCCGGGGCCCGTCCCCGCGGCAGTGCAGAGGCGGAGGCTTCCCCGGCAGTGAATCCCAACCCCCCGAGCGAAGCCTCGTTCGCCCCGACGATCGTCGACCTGCTCCGGCAGCGGTCGGCCTACCGGCCCCACGACCGGGCCTTCACGTTCCTCGTCGACGGCGAGAACGAGGAACTCAACATCACCTACGCCGAGCTCGACCGCAAGGCCCGGGCACTGGGTGCTTGGCTGCGGGACCGGGGGATGGTCGGCAAGCGGGTGCTGCTCCTCTACCCGTCGGGCCTCGACTTCATCGCCGCCTTCATGGGCTGCCTGTACGGCGGCTCGATCGCCGTCCCGGCTTATCCGCCGCGCAAGAACCGCTCCGTGGAGCGGATCGAGGCGATCGCCGCCGACGCCGACGCTGCCGTGGCCCTGACCACGCGGGACGTCCTCGACCGGTTCGACGGCCTGCGGGCCGCCGCCCCGAGCCTCCAACATCTCGTCTGGCAGGTGGACGCCGAACTCGATCCCGGCTGGGCCGACCGCTGGGAGCGGCCCGATATCGGCGGCGAAACGCTCGCCTTCCTCCAGTACACCAGCGGTTCGACGGGCATGCCGAAGGGGGTGATGCTCTCGCACGAGAACCTGCTCCACAACTCGCTGCGGATCATGCAGGCCTTCGAGATCACCCGCAGCCAGTCGGGCGTGTTCTGGCTGCCCAGCTTCCACGACATGGGCCTGATCGGCGGCATCCTCGTGCCGCTCTACGGGGGCAAGTTCAACGTCCTCATGTCCCCCGTCGCCTTCCTGCAGAAGCCGCTCCGCTGGCTGCAGGCGATCGCCAAATACCGGGCCACGATCAGCGGCGGGCCGAACTTCGCCTACGAGCTCTGCGTCCGCAAGACCACGCCCGAGCAGCGGGCCGCCCTCGACCTCTCCAGCTGGTCGCTGGCCTTCAACGGCGCCGAGCCGGTTCGCGCCGAGACGATCGACGCCTTCTGCGAGGCCTTCGCCCCGAGCGGCTTCCGCCGGCAGGCGTTCTATCCCTGCTACGGGCTCGCCGAGAGCACCCTGATGGTGACCGGCGGGATGAAGTTCGAGCCGCCGGTGATCCGCAGCTTCGACGCCGCCGCCCTCGAGACCGGCGCGGCCCTCGCCAAGCAGGACACCACCGCCGCCGTTCGCCGGCTCGTCGGCAGCGGCCGCGAACTCGACGGCCAGGACGTGCTGATCGTCGATCCGCAGACCTGCGAGGCGCTGCCCCCGGGCCGGGTCGGGGAGATCTGGGTCAGCGGGCCGAGCGTCGCCCAGGGCTACTGGAACCGGGCCGAGGAGACGCAGGCCACCTTCGGCGCGATGCTCGCCCAGGCGGAGCCCGTCGCCGCCCCGCAGGCGGTGAGCAAATGGCGGCCGAATCCCGGGCCCTACCTGCGGACAGGCGATCTGGGCTTCTTCGACGACGGCGAACTGTTCGTCACCGGACGCCTCAAGGACCTGATCATCATCCGCGGCCGGAATCACTACCCGCAGGACATCGAGCGGTCGGTGGAGGAGGCGAGCGGCCTGATCCGCGCCGGATCGGTGGCCGCATTCGCCGTGGACGTCGAGGAGCGCGAGCGGGTCGTGGTCGTGGCCGAGGTGGAACGGGGTCGCCGCGACGCGACGGACCTCGCCGACGCGTTCGAGGCGATCCGCAAGCGGCTGGCCACCGGGCACGAACTGGCCGTCGAGGCCATCGTGCTCGTCCGGCCGAACAGCATTCCCAAGACCTCCAGCGGCAAGATCCAGCGACACGCCGCCCGCCGGCAGTTCCTCGACGGCAGCCTCGACGTGATCGAGCAGCACGTCTCCTGGCTCGCCCCGGCGCGGCCGGCCGCGGCGCCGGCCCCGGACGAACCCAGGCTGGCCCGCATGCGGCCCGTCGGCGAGGCGGCCCGGCCGCACCGCCCCGACCGCGAACTGCCGCAGGAGATCGTCCAAACCGTGTTCGAGCACGTCCGCCGGATCGCCAAGGAGCGGGCCGGGCACCTGACGCTCGACACCAACATCGTCGAACTGGGCCTCGATTCGCTGGAGCGGATGGAGATCGTGGCCAGCCTCGAGGAGGCGTTCGGCGCCCGCTTCCCGGAGCAGGTGCTGCCGCAGATCGAGACCTGCCGCGAGGTCACCGAGGCGATCATCGACCACATGCCGGTCGACGGGCTCGTCAAGGTGCAGTCGGCCCGGGTCGTCGCCGAGATCGCCCCCGACGCCTACCGGATCGACCAGTTCCCCGAGGTCCGGGCGCTGGAGCAGAACTTCGCGATGGTCCGGGATGCCGGCCTCGACAACCCCTACTTCAGCGTCCACGAGGGGCTGACCAACGACCGGACCTCGATCGGCGGCCGGGAGATGATCAGCTGGGCCACCTACAACTACCTCGGCATGTCCGGGGAGCCGGCGGTGGCGACGGCGGCCAAGGCCGCGATCGACCGCTACGGGACGAGCGTGTCCGCCAGCCGGCTGGTGTCCGGGGAGAAGACGATCCACCAGGAACTGGAACGCGAGATCAGCCGGCTGATCGGCACCGAGGACGCGATCACGTTCGTCGGCGGCCACGCCACCAACGAGACGGTCATCGGCCACGTCGTCGGCCCCGGCGACCTCGTCCTCCACGACGCGCTGGCCCACAACAGCCTGCTCCAGGGAGCGGTGCTCTCCGGTGCCCGGCGCCGACCGTTCCCGCACAACGACTTCGCCGCCGCGGAGACGATCCTCGGGCAGATCCGCGGCCAGTACCGGCGGGTGCTCCTCGTCATCGAGGGCATCTACAGCATGGACGGCGACTTCGCCGACCTGCCGAAGTTCGTCGGCGTGGCCAAGCGGCACAAGGCGCTCCTGCTGGTGGACGAGGCCCATTCGCTCGGCGTGATGGGGCGGCGCGGCCGGGGCATCGGCGAGCACTTCGGCGTCCAGCCCGGGGACGTGGACCTGTGGATGGGAACACTCTCCAAGGCGCTGGGGAGCTGCGGCGGCTACATCGCCGGCAGCCGGACGCTCGTCCGCTGGCTCAAGTACACGGTGCCGGGCTTCGTCTACAGCGTCGGCCTGCCGCCGGCCGCCGCCGGGGCGGCCCTCGGCGCCATCCGGCTCCTCGACCAGGAGCCGGAGCGGGTGGAGAAGCTCCATGCCAACGCCCGGCTGTTTCTCCAGCTCGCCCGCGAGGCCGGCCTCGACACGGGCCCGTCCGGTGGTTCGGCCATCGTGCCGATCATCCTCGGCAACTCGATGAACAGCCTGCGGCTGTCGCGGGCCCTGTTCGCCCGGGGGATCAGCGTGCAACCGATCCTCTACCCGGCGGTGGAGGAGCGGGCCGCCCGGCTGCGGTTCTTCATCACCTCGCGGCACACGCCCGATCAGATTCGGCGTACGATCACGGCGCTGCAGGAGGAGCTGGCGAAAATCGATCCGGGCTACGCCCGCCGCTCGGCCTAGGAAAATAGGGACGGAAGCGAATTTCTTCGACGAAATTCGCTTCCGTCCCTATAACGGCCGCATGATCGCCCCGGAAACGACCAGTCACCGGCTCGTGCTGCCGGCCGACGCCAACCACCACGGCACGCTCTACGCCGGCAGTCTGCTCCGCTACGCGCTGGAGGCGGCCTATGCGGCGGCCTGCCGGGGAGTGGGCGACGGGGCCAACCTGATGCTGCGCCGGGTGCTGTCGATGGAATGTCGGCGGGCGGTGCCCGTGGGGGCGCTGGTGGAGATGCGCGGCGCCGTGCTCCAGGTGCGGCAGGGCTACCTGGTGGTCGGCGTGGTGGGGATGCCGCTGGCGGGCCAGACGCTGCCGTGGATGGACGGCCTGTTCGGGTTCGTGCAGGTGGATGCGACGGGTCTGCCGATCGATCTGCCGGGTCCGATCGAGCCTGTCGGGGCCGCGCCGCTCTGGCAGCCGCTCCTGTCGCGGCTGGAGAAGCTGGCCGACGTCCGCGGTGCGACGGCCGACTGGCTGTCCGCCGGCTTCGACCGCTGACCACTGCACCGCCACTGCACCGCCACTGCACTGCCACTGCACCGCCAGTCGGAGACATGCTCGTCGTCGGCGGACATGCTTCACGCAGTTCCGCGGCGTCGTGCCGCGATCTGCTTGGCGGGCCGCCGCCCGCTCTTGTAAGGCCGCCCTCCGGGCGGGCCGTGTTTCGCGGCGTCGCCGCCGTCGTGGCCGGCGACGCCTTGGCGCCGCT
>JBIKKQ010000109.1:0-11395 GCA_044360305.1 Pirellulales bacterium
CAAGATCGCCTCACGCTCCTCGAGCTTCCGCCGATCCCCCGGCTACGAGTACCAGCAACGGTACAAGCATCGCTTGCGCGGAGCCGGGCTAAGCCCGGCGACCCCAAGCCGGAGCAGACGCTGTGTCGGCTGCGACGGCGCGAAAGCCAGGTGCGGTCATCGCTTGCGCGGAGCCGGGCTTTGCCCGGCGACCCCAAGCCGGAGCAGACGCTGTGTCGGCTGCGACGGCGCGAAAGTCACCTTGCGAAAGACATTTTGCCCGCGGCGGGCGGCGGACGTAGAGTCGTTGTCAGAAGGGAGGTGCTTCATGCTCGCATCCGCTGTTCAAACAGGTCATCTGCGTTCGCTCGCCCTGGGCTTGACGCTCGCGTTGGGGTTCTGGGGGGCCTCCGCGGTGATGGATACCGGGCCGGCCGCGGCCGATCCGCAGTCGCCGGCCGCACCACCGGACACGCCACCCGCCGATGGCGACTTGCACGTCCGCTATGCCGAAGCCCGACTCAGGTTGGCGGAACTGCGGCTCGCGCATGCCGAGGACCGCAACCGACGCACGCCCGGGATGCTTACCGAGACCGACGTGCGTAGGCTGCGCAACCGGGTCGAACTGCTGCGTTCCCAGGTGGCGGCAACGAAGCAGCGTCCCCACGGCAACGCGCTCGAGTTACAGCGGGCGGCGGCGAAGTCGATGGCCCGAATCGCACAGGAGGAGTTCGAGGCCGCCGCAGCGGTTCACCGGCGGCAGCCCGAGGCGGTTTCCGAGCAGGACCTGCGGCAGTTCGAAGTCCGGGCCGAGATCGCCCGGCTGCGGGCCGCACTCTGGGACGACCCGTCGTTTCAACGATCGCCGATCGACGCCATGCAGATGCAGATCGACCAACTCGCCGATCTCGTGATCGAGGCGGCCGACGCCGTCGATGCCGCCCCGACGATCAACCGGCGCTGACTCGTTGCCGGGAGGGGGCCGGCGACGCGAACGACCGCCGGCAGGCTCAGGCCGCCTCGCCCCAGGCGCGACGGACTTCCGCCAGCCCCGCGACGCACAGGTCGTACTCGTGACTCAACCGTTCGAGGAGCGCCCGCTCCTCGGCGGCCTCCGCCGGCTCCAGCGTGCTCGCCAACCAGTAGGCCCGCTTGCCCGCTTCACGGTAGATCGCGATCTGATCGGCGTTCGCGGCACGATGAAAGCGTCGCAGCGCCTCCGGATAGACGCCGCTCCAAAACAGCGTGTAGTCGCCGATCTGCCGGTACTCCTCCACGGCCTCCTCGGCCGCGGCGTGCCGGCGAACCGACAGCAGCACGTCCGACACGTCGGCCGCCTCCTCGCGGCCCACTCCCGGCAACGCCGTCACCCGGTCGTGCCGCAGAAACCTCACGAGCAGCAGGGCCACGTAATCGATCAGTTCTGGATCGACCACCCCGAGCCGGGCGTGGAAGGCGTATTCCGTCAGGCCACGGAAGAACCGATCGACCTCGGTGGGATCACGGGGGGAGAACATGGCTCGGCCTCGCCTCGGGCACGCCTCCTTCCAATACGCTCTTTTATAGGCTTCTGTTTCCGTTCCCGGCCACCTCGCGTTCCCCCCATTTGACGCTCGTCGGCGAGAAAACCGCCGGCCGGTTGGCCGCCGCGGCCGCTCAGGCCCGGACGGCCGCCACCAGGTCGGCGACGAACCGCTCGACCTCGGCCGGAAGGGAGGCTGCCGGCCGGCCGGCGCCGTCGCCGAGCAGTCGCACGAGCGCCGAGCCGACGATCACGCCGTCGGCCACCTCCGCCACGCGGCGCGCCTGCTCGGGCCCGGAAATCCCGAACCCGACCATGATCGGCACGTCGGTCTTCGTCCGCAGCCAGCGGACCCGGTCGATGAGCCCGGCGGGCAGGTCGGTGCGGGCACCGGTCACGCCCGCCACCGACACGCAGTACAGAAAGCCGGTCGAGCGGGCGGCGATCTCCGCGGCCCGCTCCGGCGGCGTGGTCGGCGTCACGAGCCGCACGAGGGCGAGCCCCGCCGCCCGACAGGCGCGGTCGAGGTCGTCCGACTCCTCCAGCGGCAGGTCGGGCACCACGAGGCCCGCCAGACCGGCGGCCACCGCGTCGGCCACGAACCGGTCGATGCCGCGCCGGAAGATCAACGCATAGCTCCCCATCGCCACCAGCGGCATCGCAACCCGAGCCGCGGCCTGCCGGGCCCCGGCAAACACACCGTCGAGCGTGATCCCGGCGCCAAGCGCCCGGGTGTACGACGCCTGGATCACCGGACCGTCGGCGATCGGGTCGCTATAGGGGACGCCGAGTTCGGCCAGCGATCCCCCCGCCCGGTCGATCGCCTCGAGCACGGTGACCGTCGTCGCAACGTCCGGATCACCCACGGTCACGAACGGCGCGACCGCCTTGCGGCCGGCGGCCCGGTTGGCGGCGAACACGGCGGCGATCCTGGCGACGCCGCTCTGTGCGGCGGCCGATGGGGCATGCATGGGTCAGATCCTGCCACCATCCGCGGCCAGGCCGCGCAGCCGGGCGATCTCCGCCGCATCCTTGTCGCCGCGACCCGACAGGCAGACCACGATGATCTCGTCGGCCCGCCGGGTGGCGGCCTCGCGGACGGCCCAGGCGAGGGCGTGGGAAGTCTCGAGGGCCGGGAGGATTCCCTCGCGGCGGGCGACGAGGTCGAACGCGTCGAGCGCCTCCGCGTCGGTGACGCTGGTGTATTCGACCCGGCCGAGGTCGTGCCAGAACGCATGCTCCGGGCCGACGCCGGGATAGTCCAGCCCGGCGGAGACGGAATGGACGTCGGCCGTCTGGCCGTCCGCGTCTTGGAGCACGTAGCTCAGGCTGCCGTGGAGCACACCGGGGCTGCCGAAGCTCAGGCTCGCGGCATGGTCGCCGGGGCTGGCCGACCGTCCCCCGGCCTCGACGCCCACCAGCCGCACCCCGGCGTGATCGACGAACGGATGAAACATTCCCGCCGCGTTGCTGCCGCCGCCGACGCAGGCGACGACGGCATCGGGGAGCCGGCCGAACTGTGCCCGGCACTGGTCAACCGTCTCGCGGCCGATGACCGACTGGAAGTCGCGGACGATCCGCGGGAAGGGATGCGGGCCGACGACCGAGCCGATGATGTAGTGCGTCGTCTCGACCGAGCCCATCCAGTCGCGCATCGCTTCGTTGATCGCGTCGCGGAGCGTGCGCGACCCGCTCTCCACGGGACGGACCTCCGCCCCCATGAGCCGCATGTTGCGGACGTTGGGCGCCTGCCGGCGGACGTCCTCCGACCCCATGTAGACCACGCACTCCAGTCCGAACCGGGCGCAGGCGGTGGCCGTGGCCACGCCATGCTGGCCGGCGCCGGTCTCGGCGATGATCCGCCGCTTGCCCATCCGGATCGCCAGCAGGCCCTGGCCGAGCGTGTTGTTGATCTTGTGGGCGCCGGTGTGGTTGAGGTCCTCGCGCTTGAGGTAGATCCGGGCCCCGCCGGCGTGCCGCGTCAGCCGCTCGGCGAACAGCAGGGGCGTGGGCCGGCCCACGAACGCCGACAGCAGGCCGTCGAGTTCCCTGGCGAACTCCGGATCGGCCCGGGCATCGTCGTACGCCCGCTCCAGCTGATCGAGCGCCGCGGAGAGCGTCTCGGGAACGTAGCGGCCGCCGAACTGGCCGAAGCGGCCGAAGGCGTCGGGGGCGAGCGAGAGCGGGGCTGAGGTCGTGGTGGGCATGCCGTCTGGGACCACGGAACGAGCGGAGGCCGCGACCGCCGACGAACGCCGATCGAGTGCGGGCACCATGATTGTAGCCGGTCCCGCGACTGCTACCATCGAGACGGTGTCCAGCGGCTGCGGCCCACGGAGCGACGACCGGCCCGATGCCCGAACTTCCCGAAGTCGAGACCATGCGCCGCGGGATTGGCTTCCTCGTCGGCCGGCGGATCGCCGGGGCCGAGTTTCCCCGCGGCCCGGTGCGGCCGATCCTCGTGCAGCCGCCCCCCGCGACCGTGGCCCGTCGAATCGTCGGACGGACCGTCGCGGGCGTCGAGCGGCGCGGGAAACGGGTTCTCATCGGCCTCGCCGCTGCTGCCGGCGTGCCGCGGCGCTGGCTCGTGGTCGAGCCCCGGATGACCGGCCGGTTCGTGATCGGCGCGCCGCCGACCGCCGACCACGTGCGGCTGGTGCTCCGACTCGCGGCGGGTCGCGACGCGGCCGCGACGAGCGTCAGCTTCTGGGACCTGCGCGGCCTGGGCACGGTCCGGCTCGTCGATGACCGCGGGCTCGAACGACTCTGCGGACCGGAGCGGCTCGGCCCCGACGGGCTGACAGTGACGGCCGCCGACCTCGTCCGCCGGCTGGACCGCTCGCGCCGGGCCATCAAGGTGGCCCTGCTCGACCAGCGGGTCGTGGCCGGCATCGGCAACATTTACGCCGCGGAGATCCTGTTTCGCGCCGGCATCGACCCGCGCAGCCCGTGTCGCCGGATCGGAGCGGATGCCTGGGAACGCATCGCCGCCGAGACCCGCCGCATCCTCGCCGAGGCGGTGCGGTGCGAGGGCTCGTCGATCGGCGACGAAACCTACCGCACCGCCGACGACCGGCCGGGGAGATTCCAGCGGCGGCATCGCGTCTATGGTCGTGCGGGTGAGGCATGCAGCGGCTGCGGCGGCGCCGTGGTGCGGATCGTCCAGGCCCAGCGATCGACGTTCTTCTGTCCGCACTGCCAGCGCCGGGCAACCGTTGGCGGGGGCGGTGGCCGCCGGCCCCGAGAGTTGCCCAGTGCTCCCCGCGTGCCGTAGTCTGGCAATACCGAGCGGTTCGCGTCGCGATCCGCTCGGCCTGCCCTCTACGGACTGCGGCCACCACCCTCAGAATCGATCCCGAGAAGGACCTGCCATGACCGAGCCCGCCATGTCTCGGGGACTCTCCCGTCGTCGGCTTATCTCCTCGACCGCGGCCACCGTCGCCGGCATCGCGATCGGAGGGGGCGGCCGCCGAGGCGTTGGCGAACCAACTCCCGCCGCCGCCGCAAAGCCCACGGCCGAGACGCTCGCGGCCCGGCTCCATGCGTCGCTCGCGCCCCGGCAGCGGGAAAAGGTCTGCTTTCCGTGGGACTACCGCCATCCGAAGTTCGGCCTGCTCCGCACCCGGATCGGCAACAACTGGAACGCCTCCGAGCCCGAGGTGGCCAGCGACTTCTACACCGGCGAGCAGCAGCGACTGATCCGCGAGATCTTCGAGCAGCTCATCGAGCCGGACTGGCATGCCCGGTTCGACAAGCAACTCACCGACGACGCCGGCGGCTTCGGCCAGAGCCAGTCGATCGCCCTGATCGGCGAGCCGGGCGCCGGGGGGAAATTTCAGTTCCTGCTCACCGGCCGGCACATGACGCTGCGCTGCGACGGCGATGCCGCCGAGCACGTCGCCTTCGGCGGCCCGATCTTCTACGGCCACGACGCCGGCAGCTTCAACGAGGGGCCGACGCACCCGGGCAACGTCTTCTGGCCGCAGGCCGTCGCCGCCAACCGCGTGTTCGCGATGCTCGACGGCCGGCAGCAGGCCGCGGCCCTCGTGGACAAGCTGCCGGCCGAGAACGCGGTCGCCTTCCGCGGCCCCGACGGCATGCCGCCGGGCATTCCCCTCACCGATCTCACGGCCGACCAGCGGGCCGAGGCGGAGAAGGTCCTCGGCATCCTGCTGGAGCCGTTCCGGACCCGCGATCGCGACGAGGTTCGCGGCTGCCTTGCCAGGCAGGGGGGGCTCGACCGCTGCCGGCTGGCGTTCTACCGCGAGGGAGACGTCGGCAACGACAAGGTCTGGGACTGCTGGCGGCTCGAGGGCCCGGCCTTCGTGTGGTACTTCCGCGGCGCACCCCACGTGCACGTGTGGGTGAACGTGGCCGACTCGCCCGAGATCGCCACCAATGCCTGACGGCTCAGGCCGCACCACCGACTGCTGCATCATCGGCGGCGGCATCATCGCCCTGTCGATCGCGCGGGAACTGGCGGGCCGCGGCCTGACCGTCCGGCTGCTGGCCCGCGGGGAGTCGCGCGAGACCGCCTCCTGGGCGGCGGTCGGCATCTTTCCTCCGGCCCCCCGATATCCGGGCTGCCCGCCCGGCGCGGCGCTCACGGCCTGGAGCGACGACCTGCACACGACGTGGGCGGCCGAGCTGCTCGCCGAGACCGGCATCGACAACGGCCTGCGCCGCTGCGGCGGCCTGCACCTCGCGGTGGACGGCGCCGACCGCGACCGGCTCCGCGCCGCCGCCGCCGACTGGCACGCCAAGGGGACGCGGTGCGATCTGCTGGGGCCGGAGGAAGCCGCGGCCTGCGAGCCGGCGATCGCCGACGCGATCCGGCGGGGAGCCATCGTGGGGGGGATGTTTCTTCCTGACGAGCAGCGGTTCCGACCGCCGCGGCACCTGCAGGCCCTGGAGCGATCCTGCCTCGCCCGCGGCGTGACGATCACCCGCGGGGCCGAGGCACGCGAGTTCGTCCGCGCGGGCGACCGGATCGAGGCGGTCGTCGTGGACGTGGCGGGCAGGGCGGAGCGGGTCACCGCCGGCACGTTCGTGCTCGCGGCCGGCGCCTGGACGGGGGGCCTCGCCGCGGCCCTCGGCACGCCCTGCGAAACCCGACCGATTCGCGGACAGATCGTGCTCCTCGACCTGCCGCGGCAGGTGCTGACGCGGGTCGTGAATCGGGGGCTCGACTATCTCGTGCCGCGCGAGGACGGCCACCTGCTCGTCGGCTCGACGATCGAGGACGTAGGCTTCCGCCCGGTGACCACGCCCGAGTCGGTGGCACGGCTGCGGCGGCTGGCCTGCGAACTGCTCGGGCCGATCGCCGACCGGCCGCCGGCGGCCGTTTGGGCCGGACTGCGGCCCGGTTCGGCCGACGGCACACCGTTCATCGGCCGGCTTCCCGGGCTCGACAACACCCTTGTCGCAGCGGGGCATTTTCGGGCCGGCCTGCACCAGTCGCCGGCCACGGCGGTTTTGATCGCCGACATCCTCACGAATCGCCCGTGCCCTCTCGATCCGGCCCCGTTCGCCCCCGGCCGCCCCCCGGCGACGCCAAACGCCGAGTCGGTCGCGGCCTACCTGGCACGGGCCGCCGAGGCCGCCGGGTCCTGACGGACCGCCGCGGCCCTCACGCCGCCTGCAGCGAGAGCCGGCGGTGGATCCGTTCGACGTCGGCGACGTCGAGGCTGCCGTCGGCCCGGCTCCCGGCCACGACCGCGGCCAGTTCGGCGAGCTTGACCGCCGACCGGGGGATCCCCGCGGCGATCTCATGAATCGTCCGCGCGACGTCGTCGAATTCCGGGGACGACGCGAGCCCCGGCAGGATCGGCGCCACCAGGCGGCGGGTCTCGGCGAACGAAAAGGGATGCAGCGTGGCCCGCAGGCCGACCGTCTGCTCGAGCTCTCGATCGCGGGAGACGAGCGTCAGCAGCCGCCCCTCGCCGGCGAGCACGACCGCGGCGGCGGGCCTGCGCGACCGGCAGGCGTCCATCAGCCGGCCGATCTCCCCGGCGTCGGCGTCGTGCGCGTCGTCGGCGATCACGAGGTCGGGCAACGGACCGACGGCGTCCGGTTTCACCAGCCAGTCGGCGAGCCGCAGGCTGACACACGACCGGTTCCCGCGCGACAGGCCGGCCGCCAGTCCGGAGAGCACGGTCGTCTTGCCGGTCCCGGGCGCGCCGCAGAGCAGGGTCAGGCTTCCCGGTCGCTCGGAGCCGCAGCCGAGTTTCGCCAGCGCCGCCCGCTGGCCGTCCGTGAGCGTCGCTGCGTCCACCATGCGCATCATTCCGTTTCCGTTTCGAAGGAGGTCGCGAACGACACCACCTCGCCGAGCACCTCGATCCCCAGCGATTCGAGCACCGCCTCGCGGGCCGGTGCCGCCTGCCGATCGGCGCGACGGACCAGGATCACCGCCTCGCAGCCGAGGCTGGCGATCGTGAGCCGCTGCCGCCTGATCGGCCCGGGCGGAAACCAGATGCCGGCATCGACGAGCACGATCCGCTTGTCGTGGGCCGGCTGCTGCGCGGCATCGATGCCGTCCGGACCGGTCTCGACGACGGCCCGACCGCGGTCGCGCAGGACGCGGACCAGCCCGGCCACGAGCGTCGATCGTCCTTCGCCTGGTTCGCCACCGGCGACGGCGATCACCCGCCGGCCCCGAGTCCGGGCCTCCTCGACGGTGTCGGCGAGCCGGTTCCACTGCGGCCAGGCGGCGACGAGCAGTCGATCGAGCACCGGCCCCGACGGCGGTGCCTGCTGCGGCGGCTCGATCGCGGCCGCGGGGGCCGCTGCCGGCCGGTGGGCCGCCGGCGCCGGTTCGACGGCCGACACCCGGCCGCCCGGAGCCGGTGTCTCCCGGCACTCCGCGGCCGGCCCGTCGTGGAGGGCGCAGCGGCCGATGAACGCGGCGTCGATCGCGTCGATGCTCATCGCGACAGGGTTCCTGAGGAAGCGGGCGTCCGCGTGGGTTCCGCGGCCAGCCGCGGTGCGGGCCGCCGGCCGCCCTCGGGCGACCACTCCCTGATGGCGACGAACGTCCAGACCGCGGCCGCCACGACGGCCAACGCCGCGATCGACCAGGTGGGAAACATCGACCGTCCAGCCGCGCGGCGGGAGCGATCGCACCGAGGAGCGGTGCGCGACCGCGCGGGGAAGGGGAGGGCAGGGGCGGGCTCGGCGATGGCGACGGGCGCAGGGGCCGGCACGGCCACCGACACGTCTGGAAAATGAGCGATCACACGCATGCCGCGGCCCCCCCCGCAGCCTCACCATCGTCCCGCAGCGGCCATCGGCTTGAACGCCCCCGCCGGGACGGGAACGCCGGGGGCGAAACCGCGCAACTCCCGGATGACACGCCGCCCGGTATGCCCCGGTTCTCCCGCTCGCCTATCATGCCATTTCGGGAACGTCGCCGCGACCGGCCGGGACCGCCCGGCGTCCCGGGCGTCCCCGGAGTCGGGCCGGCGGCCTCCACAGAAACCCGGACGAACTGCCGACCAAACGATTCAGCCCAGGGGGACATCCAGCTCGGACCGCCATGACCACCGCCACCCGCGCCTCTGCCGACCAGCTCCGTTCGATCCTCGAGCGGCGAATCATGATCCTCGACGGCGCGATGGGCACGATGGTGCACCAGCTGGGCCTCGACGAACGGGGGTTCCGCGGCGACCGCTTCGCCGACCACCACCGCGACCTGAAAAACTGCATCGACGTCCTCGCCCTCACCCAGGGGGACGCGATCCGCGGGATTCACGCCGCCTATCTCGAGGCGGGCGCCGACATCGTCGAGACCAACACGTTCGGCGCCACGAGCGTGGCCCTCGCCGACTTCGGTCTCCAGCACCACACCCGCGAGTTGAACCTCGCCGCGGCCGGGCTCGCCCGGGCCGCGGCCGACGCCGCCACGGCCCGCACGCCCGACCGGCCCCGGTTCGTGGCCGGCTCGATCGGTCCGACGAACAAGCAGCTGTCGATCGCCGGCAACGTCGCGGACCCGGGCCACCGCGACGTGACGTTCGACCAGATGGTGGCCGCCTACCGGGAACAGATCGAGGCCCTGATCGAAGGGGGCGTGGACATCCTCCTCGCCGAGACGGCCTTCGACACGCTGGTGCTCAAGGCCTGCCTGCACGCGATCGAGCAGGTGTTCGCCGACCTCGGCCGGACGCTGCCGGTGATGGCCTCGTTCACGATCTTCGAAGGGGGCAGGACGCTCTCCGCCCAGACCGTCGAGGCCTGCTGGACGAGCATCTCCCACATCGACCTGCTGTCCGCGGGCATCAACTGCGCCCTCGGTCCCGAGAAGCTCCGGACCCACGTCGCCGACCTCTCCCGGATCACGCCGCGGCTGGTGAGCTGCTATCCCAACGCCGGCCTTCCCAACGCGCTCGGCGGGTTCGACGAGACGCCGGAGATGATGGCCGGCGTGCTGGAGGAGTTCGCCCGGTCCGGCTGGCTCAACATCGTGGGGGGCTGCTGCGGCACGACCCCGGCCCACATCGGGGCGATCGCCGCCACGATGCGGAACTACCCGCCCCGACGCCCCGCCCCGCCGCCGCGCCGCAGCCGCTACTCCGGCCTGGAGATGCTCGAACTGCGGCCGGAGAGCAGTTTCACGGTGGTCGGGGAGCGGACCAACGTCACCGGCTCGCGGGCCTTCGCCCGGCTGATCAAGGAGGAGCGATACGAGGAGGCGCTGGGCGTCGCCCGCCAGCAGGTCGAGAACGGCGCGAACATCATCGACGTCAACGTCGACGAGGGGATGCTCGACGGCGTCCAGGTGATGACGAAGTTCCTCACGCTGCTCTCCAGCGAGCCGGAGATCTCGCGGGTGCCGATCATGATCGACTCCTCGCGGTTCGAGGTGCTCGAGGCGGGGCTGAAGTGCATCCAGGGGAAGGGGATCGTCAACTCGATCAGCCTCAAGGAGGGGGAGGAGCGGTTCCTGGAGCAGGCCCGGATCGTCCGCAGCCACGGCGCGGCGGTCGTCGTCATGGCCTTCGACGAGGAGGGGCAGGCGACCGACGTCGAACGCCGGGTGTCGATCTGCAAGCGGGCCTACCGGCTGCTCACGGAGCGGGCCGGCTTCCCTCCCGAGGACATCATCTTCGACCCCAACATCCTCACCGTGGCGACGGGCATCGAGGAGCACAATCGCTACGCCCTGAACTTCATCGAGGCCACCCGCCGGATCAGGGAGGCGATGCCGGAGGTGAAGGTGTCGGGCGGGGTGAGCAACATCTCGTTCTCGTTCCGCGGCAACGAGGTCGTCCGCGAGGCGATGCACTCCTGCTTCCTGTACCACGCCATCCGGGCGGGAATGGAGATGGGGATCGTGAACGCCGGCCAGCTGGCGGTCTACGAGGAGATCGCGCCGGATCTGCGCGAGCGGATCGAGGACGTGCTCTTCGACCGCCGGCCCGACGCGACGGAGCGGCTCGTCGAGTTCGCCGAGACGGTGAAGCGGCAGGAGGGGGGGGCGGGCCCGCAGGCCGACGCCTGGCGCAGCCTCGACGTCGAGGCCCGGCTGACCCACGCGCTGGTGAAGGGGATCGCCGACCACGTCGAGGCCGACGTGGACGAGGCCCGGCAGCGATACGCCGCCAGCCTGGAGATCATCGAGGGGCCGCTGATGCGCGGCATGCAGACGGTGGGGGATCTCTTCGGCGAGGGGAAGATGTTCCTGCCTCAGGTCGTGAAGAGCGCACGGGTGATGAAGCGGGCCGTCAACCACCTGCTCCCCCACATGGAGGCGGAGCGGCTCTCGGCGGGCGCGGAGCAGACGCGGCGCGGGCGGGTGCTGATGGCGACCGTCAAGGGGGACGTGCACGACATCGGCAAGAACATCGTGGGCGTGGTGCTCGGCTGCAACAACTACGAGGTGGTGGACCTCGG
>JBIKKQ010000110.1:0-11387 GCA_044360305.1 Pirellulales bacterium
GCTGCCGCGGCTCGACGACCTGCGGGCCGGCATGCCCCTCGCCGGGGACCCCGACAGCTGGCTCAATCTCGTCCACGTGGATGACGCCGCGGCGGTGGTGTGTGCCGTCGCGGCGGCCCCCAGACCGGCGCCGCTGTACGTCGTCTCCGACGGCCGCCCGCTCCTGCGGCGCGACTGGTACGCCCGGCTGGCCGAACTGACGGGCAGCCCGCCACCACGTTGGGACCCCGCGGCCGTGCCGCGGCGCGGGGCCGACAAGCAGGTCGATCCGACGCACCTGTTCACCGATCTCGGCTTCCGGCCCGTGCATCCCGACGCCCGCACCGCCGTCGCCATGCTCGTCGCCGACCAGGCCCCGGAGGCACGACCGTGAACGGCTGGGCGATTGGCCTCGGCCTCGCGATCGTCGTCTGCACGGGGCTGGCCGCGCGGCTGGTCATGCTGCGCCAGCAATTGCGGGACGTGCGCGAGGCCTTCGACGTGCTCGCGGAACGGGCGCCGATCGGCATCCTCCGCTCCGACGCCCGCGGGATGTGCACCTATGCCAACGACACGTGGTGCGCGATCAGCGGCCTGAGCCGCGAGGAGACGCTCGATCGGCGCTGGAGCCAGGCCGTCCATCCCGACGACCTGGCGATGGTGATCGACAAGTGGGAGGCGAGCGTCCGCGAGCAGCGGCCCTACGTCAACGAGGTGCGGCTCGTCCGCCCCGACGGCAGCCTGCGGCAGGTGGTCGTCGCCGCACGCCCCACGCACGACCCGCGCGGGGCGGTGACGGGATTTCTCGGCACCGCCCTCGATGTGACCGACTGGCGGGAGGCCGAGAGCAGTGCCCGGAAGAAGGACTCCCTGATCAACGCCCTCGTCGATCACTCGTCGGCGGCGATCTACCTCAAGGATCTGGCCGGCCGTTACCTGCTCGTCAATCGCCGGCACGCGGAGATCTGGCCGGCGATGAAGGACTTCCGGCCGGGCAGCACACCGTTCGACTGGCTGCCCGAGAACGTCGCCCGGTCGTTCATCGCGACCGACGCCGAGGTGCTCGACACCGCCGAAACCCGGACCTTCGAGGAGACCATCCCGATCGACGGCGAATCACGCACCTTCCTGACCGTCAAATTCCCGGTGTTCGACGACCGGCGGCAGGTGACCGCCGTGGGGGGGATCTCCGCCGACATCACCGACCTCGAACGGGCCCGCCGCGATCTGGCCGAGCGGGAACGGCTCCTGCGCCGGCTGATCGAGGTACAGGAGAACGAGAAGCAGCACGTCTGCCACGAGTTCCATGACGGGCTCATCCAGTACGCGGTCGGGTCGAAGATGCTGCTGGAGGGGCTCGTCGCCGGGGGACTTCCGGCAACCTGCCGGCCGGCGGTCGAGTCGGTGGTCGAATTTCTCGCCAAGGGCATCGAGGACGGCCGGCGGGTGATCCGCGGCATCCGGCCGGCGGCGCTCGACGACCTCGGCCTGCGGGCGGCCCTCGAGGAGATGGCGGGCGATCTCCGCGACGCCGGCATCGCGATGGAGGTCGATCTCGATCCGGCCATCGACGCCATCCCGCCGTCGCTCCAGACGACCGTGTATCGGATCGCCCAGGAGTCGCTCAACAATGCCCGCAAGCACAGCGGCAGCGGCCGGGTCAGCCTCGGGGTGCGACGGGCCGCAGACCGGATCGAGGTCGCGGTCGAGGACTGGGGCCGGGGCTTCGAGCCGGATGTCGCCGCATCGGCAGGCTTCGGCCTGGCGGGAATCCGGGAGCGGGCCAGGCTCGCGGGGGGGCAGTGCGTCTTCGAGACGAGTCCCTCCGCCGGCACGAAAATCCACGCGGTCCTGCCGCTCGCCGCGCCGGAGTCGGCGGCTGACGGCTGAGGCACGCCCGCCGGCTCGTCACCGCCCCCCATCGGCCGGGCACCATCGACCCGCCATCAACCGTCCGGTGGATCAGCGTGGGACCGACTGCGGCTGGGGCCTGACGGCCTCGCCCGCCTGCGAAACCGCCAGGGCCGAACCATTGCCGAGGGCCTTCATGTAGTCGATGGCGACGTTCATCGCCTCGTCGAACCAGTAGTCACGGCGGACCACCGGCCGGCGACGCGAATCCTGCTCCTCCTCCTGTTTCTTTTCCTCGTCCTCGGCCGCCTTTCCCTCGTTCCAGTAGCGCTCGAATTCGGCCAGCGCCAGCGGGATGGTCTTGGTGTCCTTGCGGCGTTGGACGCGGGCGATGTCCTTCTCGAGTTTGGCGAACTCGCCGTTGGCCGCGATCCGCTGCCGCGAGCCGTCGCGGATCGCCGCCAGCGTCTGCTCCGGAATCCGCCCGCTCGGCCGGAAGCCCGCGGCCGGCACGCGGTCGAAAGGAACCGCATGATCGAGGTCCGATTCGCCCACCGGCAGATGCGTGGTGATGCTCGGCAGTTCGACGTCGCTCTTCACCCCTTCCAACTGCGTGCTGTCGCCCGACGGCCGGTAGAACTGCTGCATCGTGATCTTGATCGCGCCGTAGGAGGGCAGATTGCTCAGCCGCGGAAAAAGCTCCCGGGCGAGGTCGAGTAGGCTCTGGACCGTCCCCTTCCCGTGGGTCGTCCTGTCGCCGATGATCAGCCCGCGGCCGTAATCCTGGATCGCCCCGGCGACGATCTCGCTGGCGCTGGCGCTGAACTTGTTGGTCAGGACGACCAGCGGCCCGCCCCAGGCCACGCCGGCGTCGGTGTCGTCGTAGACCTCGACGGTCTTGTCCTTCTTCTTCACCTGGACGACCGGGCCGCGGTCGATGAACAGGCCGGTGATCGCGATCGCCTCGGGGAGCGAGCCGCCGCCGTTGTTCCGCAGGTCGAGGACGACCGCGTCCACCCCCTTCTCCCGGAAGCCGTCGAGCAGCCGCCGGCAGTCACGGGTGCTGCTCTTGTAATCGGCCTGCCCCTGACGGGCGGCCTCCATGTCCATGTAGAAGCTCGGCAGGTTGATGACGCCGAACCGGTAGGGGCCGCCGTCGGCCTTCTTGCCATGCTCGATGACCTCGCCCCGGGCCTCGCTGTCCTTGAGCTCGATCTTGTCGCGGACGATGTCGTAGACCTTCGGCGCGGTCTCCCCCACCGGGATGACCTTGAGGCGGACGACCGTCCCGCGCTTGCCGCGGATCTGCTTGACGACGTCGTTGAGGCTCATGTCGACGACGTCCACGAAATCCCCCTCCGTACCCTGCCCGACGCCGACGATCCGATCCTTGGTCTTGAGCCGGCCGTCGCGGTCGGCGGCACCTCCGGGCACGATCTCGGCGACGCTGGTGTAGCCATCCTCGCCGCGCAGCGACGCACCGATGCCGTCGAGCTGCAACCGCATGCTGATCTCGAAGTTTTCCAGCGTCCCCGGCGACATGAAGCTGGTGTGCGGGTCGAGGCTGCTCGTCAGCGCCGTCAGGTAGTCCTCGAGCAGTTCGTCAGCGGTCTTCTGCTGGACCCGGCGGGCGATCGCACGATAGCGGCGCCGGAGCTTGTCCCTGGCCTCCGCGTCCGCGACCTTTTCCATCTTCTGCACCAGCAGGTCGTACTTGATCCGCTTCCGCCACAGGTCCTCCGCCTCGGCCTCGGTCGTGGCCCAGCGGGTGTCGTCGCGGTCGCTGACCATCGACTCGGCGACGTTGAAGTCGTGCGTGGCGTCGATCAGCCGCTCGATCAGCGGCTGCCGGGCATCGACCCGCTCCCGGAATCGGCCCAGGACCTCGTAGGCGAAGGAGATGTCGCCGCGCCTCACGAGGTCGTCGAGGGCGTCCCGTTTCTGGGCGAAGCCGTCCACGTCTGCCTGCGTGAAGTACAGCTTCATCGGGTCGAGCGACTCGATGAACGCCTTGAACCAGCGACGCGATATGTCGTCGTTGATCGGCTGGCCGAGGAAGTGCGTCCGCTCCAGCAGGCTGCGGACCGCCAGTGTGATCGTCTTGTCGTTCGGACCCGGCTTGAGGACGGCCGTGCCGGGCGCCGACTCGATGCGGGGCGGTTCGTCGGCCGCGAGCGGCGCGGCGCACACCAGGCAGGCCAGCAGGCAGGAGCGAACCAGCGGCGACCACGTCCCCGCAGCGAAAACTCCGCGGGCCGAAAGACGTTCGTTCATGCGATCTGCTCCTCGTGGTGGCCTGAACCGACGACTCCTCCATTCTGGCAGGTCGGTGGACCGTTGGCGAGGCCGTATTTGCCGCGGTCCGGGCCGGCGCCGGCTCAGCCCGCGGTCGCCGGCTCGCCGGCCGCCTGTCGAGATGCGGCGTCCAGTTCCCGCCAACGTTCGCCGGCCCGGCCGACCACGGCCCGGGCCACCGGATCGACACCCCCGAGCCGCGCCACCCGGATCCAGTCGAGGTCGGGCCGCGCTTCCCGCCCGCGGGCCACCGCGTCCGCCACCTGCTCCTCGACATGGCCGCGAAACAGGAGATGCGGCTGCACGACGATCCGGCGCACGCTCCCGTCCGGCAGCCCGCAGAGTTCCGCGACCGCCTCGGTCAGCGACGGTCGGGCGGCCGCGACGAAACCAATGCTCAGGCCAGTGGCCGGCAGCGACACGTCGTCCGCCAACGTGGCCCGGGCGAACTCCAGCATCTGAGCCGGCGCCGTGGGGTCGCTCGAACCGCGGCCCACGATCAGCAGCCGCGTGGCCGCCGGATCCTCCGGGCCGATTCCGGCAACCGCCTCCGCCCGCCGGGCCCGGGACAGGGCCACGATCTCGGGATGGAGGCCGAGGGCCGCCGATTGGAACGCCCGGATGCCGACCGCCGCCGTCGCCGCCGCCACCGCCTCGGGCACGTCGCGGAGCGCGTGCCCGGCCGTGAACAGCAGCAGCGGCGCCACCATCACCTCGCGGCAACCGCGGCCGGCCAGCTGCGCGACCGCCTCGTGAATCGTCGGCCTCACGAGTTCGAGGAACCCGAGTTCCACCGCCACGCCCGGCAGCAGACCGGCGGCCAGCGATGCGACCCGGCGCGTCTCGGCGGCGCCGACCTCGTCCGTCGTGCCGTGCCCCACGACCAGCAGGCCGCGGCCGGCCGACCAGCACCGCTCCGGCGCGACGGCGGCTTCGCTCATGGACGCTCCGCGGCCCGGCGCAGTCGCGGCACGAGGGCGAACACGCCCCCCAGCACCGCGACCGCCGCCACGAAGGGGAGCGTGTGCGAGGCATGGAGGTCGAAGAGCAGCGAACCGGCGAGCGGTCCGAGAATCCGCCCCAGCGACGCGAACGACTGGTTGACGCCCAGCACTTCCCCCTGCCGTTCCGGATCAGTCCGCCGCGAGATCAACGCCGACACCGACGGGTTCACGCAGGCGAAGCCGGCCACCGCCACGGCGGCCGCGGCATAGAACAGCGTGGCCAGCGGCCCGCCCGCCACCGGGCCGGCCCGCGTGCACCAGGCCACGGCCCCGACGGTCGCCAGGCCGAGGATCATCAGACCGACGCCGCCCGCCAGCAGCGCCGTCTCGGGGAGCCGCTTGGCGAGCGGCCGGTACATGCCGCCGGCGAGCATCAGCATCAGACCGATGAAGGCGAAGACGAGGAAGTTGCCGTCGTCCCCCATGCCGAAGGCCGACTTCGTGAGCCGGGCGAGCGTGGCCTCGAAGTTGGCGAAGGCGAAGATCGACAGGAAGTAGACGAGCACGAGCCCGCCGACGGTCGGCAGCCCGAGCACGGCCGCCGTCCGCGACAGGCCGGGATACTCGCGGGCCGGCCGGCTCCCTGGCCGGCGGGTCTCCCGGAACACGACGCAGGCGATGACGAACGCGACCGCCGAGAGCAGCGAGGCGATCGCGCCGACGCCCCACGGCTGGCGGCCGAACAGGCCGAGGCCGCAGTAGGCGATCAGCGGCCCGAGCGTGAAGCCGGCGCCGAAGGCGATCCCGATCAGCGCCATGCCCCGGGCCCGGTTCTCCGGCGTGGTGCAGTCGGCGATCACGGCGGCCGCCGTGCCGACGCTGGCGCCGGCGATCCCGGCCCCGATCCGGGCCGCCAGCATCAGGCCGATCGCCGTCGTGGCCCGGTCCGGCGGAAACGTCACGGCCCAACCGTACAACGCATAGCAGACGACCGACCCGGCGAGGCTCAGCAGGAGCATCGGCCGCCGGCCCACCCGATCGGAGAGCCGGCCCCACACCGGGCTGAACAGGAACTGCATCAGCGAGAAGACGGAGAACAACAGTCCGATCACGCCGCCCCGGGCCAGCGGGCCGAGCCGCAGTGCCTCGAGATAGGGTTCGACCTGCCGCGGCATCACCGGCAGGACGATGCCGAACCCGAGCAGGTCGATGAACACGACCAGGAACACGACGAGCAGCGGCCAGCGCGACGGCAGGCCGTCGGCCGGTGTCGCGGCGGTGGAGGATGCTGCCATAGTTCGATCCCCGGTCGGTCGCGGGCCGGCGCCGGACGGCTCCGCGGGCGTGATACGATACCCGCCACGATGAACGATCGCCGCGCAGCCGACCGTCGCAGCCCTCCGGAAGACGCCCTGAGCGTGTCCGAGGTGACGTCGCGCGTCAAGGAGCACGTCGAGTCGCGGTTCGCCGACGTCTGGGTAGCGGGCGAGGTGTCGAACCTCACGCGGGCTTCCTCGGGCCACCTCTATCTCTCGCTCAAGGACGAGACGGCCCTGCTCCGGGCGGTGGTGTGGCGCGGGACGGTGCCGCAGCTGGCCCTGGAGCCGGCCGACGGGATGCAGGTCGTGTGCCACGGCCGGATCGAGGTCTACCCGCCGCGCGGCACCTATCAATTAACGATCGACCGGCTCCACGCCGTGGGCACCGGCGCGCTCGAGGCCGCGCTGCGGCGGCTGCACGCCCGGCTCGACGCGGAGGGGCTGTTCGCCCCCGGACGCAAGCGACCGCTGCCGTCGTTCCCGCGCCGGATCGCCCTCGTCACCAGCCCGACCGGGGCGGCGATCGCCGATTTCCTCGAATGCCTCTTCGGCCGCTGGCGCGGGAGCGAGGTGATCCTCGTCCCCTGCCGGGTGCAAGGGGCCGGGGCCGCCGAGGAGATCGCCGCCGCGCTCGGCATGGCGGCCCGGATCGCGCCGGCCGTGGACGTGATCGCGCTGGTCCGCGGCGGCGGCAGCCTCGAGGATCTGTGGTCGTTCAACGAGGAGGTGCTCGTCCGCGCGATCGCCGCGGCGCCGATCCCGGTGGTCTCCGGCGTGGGGCACGAGATCGACGTCACCCTCGCCGACCTCGCGGCCGACGTCCGCGCCCTGACGCCGACCGACGCCGCCGCCCGCGTCTCGCCCGACGGCCGGCAGCTGGCGGCCGGCATCGCCGCGGCCGGCCAACGGCTGCGGGCGGCGCTCGCCCGCCGCGCGGCGACGGCCCGCGAGCGGCTCCGGCAGCTGGCCGGATCGCGGACCTTTGCCGACCCGACACGGATCGTCCGCGATCGGCGCACGGCGACCGACCAGCAGCTCGTGCGGCTGCGCCGCCAGGCGACCGTCGCCGTTTCCCGGGGCCGCGAACGGCTCGTCGCCGCTGCCGGCCGGCTCGAGGCCGGCAGCCCGCTGAAGCTGCTCGCCCGCGGCTGGTCGGTGACCTCCCGCGCCGGCGATCCCGCCGCGGTCCGTTCCGTTGACGGACTCCGCGTCGGCGACCTGCTCGTCACCCGCCTTGCCGATGGACACCTTCACAGCCGCCTGGAGAGCATCGCGCCCGATGACGCCCCCCGCTGACCCCGCCTCCGCCGACCAGCCGGAGACCTTCGAGACCCTGTCCGCCCAGCTCGCCGATCTCGTCGCCCGGCTCGAGTCGGGGAGCCTCGGCCTGTCCGATTCGATCGCGGCCTACGAACGGGGCGTGGGCATCGTCCGCCGTCTGGAGGAGGAACTGGCCCGTGCCGAGGAGCGGGTCAGCGTGCTCGTGGCGGTCGATGACGAGGGCCGGCCCGTGCTCCAGCCGCGCGATGCGGCGGCACCGGTCGCGGCCGGCGCCGCTGCCACGGGCCCCCGGTCGGCCGCCGCCGGTGCGACGCCCCGCGGCTCGCGCGGCCGCGCGGCCCGCGGCAAAAGCCTTCCGGGGATGGACGACGACGCCGTGGAGTCCTAGACTTTTCGCAGGTCGAGCAGGGAAAAGCCCGGCCCACCCTGTCGCCGCGCACTCCCTGCGGACTCGGTATGGCAAGTTGCCAGGTGTCACGCGAAACCCGTGCGGTCATTCCGCAGACCGGCGATGCCGGCCTGCCCGATGTCCGGACGGCCATCGACCGGGTGCGGGCGTTCATCGACCCCCGCCTCGAACAGGCCGTGGCGGGTTCGGCCGATTCCGCGCCGCGGCTCCAGGCGGCCCTCCGCTATGCCCTGCTCGCGCCCGGCAAGCGGCTGCGACCGGCCCTCGTGCTCTGGGCCGCGCAGGCCTGCGGTGGTGACTGGGATACCGCCGCCCCGGCGGCCGCCGCCGTGGAGATGATCCACGCCTATTCGCTCGTCCACGACGACCTGCCGGCGATGGACGACGACGATCTGCGGCGCGGCATCCCCACCTGCCATCGTGCTTTCGACGAGGCGACGGCCATCCTCTGCGGCGACGCCCTGCAGTCGCTGGCCTTCGAGACGCTGGCCGCCGGCCTGCCCGGCGCCGTGGCCGGCCGCGGGTGTCTCGTCCTCGCCCGGGCCGCGGGGGCCGACGCCCTCGTAGGCGGCCAGGCCGACGACCTCGCCGTGGAACGGGGCTGGGCCACCGACGTCGTCGCGGCCGACGCCGCCGGGCAGGTCGCGTGGATGGAACGGATCCACCGTCGCAAGACGGCGGCACTGATCCTCGCGGCGCTCGAACTCGGCGGCCTGGCGGCCGGCGCCGACGCGGAGCGGCTGCGGATGCTCGCCGCCTACGGCCGGGCCTTCGGCCTCGCCTTCCAGATCGCCGACGACCTGCTCGATGCCGAAGGGGACGAGGCCGCGGTCGGCAAGCGGGTCGGCAAGGACGCCGGTCGCGGCAAGCTCACCTACCCGACCGTGCTGGGCGCGGCGGAGTCCCGCCGGCTGGCCGACGAACTGGCGGACGAGGCCGCGACCACCGTGGCCGGGCTCGGACATCCCGCTGCGGAACTGGTGGCCCTGGCACGCTGGGTCGTGGCCCGCGACCATTGAGAAAAATACACGGAAGCATCCGCGGAGCGACCATGGCCGACATCCTTCCCACCATCCAGTCGCCGCACGACCTGCGCCGGCTCTCCCCGGCCGAACTCGAGCAGCTGGCCGCCGAGATGCGCCGGGCGCTGTGCAACGTCGCCACCACCCGCACCGCCCACTTCGCCTCGAACCTCGGCGTGGTCGAGCTCTGCCTCGCCCTGCACCGCGTCTTCGACTTCAGCCGCGACCGGCTGATCTGGGACACCGGCCACCAGATCTATCCGCACAAGCTCGTCACCGGCCGGTTCGCCCAGTTCGGCACGATCCGCACCCGCGGCGGCCTGATGGGCTACCCGAATCCGGCCGAGAGCGACTACGACCTGTTCATGACCGGCCATGCCGGCTGCAGCGTGTCCACGGCGCTCGGCCTCGCCAGCGGCGACGACCTGCGCGGCGAGGCGGACCGGCGGTCGGTGGCCGTGATCGGCGACGGCGCCCTGCCGTCGGGCATCGTATTCGAGGCCCTCAACAACGCCGGCTTCCTCAAGAAGCGGCTGCTGGTGATCCTCAACGACAACAAGATGTCGATCTGCCCGCGGGTCGGCGGCCTCGCCGAATACCTCGACACGATCCGCACCAACCCCTGGTACCGCGGCCTGAAGAGCCAGGCCACGGAGCTGATCAAGGGCGTGCCGATGGTCGGCGGCCCGATGGAGCGGATGCTGGTCAACGTCAAGGATTCGCTCAAGGCCACGCTCCACGGCGGCGCGCTCTTCGAGGCCCTTGGCGTCCGCTATTTCGGCCCGGTGGAGGGGCACTCCCTGCCCGGCCTGATCCGCTACCTGGAGCTCGTCAAGGACGCGGAGGGGCCGATCCTGCTCCACGTCCTCACCGAGAAGGGGCACGGCTTCAAGCCCGCCGAGGCCGACCCGGTGTTCTTCCACACCCCGGCCCCGTTCGAGTGCGACGACGACGACTGCATCGTGTCGATCAAGAAGTCGTCCACCCGGGCCTACACCGACGTCGCCGCCACGGCGATCGCCTCCTGCCTGCGCCGGGACGACCGGGTCACGGTGCTCACGGCGGCGATGTGCCAGGGCAACAAGCTGGAGAAGGTCCGCGAGGAGTTCCCGCAGCGGTTCTTCGACGTCGGCATCTGCGAGTCGCACGCGGTGGCCTTCGCCGCCGGCCAGGCCAAGGCGGGCTGCCGGCCGATCGTCGACATCTACAGCACGTTTCTGCAACGGTCGTTCGACCAGATCTTCCAGGAGGTCTGCCTGCAGAACCTGCCGGTCGTGTTCATGATGGACCGGGCCGGCCTGACGGGCCCCGACGGCCCCACGCATCATGGGGCGTTCGACATCGGCTATATGCGGCTGTTCCCCAACATGACGGTCCTCGCCCCCGGCGACGAGCATGATCTCGTCGCCATGCTCGACTGGGCGATCGCACAGTCCGGCCCCGTGGCGATCCGCTACCCGAAGGCGGTGGTGGAGACGCATCCAGGCCCCCGGGCCCCGCTCGAGTCGGGGCGTGCCGAACTGCTGGCCGAGGGTCACGACGGCCTGATCGTCGCCTGCGGCACGCTGCTGGGCGAGGCGCTGAAGGCCGCGGCCCAGCTGCGGCAGGAGGGGCTGGAGGTCGCCGTCGTCAACGCCCGGTTCGTGAAGCCGCTCGACACCGGGCTTTTGCTGGAGCGGATTGAGTCCGCCCCATGGACCGTGACCGTCGAGGAGAACGCGCTGCCGACGGGCTTCGGCAGCGCCGTCCTCGAGGCCGTCAACGACGCCGCGGCCGACCAGGCAGCGGGCGAGCCGCGGGCCGCCGCCGCACCGATCGTGCGGCTCGGTCTGCCCGACCGGTTCGTGGAGCACGGCGAACGGGGCGAACTCCTCGCCGAGCTCGGTCTCGACGCGGCGGGCATCGCCGCGACCTGCCGCCGGCTCGCGGGCCGCGAGGCCCAGCCGATCGCAGTCCGTTCGGCCGTCCACTCCCGCTGATCACGCCGGGGCCGTCCTCATGCCGTCCCCCTCCTCCGCCACGCGGCTGCGTCCGGGTCAGCCCTGCCCCGGTCCGCTGACCGTGGCTCTCGTCGGCCCTGCCGACAATCCCGACGTAGCCGCGGAGTCGGCCCGGCTCGCCGCCGCCCTGACCGGCGCCGGCCATCGGGTCGACCGCATGCTCCTGTCGCGGGAGGCGTGGGAAGGGCCGCCGAGCCGGATGTCAGCCGGGTCCGGCGCCGACCTCGTGGTCGTCCTCGGTGGCGACGGCTCGATCCTGCGGACGGCCCGCTGGATGGCCTACGACC
>JBIKKQ010000298.1:0-3081 GCA_044360305.1 Pirellulales bacterium
CGGACCCTTCCGCCAGTTGTAGCAGCCGAGGCCGCCAAAATTCTTGCTGTGATCGCCGGCTCCGGAGATCTTGTGGGACAGCTTCTGGATGATCGCCATCCGGTCCTTGAACGGCGCCAGCGGCGCAATCGGATCGGGGAGTTCGAGGTCCGCGAGTGGCCGGTCGATCAGGTCCTTGTTCTTGGCATGCAGGTCAGCCCCCTTGGGCTGAACATTGTCGGGCCAGAGGCCGTTCTGCTCCATGAAAAAGACGATCCGCGCGGGGGGCGCCTGTCCGGCGGCCTGGGCGGCGAGCGAATTCAGGAACGGCTGGAGGACGACGGCCCCGGCGCCGAGCGAGACGCCCTTGAGGACGGCGCGGCGGTCGATGCGATCGGGGGTGAGCATCGAAAACGGCAGATCGTTCATGCTTCAGCCTGCTTTCTTTCCGGGGCGGTGGGGGGTGACAAATGCCAGTGAGCGACGGTTGGCAGCGGACGCCAGCGTGGTCGGCCCGGTTCCCTCAGGAGAATTATCGACCGAACCATTTAACAGTATATACGCATTTGGTGGCCCCGGGGTTTCGCCGGCCGGCAGGGTGGTTTTGGCCGCAAAACCGGCCCTTGGGTGCGGTCCTGTTTCGGGGGGGGGAGTGCAGGCCGTGCCGGACGGCTCCCCGCACCGACGATCCGGCCCCGGCCGGTAGCCGCCGAGTCATCCCAGCCGCATGCCGGTCTGCAGGGGGCTGCCGCGCAGGAAGTCGGCGGACGACATGCTCCGGCTTCCCTCCGGCACGAGGCGGAGGATCTCGACCGCGGTGTCTTCCCCGCATGCCACCACGAGGCGGCCGCCGGCGGTGGATAGCACCGTGCCCGGAGCCGTGGCGGGCATCGCGGTGGCGGGCGGCCCCGCAACCGCGACCTGCTCCAGCACGAGCCGCTGCGTGCGGCCGTCACCGCGAGCGAACGAGGTCGTCGTCCGGGGCCACGGTTCGAGCGCCCGACGCATCCGCTCGATCCGGGCCGCGGGGAGCGACCAGTCAACCGTGCCGTCCGCCTTCGTCAGCCGCGGCGCCCGCGTGGCCAGCAGGGCGTCCTGCGGAATCCCAAGTTGCTCGAAAGGCCTGCCGGCGGCTGCCGCTTCCCCGATCCGCTCAATCGCCTCCGGCACGGCACCGGCTCCGATCGCCGCCAGCCGGGCCTCGAGTTCCGGCGCGGTCTCGTGCTCCCCGATCGGAGTCGATCGGGCCACGATCACGTTGCCCGCGTCGAGTGCCGGGGTCATCCGGATCACGCTGACCCCGGTGACCGCGTCGCCGGCGAGGATCGCCCACTGCACCGGGGCGGCGCCGCGATGACGGGGGAGCAGCGAGCCGTGGAGGTTGATCGCGCCGAGCGGCGGCACGGCGAGGAGGGCGGCCGAGAGGATCTGGCCGTAGTCGCAGACGACGAACAGGTCGGCACCGATGGCCGCGATCGCGTCGCGGGCGGCCTGGTCGTTCACACGCTCGGGGTCGAGGACCGGCAGTCCGACCGCCGTGGCCGCATCGCGGACCGGGGTCGGCGGCGGCCGGCGGCCGGGCTGGGCGTGGTCGGGACGGGTCACGACCGCCACGACCTGGTGCGCCGATTCCAGCAGTGCCGCCAGCATCGGCACGGCGAACGGCCCGGTGCCCATGACGACGATTCGCAGCCGTCTCACGCCGTGCACCTGGCGGCTTCGAGCCGGTCGAGTTCCGCGGCCATGGCGGCGAGCGGGGGCAACTCGCCCCGCGACAGCCGACCGGCGAACACATCGCGGAAACCGTCGAGCGCCCGCCGGGCCTCGAGCAGGGCCGCGTCGGTCAGCCGGTCGGTGAACAGCCGGCCTTCGAGGTGGTCGAACTCGTGCTGCACGACCCGGGCGAACAGGCCGGCGAGATCGAACCGCAGCGGCTCGCCGTCGAGCGACCAGGCGTCGATCACGATCCGTTCCGGTCGGCGCACGTCCATCCTCACCCCCGGCAGGCTCAGGCAGCCCTCCTCTTGCACGGCGGAACCGCGCGGCCGGCTAAGGGTCGGGTTGACGAACACGAACTCCTCCCCATCGCCGCGGCGACCGGCCGCGTTGACGATGAACAGCCGGTAGGGGAGGGCGACCTGGTTGGCGGCGAGGCCGATGCCCTGGGCCTCGTACATGATGTCGAACATCCGGGCCACCGCATCGCGGACCGCCGCGTCGATCCGCACCAGCGGCTTGGCCCGGCGTGCCAGGGCGGGGTGTGGATACTCGACCAGTTGGAGTGGACCGATGGCGTCCGACCCGGTGGGAGCGGGAATGGAGGGCGCGGCAGGTTCGGGCATGGGGGCGGTTTCCAGACGCGGGACGACGTTTCTGGCATCATACCCGACGGGCATCGGCCGGGCTGCGAGGGCGGAGAACGGATGCGGATTCTGCTCATCGACCACGGCTGCTGCGACCATCCGACGACCCGGGGCCACAGGCTCCGCGCGGGGCTGGAGGCGATCGGGATGGAGGTCGCGGTCTGCGGTCCGTCCACGGTGCCCGGCTTCGAGTCCCGGCCGCCGGGCATGTATGGCATTCACCTGCACGACGTGGCGGGCGGGTCGCGGACGTTCCTCGCCGCCGTGCGGGACGGATCGGCGGAGGCGTTCCTCGGCGCGGTGGCGGGCGTCAAGTCGCGGCTCCTCGGCCTCGCGAGGGAGACCGCACGGCAGATGATCGTCGAGGCCACCGACACGCTCTACCCGGATGCGATCTTCGTGGCCCACGCGGGCATCCTCACCGATCTCGCCGTGGAGACCGGGGCGCCTGTGGTGGTCCACGTCTCGGCCGTCGATCTCGCGGCCGCCGCCGCTCGTCCGTCGCTGCGCCGGCTCGTCGGCGGGGCGATCGGTTCCAGCGCCGTGGTCGTGGCGGCGGACGATGACATCGCCGCGGCCCTGCGCCGCGACTGGTTCGGCGCTGACGACGAACCGGCCGGCCGTCTTCAGGTCTGGCCGCTGACCGCCGACGCGGCGCCGCGAATCGCCAGCGCCTGCGGCCTGGCGCTTGCCTGGCGCCGCGGCGAGGGCTGAATGTCGCGCCGTCGCAGCCGACACA
>JBIKKQ010000111.1:0-11212 GCA_044360305.1 Pirellulales bacterium
CGGGATCCAGGGCGAGGCGACGGATCAGGGACACAAGGACTGGATCATCCTCCAGTCGATGAGCGCCTCGATCCACCGTTCGATTCCCTCCGGGGCCAAGGATCAGCAGAGGACGAAGGGCGAGACCTCGCTCGGCGACGTCCAGATCGTCCGCCAACTCGACAAGTCGTCCACCAAGCTGCAGGAGGCCTGCGCGGCCGGCAAGTTCTTCAAGGAGGTGGAGATCCAGTTCTGCACCGTCGTGAAGGACAAGCAGGAGCCGTACCTCAAGTACAAGCTCTACGACGTGATCGTCTCCAGCTACAGCGTCCACGGCGACGCCTCGGGCAACCCGCTCCCCAGCGAGCAGGTGTCACTCGGCTACTCGAAGGTTGACTGGACCTACGTCGTGGTCGATCCCAAGACCGGCGACAACAAGGGCGAGGTGGCCACGAAGTACAACCCCGCCGAAGGCAAGGCGAGCTGAGGCCAGTTCGATTGCACGCGATCCGGCTGCCGCGGGCCCGCCCCGCGGCAGCCGCCCGCGGCGGGAAATGGGGACGGGAGCGATTTTCGCCCTGTCCCTCGACCCGCACGCGAGAGACTTGATACGGCGAAAATCGCTCCCGTCCCCATTTTCAGGAACGAGCCATGCGCGGCTACATCAAGATCGGCAGTTTCGATGGCGAGGCCACCGATACGGGCCACGAGGGCTGGAGCATCATCCAGTCGATCTCCGCCCCGATCTCGCATTCGATGGGCGGCTTCTCGGGCAGCGAACGGGGCAAGGGGCAGACGAGCGTCGGCGACATCTCGATCGTCAAGGAGATGGACAACTCCAGCGTCAAGCTCCAGAAGGCCTGTGCCATGGGCGAAAAGATCGCCAAGGTGGAAATCCACCTGTGCACCGTGCTCTCCGACAAGCGGGAGCCGTTCCTGATCTACGAACTCGAGGACGCCTTCGTCACGTCCTATCAGTTCGCGGCGCAGATCACCGAGAACTCCGGCGTGCCGACCGAAAGCGTGTCGTTCAACTTCAACAAGATCACCTGGACGTACGTGTCGTACGGACAGGATGGCAAGAAGCGCGGCAAGCTCAAGGAAAGCTACAAGATCGGCGAGAACAAGTAGCCCCCCGCCGCCCCGAGTGCGCGGGCGGCCGTCCGCAGGAAGTGAGACCATGCCCTCCTACACCCAGGATGATCGGCCGATCGCCGTCGAGACGCCGCTCGGCAAGGACAAACTCCTGCTCGAGTCGGTCAGCGGCACCGAGGAACTGTCGCGGCTGTTTCGCTTCGACCTCGACATGCTCTCCCCCGAGGACACCATCGATCCCAAGCAGATCGTGGGCAAGCAGGTCAGCTTCCGGATCAACCGGGCCGACGAGTCGCCGCGCTGGTTCAGCGGCTGGGTGAGCCGGTTCACCTGGGTGGGCCGCGACGAGCGGCTCACCCGCTGGCGGGCCGAGGTCGTGCCGAGCCTGTGGTTCCTGACGCGCACCAGCGACTGCAAGATCTGGCAGGAGAAGAAGATCCCCGACATCATCGGCGAGGTCCTCGGCGACCACTCCCGGGTGAAGGTCAAGAAATCCCTGCAGGGCTCCTACGACCCGTGGGACTACTGCGTGCAGTATCGCGAGACCGACTTCAACTACGTGAGCCGGCTCATGGAGCAGGAGGGAATCGCCTACCACTTCGCCCATGGCCAGGGAAAGCTCGAGCTTGTCCTCGCCGACGCGCCCTCCGCCTACGCCGACTGCGAGGACGCGAAGGTCGAGTTCGTGGACGACTTCGCCGACCCGGGCAAGCCGGGGCAGCTGTTCAGCTGGCAGCGCGACTGGAGCTACAAGACGGGCAAGTTCGCCCAGCGCGACTACAACTTCGAGAAGCCGACCACCGACCTGCTGGCCAAGCAGAACGGCAAGGGGGAGTACGAGGGGGCCGGCGACCTCGAGATCTACGACTACCCGGGCGAGTACGAGGAAAAGGGGGCCGGCGACGCCGACACGAAGCTCCGGATCGAGGAGGAGGAGGCCACGGCCAGCGTCGCCCAGGGGTCGAGCTCCTGCCGGACGTTTTCCCCCGGCTTCACGTTCAAGGCCCCGGACGGCAAGAAATACCTGCTCACGTCGGTGAGCCACTCGGCCAGCATCCGCGGGGCCTACGAGAGCGACGGCAACACGGCCACGTTCGACTACCACAACTCGTTCAGCTGCATCCCGGCGGACGTCCCCTTCCGGCCTTCGCGGACCACGCCCAAGCCGATCGTCAGCGGCGCCCAGACGGCGGTCGTCGTCGGCAAGTCGGGCGAGGAGATCGACACCGACGAACATGGCCGCGTCAAGGTCCAGTTCCACTGGGACCGGTACGGCGAGAAGGACGAGAAGAGTTCCTGCTGGATCCGCGTCGCCCAGTCGATGGCGGGCCCGGGATGGGGCGGGCAGTTTCTCCCGCGGATCGGCCAGGAGGTGGTCGTGTCGTACCTCGAGGGAGACCCCGACGCACCGCTCGTGACCGGCGTGGTGTACAACGGGGAGAACAAGCACCCGTTCGCCCTGCCCGACAAGAAGACGCAGAGCGGATTTCGCTCGCGCAGCACCAAGGACGCGGGCGATTCGAACTTCAACGAACTGCGGTTCGAGGACAAGAAGGATTCCGAGGAGATCTACTTCCACGCGGAAAAGGACTTCAAGCGGGTCGTCGAGAACAACGACGTGCTCGAGGTCGGCGCCAGCAAGAAGAAGGACGGCGACCGCACGATCACCGTGTTCAACGACCACAAGGAGACGATCGGCTGCAGCCAGGCCAAGAGCGGCAGCCGCACGCTCACCGTGTGGAAGGACGACACCACGACCGTCAAGACGGGCAACCAGAAGACGACGATCGAGAAGGGCAACGCCGCTCTGGAGGTCAAGATGGGCAACCAGACCATCAAGATCGCCATGGGCAAGCAGGCCACGGAGGCGATGCAGGCGATCGAACTGAAGGTCGGCAGCAACTCGATCAAGGTCGATCAGACGGGCGTGACCATCACCGGCATGATGGTCAAGGTCGAAGGCAAGGTCATGACCGAGGTCAAGTCGGGCGCGATGGCGACGATCGACGGCGGTGGCATGCTCCAGGCCAAGGCCGGCATCACGATGATCGGGTGACACCATGACCGATGCGCATCCACACCTGCACCGCTTCGACTCGGCCGCCGCTGCCGCGGACCGCCTTGCGAAACTCGACCTTGCCGCTCCGGCCCGCCCCGTGGCCGCGGCGAGCGGCGCCGATCTGGCAGCCGCGGCGCGGGCACTGGTCGCCGCCGGCATGACCGGCGACGCCGTCAGCGTGCTCGGTCAGGCGCTCGAAAAGCGGGCTGCTGTATGGTGGGCCTGCCGCGCCGCCCAAAACGAGCCGGCTCCGGAACCGGCCGCGGCGGGCCCTGCGGCCCGTGGCCTGCTGGCCGCGGAGGCGGCGGCACTCGCTGCCGCCGAATCGTGGGTCCGTGAGCCCGATGCCGCCAAGGCGCATGCGGCCTTTGCCGCCGCGCACGCGGCCGGCATGGCATCCCCCGCGGCCTGCGCGGCCCTGGCCGCGTTCTTCGCCGGGGACAGCATCGCGCCGATCGGGGGCACGGCCGGGCCCCCGCCGGATCACGTCGCGGGGCTCGTCTCGGCCGGTGCCGTGCAACTGGCCGCGGTCCGGCACCGGCCCGACGTCGCCCCGCAGACGCTCGCCGCGTTCGTCGATCGCGGGTTCGCCATCGCCGCCGGCCGCGACCACTGGGAAAAATAGGGACGGGAGCGATTTTCCCTCTTTCCGGAACAGTAACCCCGAACTCTGAATGACGGGAAAATCGCTCCCGTCCCCATTTTTATGCCGCAACCAGCTGCTCGAATCGGTGACATGCACGTCTGCCCGATGGTGACGGTGCTCGTGCCCCATGTCGGCGGCCCGGTCGCGATGGGGGCGCCGACGGTGCTCATCGGCGGCATGCCGGCGGCCCGGGTGGGCGACATGTGCGTGTGCGTCGGCCCGCCCGACGTCATCGCCATGGGCGCGCCGACGGTGCTCATCGGCGGCAGCCCGGCGGCCCGCATGGGAGACATGACCGCACACGGCGGCAGCATCGTCCTCGGATGTTTCACGGTGCTCGTCGGCTGACAAAATAGGGACGGGAGCGGTTTTCCCTTTCCGCACACAACAGATCCAGGACCTGAGTGACGGGAAAATCGCTCCCGTCCCTATTTTCACGAGAAAGGTGCGGTGCATGATGAGACGCTTCCCGACGATCCTGACCGGCGGAATTCTCACCGGCCTCGTGGCCGGCTGCCTCCTGACATGCGGGCCGGCGGTCAACGCCGCGGAACCGGCGACGGCCGAGAAGCCGGCGGCCGGCGACGTCAAACTCCGGAACATCGTCCGCCGGCAACTGCCGCAGGAAGCCCGGGCGATCGGCCTTGAATTCAAGGTCGTCACCCTCGACGGCAGCGGTGCCGAGAAGTGGGTCGATCCCGAATTCCACTCGTTCCAGATCGGCGACTCGTTTCTCGTCAAGATCAAGCCCCAGGACGACGTGTTCGTCTACGTGTTCACCGAGGGCCCCAAGGGGGAGCGGCACTGCCTGCTCCCCACCGCCGAGGAGAAGCCGGCCTTCGTCCGGGCCGGCAAGGAGATCAGCCTGCCCGACGATGGCGGCTGGTTCGAGTTTCAGCCCCCGGCCGGTAGCGAGAAACTGGTGGTCATCGCGTCGAAGGAGGCCAACCAGAAACTGAGCCTGCTGGCGGCGGCGGCCTTCAACGAGGCGGGGCGGAAGCTCTCGTCGGCCGAGGAGGCGAAGAAGCAGGAACTCGACGCCGAGGTCTCGGGAGTCCGCGAACGAGGCGGCATCCGCACCCGGGGCCTGAACAAGAAGAACATGGGGAGCCTGACGGACGGATTCGACGCGGAGAACGGCCGGCAGACGGTGATTGATCCGCCGCAGGAGGGCGAGACCACCACGCTGGCGATCAGCCGGGTCGGCAGCAAGGCCGGGCCGGCGGAGTTGATCGTGGACATTCCGCTGCGTTCCAAGGCCGCCCCGAACGGGGGCAAGTGACGACCGTGACCGACCATTCCGACCGGTGAAGTGCCATGAATATGCGTCGCTCGATCACCCACCGCGGCCGGGACTTGGCCGTCTTCCTGTGCTTCGGCTTGGCGATCAGCCCGGTCGGTAGGCTGACCGCCCGAGCCGACATCGCTCGTGAGGCTGTCGATCCGATCCTCCGCCTCGACCTGCCGGGGCACACCGGGGAGGTGCGGGCCCTGGCCTTCACCCCCGATGGCTCCCGGCTCGTCAGTGGTGGCCGCGACAAGGTGGCGATCGTCTGGACGATCGACGACGATCCGGCGGAGGACGGGGCCGATGGTGAACGACTGACCCGCAACATCGCCCGGCGGCGGCTCAAGGAACGGGTCCACCGCTGGCAGGTGGCGCGGGGCACCCGCGGTGCCATCCAGGCGCTCGCTGTCTCGGGCGGCGCAGCGGGCGCGAACGGACTGGTGGCCCTGGCAGGCAGCGGCGCCATGGGCAGCACCGGGGAGATCCTCCTCCTCGACGCAGCGGACGGCGCGCTCGTGAAGACGCTCGGCGGCAGCGACCGTGTCGGTCACAGGCAGAGCGTGGCGGCCCTCGGGTTCACGCCCGACGGCGAATGGCTCGTCTCCCGGGACCTTGACGGCCAGACCTTCGCCTGGAGCCGCAAGGCCGACTGGAAACCGGTGGAGTTGGCGGCCCGCGAGGAGGCCCGGCACGGCGCCAAGGCGGCCGCCGCCCTGCTGAAGATGCCTCCGCTCCGCCCCCTTGCCGTCTGCGGCAACAGCCGGGTCGTGCTGCCGGTGCTGACGTCGCCTGCCGATGCGGCGACGCCGGTCTGGAAGCTTCAGGTCGTCAACCCGGCCGATCCCGGGGCCGCTCCCCGGATCCTTCCCGTCGAGCATTTCGGGGTTGTCACAGCCCTCGCGTCGGCGGACGGCGGACGCAGCGTGATCTCGGCCGACTATGCCGGCCACGTGCACGTGCTTGCCCTCGATGGGGACGGCCCGGCCCGCACGTTCGATGTCAAGCCCGTCGCGGAGGGTGTCGCGTGGGTGGGTGAGGGACGCGTCGCCGTGGCAGCGGCGGCAGCCGAAGCGAGCCCGCCCCGGCTCGAAGTCTGGGACGCCGCCAAGCGGCAACGTCTCGCCGTGCGACCAGCGGCCGCACCGGTGCGGGTGGTCCAGGCCAGCAGCGATGGCGCGTGGCTGGCGTGGAGCGGCGGCGAGCGGCACTCGGTGCACGTCGAGCGGACGGCCGATGTCGTGAAGCCGCTCGCGGACGGGGATGTCAGGCTGCGCGGCCGCCTCGGCGGCGTGGGGCAGAACGTCACGCGAATCGCCTTCTCGAAGGCCGCGGCCGACGCCCGGCCGCCGGCCGCGGAGGCGGCGCCGGCAGCAGGGCAACGCAATGTGGTGCGCCGACGTCGGCAGCCAGACCAGGTGGCGGGGCAACAGCCAGCGCCGGCGTGGCCGCACAGGCTCGCCATCGGCACCGGTTCCGGCCGGCCGGCGACACTGGAGTCGGCCTTCAATCTGGAGACCCTCGGCCGCATCGGCGTCGGTGGGGAAGGGGACTGGGCGCCGGCGAAGGGCCGCCCCGGCACATGCTCGCTACGGCTCGCCACCACTCAGCCCCAGGGCGTCGAGCGTTGGGAACTCGTCCGGCAGGGCAAGCCCGCGGGACGGATCGACCTCGCCCTCGACTGGCAGGGCCGGCTGGGGAGTGGCGAGCAGGCCGTGTCGTGGATCGCGAAACCGGGTGCGCCCGAACCGGAGGCCGTCGCCATCGGCACCGACCGGGGCATCTTCGTCTACGGCCTCGAGCCAGATGCCGGCGGAGCCTGCAGCCTGTGGCGGCGGTTCCGCGGCCACGAGGATCGCGTCCTCGCGTTGGCCGTCTCGGAGGACGGTCGCTGGCTGGCATCCGGGGGAGGCGACGGGCTGACCATGATCTGGTCGCTGTCCGATCTCGACCGCCGGCTGCCGCTCACGGATCGCTGGGGGATCGGGCTGCGGGTGGAAAACGGACGGGCGATCGTCGATCGGCTCGATGAGGCCGGGCCGCTCGCCGGCAAGGACGTGCGCAAGGGGGACATCATCGCCAAGGTCTCGTGGAGCGAAGGCCGGGAGACGCAGCGGACCGAGCACGCCGAGGGGGCCGCGATCGCCGCCGCCCTCGCGGAAGTGCCGTGGGGCACCCAGGTGACGTTCTCGACCGAGCGGGACGGCAAGCCACGCCCGCCGTTCCTGCGGCTGCCGGCCTGGGAGAACCTTGCGGCGCTGCACCTCGGCGCCAACCGCGAATGGGCCTTCTGGACGCCCCGTGGCTACTACGCCGCCAGCGCCAACGGCGACACGCTCTTCGGCTGGCTCGTGAACCGGGGCGTCGATCGGCTGCCGCGGTTCTTCAAGGCGCAGCAGTTTCGCCGCCGTCTGGAGCGGCCCGACGTGATGTCGCGGCTGCTGGCCGCCGGCAGCCTCGATGCCGCGCTCCGCGCCGCCAACCGGGAGGTGCCCGAATCTTCGGCCGTGATCCTTCCGCAGCAGATCGCTGCGGCGCCGGAGGTGCGGATCCTCGCGCCGGCGGTCGGCCAGACCGCGAAGGCGGGCACCATCGAGGTCCGTGCCGAGGTGGAGATCCCCGCCGGCGTGGAGATCGACCGAGTGCAGTCGTCGGCCAACGGAGTCCCCGCAGCGGCGCGACCCCGGATCGTCGAGGACGTGCCGGCCACCCCCGACCGCCCCGGCCGCCGCGTCTACGCCTGGGAGCAGGATCTGCCCGCGGAGGACCGGCATCTGATCAATGTTTTCGCAGGCACCCGCGAAGGACCGAGCCACGCCGCCTCCGTGCCCGTCGACGCCGCCGCGGAGCCGCCGCTGCGCAGCCGCGAGCCCCGGCTGTACCTGATCTCGTCCGGCATCGACGACTACGCGCACTCCGACCGGTTCGAGACTCTGGGCCTCACCGACCTGCAGTTCGCCGTCAAGGACGCCCGCTCGGTGCGGGATTCACTCGCTCAACGGTCGCTCGAGCTCTATGACCTCGCAGCCGAAAAACTGCTCGCCAACCGCGAGGTGACCAGGGCCGGCTGGAAGACGGCCGTCGAGGAACTGGCGGACAAGCTCAAGGGCGAGGTCGAGCCCGACGACCTGCTGGTCGTGTTTCTCGCCGGTCACGGCATGACCAACGTCGCGGCCGAGCGGGCCTACGCCTACCTCTGCCACGACGCTGAGCTGAGCGTTTCCGACGCGGACGACGAACCGGTGCCCGCCAAGGATGGCGCGCTGGGCTGGCAGGACTTCCGCATCGTGGCCGACATCCCCTGCCGCAAACTCGCCCTCGTGGACACCTGCCACTCCGGCGCCCTCGGCCCCGCGGCCCGCAGCGCCACGATCCGCGAGTTCCAGGAAAACATGATCGTGATCCTCGCGGCGGCGGCGGACGACGAACCGAGCCAGGAGGCCGACGTGTGGGGGCACGGCGCGTTCACCAAGATTCTTCTCGAGGCGCTCGCCGGCCGGGCCGACGTCGGCCGGAGCCGGCTGCGGGCCCCGCGCACCGGCAACGGCGGCCGGCCGAACGCCGAAGGCGGCCCGGCGCCGACCGGCGGCGGCCGCGCCCGGCCCGACGGCATCGTGTCGATCGACGAGGTGATCGATTACGTGATCAAGCGGGTGCCCGAACTGACCCGCCGGGGCAACGACGAGGACACGGCCCAGCACCCCACGGTCTCTCCCGAGGAGATCGTGCCCTTCGTGAATCTGCCCATGGCCCGCGTTCTGCCTGCCACCCCCTGACCGCGGCCGATCCTGACGGGCTATACTGCCGCCGGTCTCGGCCGGGGGCGACTCGCCTACCGCCGTGTGTCCGACCTTGCAGCGGCTGCCGGAAGCGGGGCTTGCCCGCCGCCTGCAGGGCCCACAGCCATCGGCTTCATCCGTCATGCCGCGCAGCTTCGACCTGCATGCCCTGCGGCCGGCAGGCTTTTCCTTGCAGCCGCTCGCCACGGCCGACGAAGGCTGCTGGTGGCAGGGGACCCACGCCGGCTCCGGCCGGGGCGTGATCGTGCGGGTCGCACCGTCCGTGCCCTTCGCCGAGGCGGTCGTGGAGGCCGCCGGTCTCATCGACCTGATGGACTCGTCCACGGCAGGCGTCGCATCCCCGTTGGCCGTCGTCGTCTACTGCCGCGATGGCCGTCCCGCGGCCGCGACCGCCGCGGCAGCCGCAGGCTTCACGGTGGTGGCCGATCCCGCCGTGGCAGCCGCGCTCGCCGCCGACGAACCGGTCGATGTCTGCGCCATCTACGACGCGGCTGGCGCGGCGGCTCTCGACGCCGCCAACGACGCCCCGCAGGCGGCCGCCGAGCGGCTCGCGGCCGTGGCCGACGTCCTTGATGGCCTGGCCGCCGGCCGCGCATCCTGTGGCGGGCGGCGGCTCGTCGCGCACGGTGCGATCGACGCCCCCTGCCTGCGGATCGGCCCGGACGGCCCGGCCCTGCTCGGCCTCGGGTTCGATCGTCTCGACGGCGGCCGCAGGAGCCGACTGGATGCCGTCGGCGCGTGGCGACTCGCCGCGCCGGAAACTTGCCTGCCGCCGGGCGAACCCGGCAGCCGCACCGACCAGTACATGCTGGCGGCCGCCTGGGCCTGGTCGCGTCGCAATCGCCCGCTGCACGACGGCATCGACCCCGTCGGCATCGCCCGCACGATCCTCTCGACGGCACCGTCGCTGGACGATCTTCCGGAAGCTGAACGGGCCGCGGTCGCGAGGGCGCTGGCGATTGCGGCGGACGAACGGTTCGCCTCGTGCCGCGAGTTCGCCGCGGCCGTCAGGGAATCCGTGGCCGACAGGGTAGCGGTGGCCACGTCGGCAACCGTGGGCGCCGGTGCCGCGGCCGCCCCGTCGATGCCGGTGGCGACGGAGGACGACACTCCCGCCCGCGCTGCCCCAGCGGCCCCCCTCGCGGCGGCGAGCGTTCGGCCCACGGCGCCTGTGACCGACACGACGCCCGCACCGGACGAGATCGTGATCGCGGAACGGCACGCATCCGCGGTCGAGCTGCGTCCGAGTGAATCAGACCCAGTAGCAGCGACTCCGCCGACCCCGCCTCCGCCCCCTGCGGCACAACCGTCCGCACCGCCGCGCGCAGAGGCGCCGCCGCGTGCACAGGCGCCGCCGAACGTGCCGCCACCCACGGCGGTCGCCTTGCCCCCGGCCATGCCGGCGGTCGCGGCCGAACGCTCGACGGCCGGCCCATCAGCGCCGGCCGCCCGTCTGGCCTCCGGCCCCTACAAACCCGGCGACATGATCCTGCCCGGATATCGCCTCGTCGGCCAACTGGGCAAGGGGGGATTCGGCGAGGTGTGGAAGGCCACGGCGCCGGGCGGCATGGGGGTCGCGATCAAGGTGATCTCGAACCTCGGCCGGCGCGAGGGGGCCCGCGAGTATCGGGCGCTCCGCACCGTGAAGGACATCCGACACGCCCACATCGTCCCGATGTTCGGCGTCTGGCTGAAGACGTCGGACGGACGGCTGCTCGACGAGGACGAGGCCGCGAAGGTCGGCGGCCGGATGTTGAACACCGACCCGGGCCAGCGGGTCACCTTGGACCCGCAGACCGCCTCGCCGCTCGAGCAGCTGGAACTCGTCATCGCCATGGGGCTCGGCGATCAGACGCTGTTCGACCGGCTGCGATCGGAGCCCGAGGGGCTGGACGTCGGGGAGGTGCTGGTCTGGTTGCGGCAGGCGGCGCTTGCCATCGATCACTTCAACCGCGGGTCCGCCGGCGTCGAACGCACGCAATCGGCGGTCCAGCACTGCGACATCAAGCCGCAGAACATGCTCCTCGTGGGCAACGTCGTCCAGGTCTGCGACTTCGGGCTCGCGCGGGTGCAGGGGGAGGTGCGGGCCACCGCCAACAACCTGCTGAGCATCGCCTATGCCGCCCCCGAGATGACGCAACGCCCCTACGATCCCTCGCCCGCCACCGATCAGTACTCGCTCGCCGTCACCTACCATGAACTGCGGACGGCGCGGCTGCCGTATGCCGGCCCGGCCGGGGAGTCGGCCACCGGGGAACTCTCCGCCCTCGAACTCCTCCGCGCCAAGGCGGAGGGACGGCTCGATCTTTCCGCCGTCTCGCCGGGCGAGGACCGGGTGCTGCGCCGGG
>JBIKKQ010000112.1:0-11191 GCA_044360305.1 Pirellulales bacterium
TACTCGCTGAACTCGAGGAACGGCTTTCCGTGGCCTCCTGCGACCGCCGGCATGCATCCGATCAACGAGTTATTGCGAATCCAGTGGAGAGTGTGCGTCGCCGGTAGCATCGGCAGGGGCCGCAGGGACACCATTGCGATGTATTTGTCTCCAGAAGAGCCCTTATGACTCGCGGAGTTAAAGATCGATGCGGAGGTTGGAGACGCCGGTGTGTCGGCCTGGTGTGCGGCCTGGTCTGGATCTGCCTCCCGGCCCAGTCCCACGCCATCTGCGGTCTCGATGCGGCAGCCTTCGATCAGGTTCGCGACGTCGCCGACCTCGACGCGCGGCAGGCGTGGGCGCAGCAGATTGTGCGGCAGGGGGGCGCGTCGTGCGTCGTCTGCCATCTGGCCGGCTTCGGTCCGCGGAATCAGTACGGAACCGCGATCAACATGCTGGTGACGGGTTTCGACCGGGACAATTCCCCCCGCAAGCGCGAGGCGGGTCGGCTGGTCAAGGACATTCCGGCCGATCCGTCGCTGCCCGACTCACCGACTTTCGGCGATCTGATCCGCCACGGCCTGTCGCCGGCCGCCGATCTCGCGGTCGACCGTCGCGCGCTGCAGAACCTCTCGGCCGATCCGCCCGAGGAGGTCACGGTCGAGCGGGCCCGCGAACTGATGCGGCAGGCTGAGGATGAGTCACCGTTCGAGATCCTCCAGCTCAGCCGGACGCCCGACGTGAGCCCGGAGGTGGCCACGGTGCTCGCCGAGTTCCGCGGCGAGATGCTGATCCTCGGCCTGCGGTCGCTCTCGCCTGCGGTCGCCCGGGCGCTCGCGAAAAGCCGGGCGGCCACCGTGTGGCTGCACTCGGTCACGGCGGTCACTCCCGAGGCGGCCGCGGCCATCGCGGAGGTGCCGGGCCAGTTGGTGGTCTCCGGCCTGGTCAAACTCGAGTCTGTGCCGCTGGCGCGGAAACTGGCCCGGCGACCGGCGGCGTTGTCATTTCCGTATCTCCGAGAGATCAGCCCCGAGGTCGCCGCGGCGTTGGCGGAGACCCCCCGCGGCCTGACGATGGCCGCCCTGACCGACGCATCGCCGGAGGTTCAGGCAGCGCTGGCCACGACCGCCGCCTCCCTCTCGCTGCCGAGCCTCGAGTCGCTGGACTCGTTGCCGCTCACTCGGAAGCTCGCCGCCGGTTACGCATCGTCGGTCCTGCTCCCGGGCATCCGGAAACTGTCCGTGGAACAGGCGGAAGTGATCGCCGCGGTGGACCGCCCTTTCTTCCTGGGAGGCACCTTCCTGCCGCTCGCCGTGATGTCCGAGGAAGTCGCGACCGTATTCGCGAAGAACCCGGCCGCGGGCCGGCTGGCGCTCGGGGCCGGGTCGATCTCCGATCCGGCCTTCAAGATCCTGGTCGAATCTCGCGTGCGCATCGAGTTGCCGGACACGGCCTCGTTCAGTGACGAACAGGTGCGGATCATGGCCGCGGCGGTGGATCGCGTTCCGGGAGGGCCATTCGGGACTCGCTCGAAATTCAGCGTGCCGATGCTGACAACGCTCGACTCCGCCCTGCTGGCCGAGACGCTGCTGCGATCCGCGGACGGTCTTTTCGGGGTGACGAGCATCTCGCCCGCGGCGGCCGAGGCGCTGGGCCGGATTCCGGAAGCGGCGGCCGACAAGCCGGATGTCGGGTTCAACTTCCCAAGCCTCGCGGAACTGACCCCTGAGACGGCCCGGCTGCTCATGAACCGGCGGTGGTCGGGGATCTCGCTGGGGGCCAGGGAGGCTGCGCCGGAGACCGTGCGGAGGATGGTGCGGCAAAGCTCCAACGTGTCGCTGGGCCTCACCGCCATCACGCCCGAAGTGGCTGCCGCGTTCGGCGAGATGGCCAGCGATACCGTGAGCTTGGGAGGAGGCACGCTGGCGTTTCCCCGACTGTCCGAACTTTCCCCGGAGGCGGCCCGGGCGCTGGTGACGGCGCTGAACCGCGGCGAGGAGGTGCCGACGTTTGGCGGGCTCAACAGGACGCCGCAGTTGTTCATCGGTGGCCGTGGATTGGCGGGCATCGCTCCGCCCTTGACCCCGGCACTGGCTCGTGAGCTGGCGCGGTATCGAGGCCGGCTCTCGATCGCCGGCCTGCGGGGGGAGCTTGCGCCGGAGGCGGCCGCCGCGCTGCAGGCGTATCGCGGCCCGTCCATCGATCTGTCCGGCCCCGCGATCGACAGGCTGTCACCCGAAACGGCGGCGGAACTGGCCAAGATCCCCGTGAAGCTCGACCTGCCGCTCCGGGTGCTCGACTCGGTGCCGTTGGCCAAGAAACTCGCCGGCCAAAGCAGTCTGTCGCTCAACGACCTGACCGTGCTCTCCGACGAAGCGGCCCAGGCACTGGCGCGGCACGAGCGTGACCTGTCCTTGAACGGCCTGACCACGCTCTCTGCCGAAGCCGCAAAGGCGCTCTCGCAGCACCAGGCCCTTGGCCTGCGGCTCAACGGCCTGACCACGCTCTCCGAAGAGGCGGCCAAGGCATTGGCGCAGTCCAAGGGCTTGCTGTCGCTGAACGGCCTGACCACGTTGTCTGCCGACACGGCCCAGTCCTTGGGGCAGCATCAGGGCGATTTGTCCCTCGCCGGCCTGACGAGGCTCTCGGCCGAGGCGGCCAAGGCCCTCGCTGTCGCCGATAAGTGGTCCGGCTTTCTTCCTCGGGTCACCGCGCTCGACTCCCTGGACGCGGTCGCCGTCGCCGAAGCCCTTGCCACGAAGAAAGGCCCGCTGAATCTCCCCGGCCTCAGGAAAATCTCCCCCAAGACGCTCACAGCCCTGCTCCAGAAGGAGGACGTCGCGATTCCGCTGCTCGAGATGCTGGAACTGATCCCCGAGCCCGACGGCAGCCCGACGGAAGACTTCGTGATTCCCGAGGGGTTCCAGCAGCGACAGAAGCGGTAACCGCCCCGGGGTCATCGAGATTCCCGTCGCGTCGTCCTCACGCAGGCCGAGACGGCGAGCCAGGATCGCGGCGACGGCCTCGTTGGAGCATTTCATCTCCGGCGGCGCCGTCGCCTTCATCTGCAGGTCGTCGCCCAGCCGGCATGCGACTGGTCCCGCGAGGATCCCGTCACGACCTTCGCCATGAGGCGGGCTGAGGGGGCGTGTTCATGGCCATGGCCATCCGCAGGTCCCGTACGTGTTCGCGGAAGCGCGGCGACGCAAAAACCCGATACAGGAGTTGCTCGCAGGAGGTCGCACCGAAAAAATCGTCCCGTGTCAAAAACACAAGCCGCAGAACGACTTGCGTCATCCTGCGGCTTCGTGCGACATCTTGCGAAAGAGGCCGTAGCTCCCCGAGTAGGAGCGAGAACAATCGACTTTGTCCGCGGTAATAAGCGGATTTATGTCCGAGGGCGACGCAGAATCCGACGCACGGGAAAGTTCGCAGGAAGTCGCAGGAGGCCGCACGGAGTCGAGCTGATATCGATGCACCGTCGCGGCTTCCATAATCGCATCGCGTATCGCATAACGCTTGCCTCAGAACCGGTCCATCGCACCTTGATGGGCGTACCACTTCTGGTACACTTTCTCCATGGTGTCGCGTCGTCATGAACACGGATCGCGCCGACCGATCCTGGAGGTCGTGTTCTTTCGGACAGAAGCAGGCAACGAGCCCGTGCGGGAATGGCTCCGCGCCTTGGTGCGCGAGGATCGCCGAACCATTGGGGAGGATATCAAGACGGCACAGTGTGGCTGGCCGATCGGTATGCCTCTGATTCGCAAACTCGCGACTGACCTGTGGGAAGTGCGGTCACGCGTCGATACCGGGATCGCCAGGGTGATTTTCACCGTAGACGGCCAGACGATGGTTCTGCTGCACGGGTTCGGTAAAAAGTCCCAGCGCACACCGCCAGCGGATCTCATGACGGCAAGGCGGAGACTCGCTCAACTACGATCGGAGTAACCCATGAAGAAAAAGCACGTCGGAAGCGGTTTCGATGATTTCCTGCGGGAAGACCGGCTCCTCGAGGCGGCCACGGCCACGGCGACGAAGCGTGTCATCGCGCATCAGATCGCCAAGGAAATGAAGCGGCGGCGGCTCACAAAACGTGCCATGGCCGCTCGCATGAAGACGAGTCGCGCCGCGCTTGACCGTCTCCTGGACCCGGACAATCCGTCGGTGACGATTGGCACACTCGAGAAGGCGGCAGCCGCGCTGAATCGACGACTCACGGTCGAATTGCGCTGACGGCAGCGGCAGAAGAAAGCTCCCCGAGTAGGAACAGTTTGAATTGCTGTTTCCTCGGAAAATACCGCAAAGCCGGCTCGAAGGTGACGTAGAAAGCGACGTAGGCCCAAAGTGCGCAGGGACGGGCACCATCCGGCAGGGAGCACCCTGGGGCTCGATACCGCTTACGTCACCGGTGACTGTTCGGCACCGGCTGGCCAAGGAAACCCCTGCTTGGCCAGCCTAGGACGATGCGTTTGCGGGATCCTCCCGCTTCTCGTCCGCCCACCAACTGGGGAGAGCTCGTGCAGGTCCACGACGACCGGGCGATCTTTCAGGCGTCGCCCGATGAGTTGCCCGTGATCGACATCCACAGCCTCAGACGGGATCCCATGCCACGGTGCGGATGGCCCCTGAAAAGGGCGGTTTCAAGGCCGGTCTGCGCCGACGAGAAAAATCCGGCCTTGAGCGTGGATAGGAGGCTCCTCCGCACCTCCACGATCGGGCCGCATCTAGCCCGATCGGTTCCGGCTGTTGCTCCTCATGATCCGCCCCGCTCGGCCGACGCTTGCCGAAGTGCCATTGGCCGCCCTACCCTTTCCGGCTCGCACAGGGACGAATCGGCTGAGGGCTGGGACGAATCGGCGGTGAGAAACCGTCTTCGGAGGGTTCGTTCAGGCGGCGGCGGCGGCCGCACGGCGCCAGGCTTGCGGAGAAAGGCCTGGTTCACGAGGTCGCCATTCGTATTGCCGGCGTGGCGGTCTCATCTCTATTTTCGCCCTGCACCGGTGCCGGCCATCGCCATGTGTCGCATTCTCGCCATCATCGTCGCCCTGTGTGTCGTGACTCCGGCCTCGGCCGAGGTCTACGCGCCTCCGGACGCCGATACGACCACGGTCACGGTCGACTTCTTCCTTCTCAACCTCAACGCGGTCGACGAGAAAGCCGAGACGTTCGACGCCGATCTCTACCTGGAGTTCGAGTGGGACGATCCGCGGCTCGCCCACGACAGCATCGAGGAGCAGCTGTTCGCCGACGGCGCCGTGGAAGAGCGGCTCTCGTCGATGTGGTGGCCGCAGATCGAATACATCAACACGGCAGAGCCCACGATCACGAATCAGTCCCTGGAAATCTTTCCGTCGGGACACGTGAAACATACCGTGGGCCTGACGAGCACCTTCCGTGCCGACCTCGACCTGCGTCGCTTTCCCTTCGACCGCCAGACGCTCGAGGTGCGGATCCAGTCGTTTCTCTACGATGCCTCACGGCTTCGGCTCGTGCCGGCCGCCAAGCCCCCGGGCTGGGAGCTCCACGGCACCTTCGAGGAACTGCGGGCCACCGGCGTCGAGGCCGAGTCGCGCGAGTTTCGGCTCGCCGGCCGCGAAGACCGGTACTCGGAGTTCCGGGCGAAAATCCACGTCGTCCGCAACTGGGCCTTCTACCTGTGGACGGTATTCGGCCCGGTGGTGCTCATCGCCTTGATCGCCTGCGCGGTGTTCCTCGTGCCGCTCGAGGCGTTCGCGGACCGGGTGTCGATCTGCCTTACGGCGCTGCTGGCCTGCATCGCCACGCACTTCGCGATCAGTTTCAACCTGCCGCACGTCGGCTACCTCACCGTGATCGACAAGCTGTTCATAATCACCTACGTGTTCGTGGCCCTGCTGGTGTTGGTCAGCGTCGTTGAGATGCTCCTGCGACACGACCCCGCGGCCCGCCGCAAAGTCAACGCGATCGCCTCGGCGATCGTGCCCCTGGCGTACCTCGCGGTCATCGTCTCTATCATCCTGTGGTGACGCTGTCCGAGCCATTCAAGGTCGACTCGCGCCCTTCAAGCAGAGCGCAAATGCGGAAACGTCGTGAACATGGCGGGCGCGGGCACGGCGAGCCCCCGGGAGGCGGGGCAGGGGGCGGCGGCACAACGCGACGCTCGTGGCTCATCGGGTGCCGAGGTTCGAGTCCTTCGGTCCTTCCGCCCCCACGAAGGTTCGCTTTTGGGGGTGACGTAAAAAGCGACGTAAGGATCGTTGGCAGCATGTGGCAGGGAGTGGCACGAAGCAGAAGTGCCCAGACCACCAACCTGCAAAAACGACGAGAGTCAGAAGGTTTTGCCACCTCCTGCCTCTTGGTGCCACTCGTTGCCAGAGTGGCTTAGCTCCCCGAGTAGGATTCGAACCTACAACCTACCGGTTAACAGCCGGCCGCTCTACCGTTGAGCTATCGGGGATCACGAATCACACCTAGGCGACAAAATACACGATTTGTCCCGCCAAGGCGATGCCCAGCGGACGGCGTCAGGCCGCCTCCGGGGACGGGGTCTTTTCCAGGACGACCCGGTTGCCCTTGGCGTTGTACTCGATGCGGGTCATGAACGACCGCATCAGCATCACGCCTCGGCCGCTCGGCACCGTGAGCCGGTCCTCCTGCGTGCAGTCCGGGACGAGCGCGGGGTCGAACCCGTCCCCCTCGTCCGTGATGTCGATGCGGAACAGATCCGGCGAGATCGTGCAGATCACGTGGACCCGCTTCCGCGGGTCGAGTCGGTTGCCGTGCAGGATGGCGTTGACGATCGCCTCCTCGGCGGCCAGATGAATGCCGAACTTGTCCGTCGCTGACCAGCCGTGACGGTCGAGCTGCTCCAGCAACTCGTCCATGATCTGCCGGCTGGCGCCGCGCTCGCTGGGCAAGTCAAGTTCGCGGCGCCACGGCGCCAGAGCGTCCTGTTGCATGTCGTCACGCCGCCATCAGACAGACGAGGGATCGGCTCCGAAGCACTTCAGAAAGCCGCGACCGCCTCCGCCTCCTCGCCCCGGATGTCAAAAATCTTGTGGAGTTTCGTGATCTGGAAGACCTCGAGAATCTCCGGCCGGATGTTGCTCAGCTTCAGCCGCCCCTGGTGGGCCTTTACCTTGCGGTCGAGCGTGATCAGCTTGCCGAGCGCGGCACTCGACAGGAACTCCACGTTGGTGAAATTCAGGACGATGCTCCGCCGGTTGTCCACCTCCACGAGCCCGAACAGTTCCGCGCCGAGCTCCTGGATGCCGGCCTCGTCGAGGATCTTCTTGTCGTGAAACCTGACGACCGTCACGTCGCCCACCTTGGAGGCGTCGATTCGTCGATACTGACTCATGCCGCCCCTCGGGATGCGTTGGAAGTCGGGTCCGGGCCGGATCCCGAAGCCTAGCCGCTGCGCTGCACATTTGCCACGCTCGCCACCGGGAGCCGATCGCCGCCGCGGCTGGACCGCCGCGGCCGCCCGACCATGTCCGCCCCGCGGGCGGGAGTGCCGCGACGCCCTGCCATTCTGACAGCGTCGCACCGCGTTGGGCCGACCGGCGAGCGGGCCGGGGACCCGTGGACAAGACGGGGGTTTTTCCGGTCTTGTTCCGGTCCCGGAGGATTCGGTGCCGTGTGGCGCGCCAGTTGCTCCCCAGTTCGGGGCCGGTGCTGACCCGTGACGGCCTTTGGCAGGCGAACGCCGATCGTCGGACCCCTCCTCGGGAGGGCCGGGGAAGTCCGGCGGCTCGGGAGCAGCCGGAACCGGCGGCGCGAGCCGTCCGCCAAGAGTTCGACACTGAAAGGAAACCGCATGTCAGTCGCAGTCGCAAAGTCGAAGAAGAAGGCAAGCCTGATGCCGCTCGGGGACCGGGTGGTCGTGGAACGCGAGGAGAGCGAGCAGAAGACGGCTGGGGGGATCGTGCTCCCCGACTCCGCCAAGGACAAGCCCGCCCGGGGCACGGTCGTCAGCGTCGGCGAGGGCAAGCTCGACGACAAGGGCCACCGCCATCCCCTGCAGGTCAAGCCGGGCGACCGCGTGGTGTTCACGAGCTACGCCGGCGAACCCTTCAAGGTTGGCGACGACGAGCTCCTGCTGATGCGTGAGGACGACATCCTGGCGATCCTCGGCTGACCGCAACCGAACCTCGGTCGGGCAGCCCGCGGGGCTGGCCCGGCCACCTTTCCCGTCCTGAACATTTCCCCTCCAGAGGAGCAGTAAGTCATGGCCAAGATGATGGTGTTCGATCAGGAGGCCCGCGAGGCGATGCGGCGTGGCGTCGCGAAGCTCGCCCGGGCCGTCAAGGTGACGCTCGGGCCCAAGGGCCGCAACGTGATCCTCCAGAAGAGCTTCGGCTCTCCCACGGTCACCAAGGACGGCGTCACCGTCGCCAAGGAGATCGACCTCGAGGACGTCTACGAGAACATGGGCGCCCGCATGGTGCGGGAAGTGGCCAGCAAGACGAGTGACGTCGCCGGTGACGGCACCACCACGGCCACCGTACTCGCCGAGGCGGTGTTCAACGAGGGGCTGCGGGCCGTGGTGGCTGGCGTCAACCCGGTGCAAATGAAGACTGGCATCGAAAAGGCCGTTGCCGCCATCGCCGCGAAGCTCAAGGACATGGCGATCCCCGTCAAGGGGAAGAAGGAGATGGCCCAGGTCGCCTCGATCGCCGCCAACAACGACGGCGAGATCGGTGACCTGCTCGCCGAGGCGATGGACAAGGTGGGCAAGGACGGCGTGATCACGGTGGACGAGGGGAAGAGCCTGAAGACGGAGATCGAGTTCGTCGAGGGCATGCAGTTCGACCGCGGCTACCTATCGCCGTACTTCGTCACCAGCCCGCAGCAGATGCAGTGCGTGCTCGAGGACTGCTACATCCTCGTCTACGAGAAGAAGATCTCCAGCGTCAAGGACATCGTCCCTGTGCTGGAGGCGGTGGTGAACGCGGGCAAGCCGCTGCTGATCATCTCCGAGGAGGTGGACGGCGAGGCCCTGGCCACGCTGGTCATCAACCGGCTCCGCGGCACGTTCCAGGTCTGCGCCGTCAAGGCGCCCGGCTACGGCGATCGCCGCAAGGCGATGCTCGAGGACGTCGCGATCCTCACCGGGGCCTCGGCCGTGTTCGAGAACCTGGGCATGAAGCTGGAAAACCTCGGCCTCGCCGAGCTCGGCCGTGCCAAGAAGGTGATCGTGGACAAGGACAACACCACGATCATCGAAGGGGCGGGCAAGTCGAGCGAGATCAAGGCCCGGATCGAGCAGATCCGGCGCGAGATCGAGGCTGCGACCAGCGACTACGATCGCGAGAAGCTCGAGGAGCGGCTCGCCAAGCTCTCCGGAGGCGTCGCCAAGATCAACGTCGGCGCGGCCACCGAGAGCGAGATGAAGGAGAAGAAGGCCCGCGTCGAGGACGCGCTGCACGCCACGCGGGCGGCCGTCGAGGAGGGCATCCTGCCCGGCGGTGGCGTGGCCCTCTTGCGGGCCAGCTCCCAGGTGCAGGCCAAGGGCCTGTCGGAGGACGAGGCGGTGGGCTTCAACATCGTCGTCCGGGCCGCCCGGGCGCCGCTGACGATGATCGCCTCGAATGCCGGCCAGGACGGCTCGATCGTCTGCGAGAAGGTGCTCGGCGGCAGCGGCAACTTCGGCTACAACGCGGCCTCGAACGAGTTCGAGGATCTCGTCAAGGCCGGCGTCATCGACCCGGCCAAGGTCACGCGGACGGCGCTGCAGAACGCCACCAGCGTCTCGACGCTGCTGTTGACGAGCGATGCCCTGATCGCCGAGAAGCCGAAGGAGCAGAAGGCCAAGGCCGGTGCCGGCGGCCATGGCGGCGATTACGACATGTATTGAACCGCCCGGCCCATGCGGCCGCGGTGTGAACGACATGGAAGCCGTGGTGGCCGGCAGGCTGCCACGGCTTCGGTCGTTTTGCGGCCGGCGGCGGGGCAGCGGCGGCGGGGGCTTCAGAACGGGTTGGGAACGAAGGCACCGCCCCGGCAGCGTTTCAGGTATTCGAGCGCGGCGACCTGGCCCGTGGTTTCGAGGGCGTCGCGAAACACGGGGTCGTGAAATCCCTCGATGTCGATGCTGCCACGCCAGCCGCCGATCCGGAGGATGTCGAAGATCGCCCGCCAGTCGGTCTCGCCGCGGCCGGGAAAGCGGTGCTGGACGTAGGACACGCCCCCGCGGATGCCGTGCTCGCGGATGACGTCCCAGCGCAGGGACGCGTCCTTGCCGTGGATGTGCCAGATCCGGGAGATGTATTTCCGCAACTGGGGCAAGGGATCGACGAAACTGACGAGCTGGTGGCAGGGCTCCCACTGCAGGCCGATCGCCGGGCTCTCCACCGCGGCGAACATCCCGTCCCAGGCCCGCGGGGCGTGGGCGATGTTCCAGTCCCCCTGCTCCCAGGTGCCGCGCTTGTCGCAGTTTTCGAAGGCCAGCCGCACGCCCCGGTCCTCGGCCCGCCGGGCCAGCGGCCCGAACACGGCGCCGAACCGGGGAAACGATTCCGGCACCGGCCGCCCCGGGATGCGGCCCGCGAATCCGGCCACGACGTCGCAGCCGAACGCGCCGGCGGCGTCGATCAGCCGCTCCCAGTCGGCGACCGTCTCGGGGCTGGTGAGCGGATTGCCGTAGACGCCGAGGGCGCTGACCTGTGATGGCGTGTCGCCCGCCGTCGAGGGGTGGGCTTCGAGCGTGCGGCGCACGTCGTCGGCCAGCGTCGCGACGTCAAAATCTCCGACCCGCGTGCCGAACGAGATCTGAAACGTCTCGAAGCCGTGGGGCAGGAGCTGGCCGATGACCGCGGCCGTGCGGTCGTGGGCGGGCACCACCGTGCCGATGCGGATGTCGTCGTGGCCGATCATGCGTGCGGGGTCCTGCGTTCATCCCGCGGCCGTCGGGCCGCGCTGGCGACGAGCCGGTCGAGCGACACGAAGGATCCGGCACCCGGCTGCCCGGCGGCGGGCGCACCGCAGCCCGGGGCCGCGAGCCGCCGGGCCGTCCGCCAGGCCAGCCAGAGCGCGGCGCCGACGGCGACGGCGATCACGATCGCATCCTGCATCTCACCCTCCAAGCCAGGTGCCGATCTGATAGGTCGCGAAGGCCGCCAGCCAGGCGAGGGCCGTCATGTAGAGGAACGTCACCACCGGCCAGAGCCGGCTCCGCGTCTCGCGACCGATGACGACCAGCGTGCTTGCGCACTGGGCACAGAGCGCG
>JBIKKQ010000300.1:0-3037 GCA_044360305.1 Pirellulales bacterium
GTCGCGGCCTGCTCGACCCGTTCCCGGTCCTCGCCTCGGCGGCGCACCCGCTCGCGGCCGATCTCCGCGCCGACCCAGAGCGACGCCAGTACCGCGAGCACCGCGGCCGATCCAGCGACGAGCAAGTAGGGCCAGCGGTCGAGCGACCGTCGCCAACGCGTCATCGTGGCACCTGCTCTGGGGCCATGGGCCTTCGCTCACCGATCACGGCCGCCGTGTCACACGAGGCTGGTTTCCCGCTCACGGCAACTTCACGTTCTTGAACTCGAAGGGGCACACAAAAGGAATTTCCTTGGTGGGTATGGCGCAGATGAGCGCCGTTGGCTCCGCGGATCCGGTGGCGAACTCGAGAGTGATCACAAGCGCTGACTCCTTTCCTGTCCTTGACCTGCGTCGTGATTGAATTCGCCTTCCATCTGCCAACTCCATGACCTCCTCGAACCCACCAAATACACCTTCCATACCCATCATCCTTAAGCCCTGATTGCCCGCAAACTTTGTGCCATCCGAGAACTCGGTCACTGGAAGGGTCGTATCACGGTCCACGACCCCGGCCAGCGTGACGACGGTGGCTCCCTGATTCCTGTTGATGGCCTGCACCGTCAGCGTTCCACCGGGGATTGTGAGGTGATTCCCCTTGGCGAGCGGAAGGCGATATTCGCTTTTCTCGGCGACAACAGTTCCTGCGACTTCGCCGGCAAGTGAAACGAACTCTTGGACGTCGGCTGGTACATCCGCAAATGCCGTCAAGAGCTTGCCCCGTAATGCAAGAGGAGGGTTGATGGTGTATTTCCGGCCTTGCGCGTCGGTGCCAATCAAGCACCCGACGACAAATCGCGCTGTCGGTAGTCCAGGTTCGCGCGTGACGTCGATGTCCATTGCGAGCTGCGACTTCTTCGCTGCTCCAACGACGGAAAGTTTCCGTACGGTTCCCGACTCCGGCCTGCCGATTCGCATTCGTCCGTTGTAGACCCGCTGCGCGGCGTCAGCCCCTTCGCCGTCAATGACGACTGATGCGGATTCAAGACGTGCACTCACAGGCAGCCCCTTCGGCAGTTGAGCCATTGCGGCATCGATGGCCGCCCAGGCATTCACTTGAGTGACGTTGATCGTGATCTCGCATGCGACCGCTTGGACGAGGCGTTCACAGTAGGAACCGGTTTCAGCCAGCGCGTCATCTATCCAGTCATCACCCTCCTGACCCGCCGCGACAGCCCATTCGCGCAACAAGTGGTCTAGTTCGCCGTCGGGTCCAAGATCGGGCTTCATCGCCTTGGCCTCCGCTTGCATGGCCTTGCGTTCCTCCTCGGGCAGGTCCGCATAATGCTTCAGTGTTTTATGAAACGCCCTGTACTTGGCCGCATCGAACGGCTGGGGCACCGCCCCAGTACTGATCGCCACGCCCGACTGCCGGGTGATCTCCGCGAGCACCTCCTTGAGCGGGGCCTTGTCGAACTTCAGCGTCACCAGCCAGGGCTTGAGGAGCAGGTCGCGGGCCAGGTCGTCGTCGGTCCGCGCCGCGGCGGCCTTGGGGTCGATCGGCCGCTGCATGTCGAGATATTTTTCCGCCGCCGGGCGGATCGCCGCCGCGGCCGCCTCGTTCCCCTGCACCTCCACCCAGAGATCGAGCAGCTCGCGCAGCGCCGGCCGGGCGTGGGCGAGATCGGCCCGGTGCTTCTCGATCACCTCCCGATACGCCGCCACGGCGCCGGCCACGTCGTGATCGACCTTGATCTTCTTCCGGGCCCGTTCGAGGAGGATCGCTGGATCGGGCTTGGCCGCGGCCGCGGCGGGCGTCGCGGGAGCCGAGGCCTGGCCTTGCGCGAAGGCCGCGGCCGGCACCGCGGCCAAGCCCGCGAGCAGGAAGGCGGCGAGCAGATTCGAGCCGCTGTCGATCGATCGCTTCGTGTGCATGGTCGCATTCTCCATGGGGATCACGTGGCCCGCGACGGCAGTAACTCACTGTCCGCTTTCCGAGCGGGTTCGCCAAGCCACGAGCCAAGCCACGAGAAGAGATACCCCCTGGCGGCCCGTCGGTTGCGCGGCCCCTGCGAGGAAGTTGTAAGAACCGTGTAAGAATGACCCGCTGCCGAAAAACTCGGCACCCGTGCTCTGGGGTTAACGAACGAACGAGTCCCACGGTTACCGAGGTATCGTGAACCAGTCGCCGACCATCGACCACCCGAGGCTCGTCAAGCTCCTGCAGATGGCCTACTCAGCCGAGAGGGCGGCGGCATTTGCCTACGTCGGCCACGCCGGATCGGTGCGGAACCCCGACGAGAAGCGGGCCATCGCGCAGATCGAGAACGACGAGTGGCATCATCGGGAGGTCGTGTTCTCGATCATGCAGCAGTACGGAATCCAGCCCTCGCGCTACAACGAGATCAAATACCACATCATCGGCAGGATTCTCTCGATGGGCTGCCACGTCATCGGCTGGTTCATGCCCTACTTCTTCGCGGGAAGGCTGGAGAGCGGAAACGTCTGCGAGTATTTCGTCATGATGCGCTACTTCAACGAACTCGGGATCACCGCTCACGACAAAGACTTGTACGAGATGGGGATCAAGGAGAAGGAGCACGAGGTCTATTTCCAGAAGAGCCTGGAGAACAGCCGGCTCTTGCCCTGGTTCGAGAGCATCTTCGGCTGGGGAACCAGGCACAGCTACAACGACGTGGACTTGGAGAACAAGTCGTCCGTCGAGGACTCGAAGAACTATTGCAGGCATCGCGGGCGGGCGGGCCGGGAATGATGCCTGGATATGCCCGCGGCTCGGCATCGTGCGCCGGATCGGGTCGTGAAGTTCGGTTTCTATGCGTCTGGTAGGCCCTGGCCCGACTCGAATGTCGATCTGCTCGTTGTGACGTATTTTCCCGTGGCAATCCGAACTATGAGCATCGTTGATCGTCCCGGCGATCAGTTGGTGCGTCCGCTCGCCCTCCCCGAGGCCGCCCTCTCCCCGGCGGAACTCTTCCTCCCGGGCTGAGCCGCGCGGTCGCCCTCGTGCCCGCCGCTCGAGGTCGCAGAGGCTGCTCGA
>JBIKKQ010000019.1:0-35903 GCA_044360305.1 Pirellulales bacterium
CAAGGCCTCCAGCAACGCGCGTCGGGCGGAGCCCGACGCGGGAGCCGGGCTCCGCCCGGCGACCGTAAGCCGACGCCGACGCCGGGACGGCGGCGACGGCGCGAAAGAAAGGATGCCCCGGCCTGGGCGAGCGAGGCGGAGTGCCCACCCAAGCCGGTGGGGCATCCTTCTGGACGTTGCTACTCGGTCCGCACCATGACGAAGCCGTGGTAGGCCTCGTTCCCGTGCTCGCCGATGTCGAGCCCCTCGACTTCCTCCTGCGGCGAGACGCGGAGACCGACGAGGGCCTTGATGATGAACCAGCAGATCGCCGAAACCGGCACGACGTACGCCCCGACGGCGAGCACGCCGACGATCTGGGCGATGAGTTGCTTCGTACCACCGCCGAAGAACAGGCCCGCCGTGGGGCCGCCGACGGCGGCCACACCATAGGGCCCGATCGCCTGCGTGGTGCTCAGGTCGGACGTTGTGAACAAGCCGACGCAGAGCGTGCCGAAGATGCCACAGACAAGATGCACACTCGTGGCACCGACCGGATCGTCCACCTTGATCCGGTCGAAGAACAGCACCGCGAACACCACCAACACGCCCGCAATGGCGCCAATGAGCAGCGAACACTGCGCGTTCGTGAATGCCGCGGAGGCCGTGATCCCGACGAGCCCCGCAAGGCACCCGTTGAGCGTCATGCCGATATCTGGCTTGCCGAGCAAAATCCATGCGGCGAGCGTGGCCGTGAGCGTTGCCGCCGCAGCCGCGAGGTTCGTGTTGACGGCCACCGTGGCGGCCAGTGCCCCGCCATCGGCGGCGACACCGAACGTGCTGCCAGGATTGAACCCGAACCAGCCGAACCAGAGCACGAGGCAGCCGATGAACGCGGCCATCATGTTGTGCCCCGGCAGGGCCCGCGGCTTGCCGTCAGGACCGTACTTCCCGATCCGTGGACCGAGAATGATCGCTCCCGTGAGCGCGGCCCAACCACCGACCGAGTGGACCGCCGTGCAACCGGCGAAGTCCCAGAAATTCCACTTGGCGGCCAGATACCCGTATCCCCAGACCCAGTGGCCGGTGACCGGATAGATCACGAGGGCCATCAGAAAGCTGAAGATGACGAACGCGTGATACTTGATCCGCTCCGCCACGGCTCCCGACACGATCGTGGCGGCCGTCCCGGCAAACACGAGTTGGAAGAAGAACTTCACCCACAGCGGCACCGTGGCCCAAGCGATCGAGGGGTAGACACCAGCGTACTTGCCCCCGATCGCCGCATCCGCGCCGATCATCGGACTATTATCAGCGCCGCCAACCATCCAGGAGCCGGAATTGCCGATCAGCCCTCCGTCACCGGTGCCGAACATCAGATCCCAGCCGAAGAGGAAATAGGCCAGCGTCGTGGCGGCGAACACCACGAAATTCTTCGACAGGATGTTGACGCAGTTTTTCGCCCGCGCGAACCCAGACTCGACGCAGCCGAAGCCGAGATTCATGAAAAACACGAGCATGCCGCACACGAGGACCCACACCGTGTCGGCTGCCATCCACAACTTCGGGACGATTTCTTCCGTCGTCGGAATCGCGGGAGGAGCGGGTGCCGCCGCAGGATCGGCGGCAGGCGCCGAAGCGGCGGCAGCCGTTACATCCTCAGCCAACACCAGACCGCCGGCACAGGACGCCAGCGCTACGACCAAAAAGGCTCCGCGGCACAGTGCCGGGAGAAGACTCGACCACGCGGGCAGAACCTGCCCGCAGACCCCGAGCGGGGCCTTCGAGAACGAACGCATCATGCGACTCCAGAAGGAAGGAACTCGGCCGAACGGGCCCACCTCCGCAGCAGGTGACCGTCCGGGTGGCAGGGAACTGCCTGCACACACCTCGGCCGTTCGCTGAGCAAAGCCTGTGCCGGAGGCAGCGCGGTCGCTTCCATCGGCCGCGGACCAGCGGGCCGTGAAGCCCGATAAACCCCCGATATTTCCGCCCTTTTTCATCCCGCCGGCACCAGCCAAAGATATTTTCGTTGCGGTCGAAAAACCGGCTCTCCCCGAATCGACCCGCACGATTTCAATGCACGGCCTGCCCACGAAAAGGGCATGCAGCCATGCAGCCTGGTCTCCGGGCCGGGCGAGCCGTGGCAGCCACTCCGAATACGTCACACGCGAGAATGAGGCGATGCTTCCCAAGCGTTCATCCCTGCTGACTCCCGAACTCGATCTCGGGCCGCTCACCCGGCTCCGGCGGGCCGATCTGGCGACGCGACTGGCAGACCTATTTCCGGATGCGGTCGTTCCCCCGGCCGGGGCCGCGGCGGCCGCCGACTGGCCGCGCGGAGGCCGCGAGGCCGCGACCGCCCGGCTCTCCACGATCGATCCCGTCGCCTACGCCCGGTCGCGCAACCATGTCTCCGGCGCCGTGACGATGCTCTCTCCCTGGATCCGCCACGGCGTCCTCTCGCTCGCCGAAGTCCGCGACGCGGCGCTGGCCCGCGTCGCCCGTCCCGAGGACGCCGAAAAACTCGTCTCGGAGCTCGCCTGGCGGGACTACTGGCGGCAGGTGCATGCGGCGCTCGGCGACGGGATCGATCACGACATCGAACTCCCCGCGGCGGTGCCCCGCAGACCGCCTCTCGACCACCTGCCCGAGGACGTCCTCGCGGCCCGGACCGGCATGGCCTGCATCGACGCCTTCGTCCGCCGGCTCCATGACACCGGCTGGCTCCACAACCATGAGCGCATGTGGCTGGCCTCGTGGCTCGTGCACGTCCGCGGCGTCCACTGGCGGACCGGTGCCGATTGGTTCCTGCGTCATCTCCTCGATGGCGACCCGGCGAGCAATCACCTCTCCTGGCAGTGGGTGGCCGGCACGTTCGCCGCCCGGCCCTACCTCTTCAATCGCGAGAACCTCGAGACGTTCACGAGCGGCATTCACTGCCGCGGCTGCCCGGTCCTCGGCCGCTGCGACGTCGAGGGGTCGTACGACGACCTTGCGGCACGCCTGTTCCACCCGGCGTCCGCGGCGACACCGCGGCCGCCCCTGCGCATCCGTCCGGCTGCTCCCTGGCTTCCTGTCCCGGATGCCGGCGCAGCGCCTCCGTCGCGGCCGCTCGTCTGGCTGACGCTGGATGCCGCGTCCGCGGCGAGTCCCGCGGCCGTGGCGTTCCCCGAGTCACCGCGGCTGTTCGTCGTCGATCCCGGCTGGCTGACCGCCGAGCGGCCGGCACTCGCGCGGCTCGTGTTCCTGCTCGAGTGCCTCGCCGACGTGCCAGGCATCGAGATCCGGGTCGGCGCGGCGGTGGACATTCTCACCGACAGGGCCGCGGCACTCGGCTGCGACGGCATCGCGCTGGCCGACACTCCCTGCCCCCGGGTGCGGCGGGCCGCCGGCATGATCGCGGCCTCGACCCCGGTGGTCGTTCGCGACTGGCCGGCATTCTGCGACCGCTCCCGGGCCAACGACCTCGGCCGATTCTCCCGCTACTGGCAGGCCGTCAGCCGATCGGCGTCGCTCCCCACCCGCCCTGCCACTGCTTGACACAAGAATGTTCATCCGTACACTCTTCCCGCATCCGGTACACTTCCATCACCGAGATTGGTTCAAATGGCCACCGTCCCAGAGATCCGCGATCGCCTTCTCGAAGCATTTCCGGAGAAGCAGGCTTCCCTGCTTGCGAATGTCGTGATGGACGCCCGTGCCGACCTCCCGACGCGGTCCGACTTCCACGAACTCACGGCAGTCGTGAAGGATCTCGCGCTCGCCCAAAATCGAACCGAGACCCGCGTCGAGGAGCTCGCCGAAGCCCAGACTCGCACCGAGAACCGCGTCGGGGAACTCGCCGAGGCCCAGAGGCGCACCGAGACCCGTGTCGAGGAACTCGCCGAAGCCCAGAGGCGCACTGAGACCCGTGTCGAGGAACTCACCGAAGCCCAGACTCGCACCGAAGGGACCGTCAAGGAGTTGTCCGTCGCCCAGTCTCGAACGGAACGCGTTGTGGAGGAACTGGCACGAGTCCAGACGCGGATGCTCATTCGCCTTGACAAGCTCGATGGCCGGTCGCTGGAGATCCTTATCTCCCGGCACCTGCCGGCATACGTGGGCCGCGTCTACCGAAAGTGCCGGGTCATCGAGCTCATCGACGTCATCGAAAGTGTCGAAGAACGGCTTTCCGATGCCGAGCGGGACGACCTGTTGCGGGCCGACATCGTCGCCACAGCCAGACACGAAGGCCAGCCGGTACATCTGCTCGTCGAGGTGTCGTGCACCGCCGACCGCGACGATGTGACGCGGGTCAAACGCCGAGCAGACTCGCTCAACCGGGCCGGCCTGGCAACGGTCGGCATCGTGGCCTGCGAAGCGATCGCGGAGGAAACCCTCGCTTACGCCCGGCAGGAGCACGTGCAGATCCTGCTCGACGGCCTGTTCCTGCCCGCTGCCGCGTGACTCCCGGCTGTGCCGGGAACAGGTCACGCCTGCAAGGTTCCTTCCGCGAGCGAAAACCAGTCCCATGGATCACCGCTCGGCAGGGCGGACAGCCGCACCTCGCGACCATCGAATGGATGCGGGAAGGCGATCCCCGACGCGTGCAACGCCAGCCGGCCGGCATCGGCGACACGCCCGCCGTAGAGCCGGTCGCCGAGCAGCGGACAGCCGAGCCAGGCCATGTGGACGCGCAGTTGGTGCGATCGTCCCGTGAGCGGCTCGAGTTCGACGAGCGCATGCCCCCTAGCCGGCGTGCCGGCCGCGCCCCTTGCCAGCAGCCGCCAGCGGGTGGTCGCCCGCCGGCCGAGGATCGGATCGACCCGCTGCCGCGGCGGCCGGTCCGGATCGGGGGCGAGCGGCTGGTGAATCACCCCCACCGCGATCGGCGGCTCGCCGCAGACCACCGCGACGTACCGCTTCTCCACCGCGCCGCCCTCGAACGCCCTCCCGAGGGCCGCCCGTGCCGCCGCCGTCCGGGCCAGCACGAGCAGGCCCGACGTGTCGCGGTCGAGCCGGTGGGCTGCCTCGAGTTGGCCGAACTCCTGCACCAGCCGCGCCGCCACGCAGGCCGGATCCAGCGGCGTTCGCGCCGGCACGCTCGGCATCCCCGCCGGCTTATCCACCACGACGATCGCGTCGTCGGCATGACAGACGCGGGGCGGATCGAGGACCGCCGTCACAGCAGCCCCAGCACCGCCACCCAGCGGCAGAGGAGGTCGGCCGGCGGGGCGGCGTCACCGGCGGGAACGCTCCCGACCGGATACCCCGCCTCCATCAGCCGCCGGCGGTCGGCCGCGATCCGGGGCTGCCGGTCGGTCCCCTCCCCGCCGCCGAAGAGAACCCACTTCCAGTGCAGCGGATCGACGGGCTCGATCGTCGCCTGCCGCGGCAGCCCCGCGTCGATGACCGCCACGCCCCGGGCCTGCGGACCGAACCGCTCCGCCACCAGCCAGGCAAAGGCCCCGCCGGCCTTGGCCCCGGCGATCGCGATCCGTTGTCGATCGATCGGCCGCCGCGTCTCGAGCGCGAGCACGCCGCGACCGATGGCGGCGATGTCGGCCGGCCCCCAACGCTGTGGATCGAGCGACCCGGGCAGCAGCACGGCGACGCCGCTGCGGGCCACCGCGGCCTTCCACGCGGCGGCCGCCGCCTCGTCGAGCGGGCCCCGTGGCGGGCCGCAGTAGACGAGCAGCGGCAACGGCCCGGCGGCTCGGGCCGTCGGCACCACGGCGACCGGCCGCTGACGGTCGTCGGGCAGTTCCAACTTGATCACGGTCGCTGCATCGGCCGCGCCGGCCGGCAGGCCGCCGACGTCCGCGCCAGCGGCGCGATCGCCGAGCGCCGCCAGCACCGCCGCCGGATCGGTCGAGGCCTCGGCTGCGACGACCATGGCCGTCGCGTGCTTGCCGTCGCGCACGTAGCCGATCGCGACGGTCGCGGCCGGCTCCACGCCGGCCAGGACGCCGACGAGATCCGCCGCCGTGGCGACCGGCACCGCGGCGTCGTCCCCCGTCGCCGCGGCCGTCCGGACCGACGCGATCCGGTCGCCGACGCGGATGCCCGCCCGTTCCGCCGGCCCGCCGGCAAACACACCGGCCACCTCGACACCACGCTCGGCCTGCTCATCCGCGTGGGCCGGCGCCGCCGGCAGCACGCCGAGGGTGGCCCGCTTCCACGGCGGCAGACGATCGCCCAGCGTCACCCGGACCGCGATCTTCTCCCGGCCGGATGTCGCCGCTCGGTCGATCGTCAGGTCGATCTCGTCGCCGGCGTATCGGGGCACGAGCTGGTGCCGGGCGTCGGCGATCCGCCTGATCTCTCGGCCGGCGATCCCGGCGATCCGATCCCCCGCCCGCAGGCCGGCCCGCGCCGCCGGCGAGCCGCTGCGGCAGGAGCCGATCACGGGCGGCCCGTTGATCAGGTCGGTGCCCTGCCACGTGATCCCGAGAATGCCGGGCACGAGCGTGTCCCCCTGCCTGAGCCTGGGCAGCACGCGGAGCACGTCCTCCAGCGGAACCGCGAAGCCGATGCCGGCGTCGTAGAGTTCGGTGCCCTGCTGCATGCCGGCGGTGTCGGCGGGGAGTGGCGCGAGCAGTCCGATGACCCGGCCCGCGATGTCCACGAGCGGCCCGCCGTAGTTGGCCGGCGACACGGCGGCGTCGGTTTGCACGGCCCGCCCCCAGCAGCGGTCGGTGGCCGACACGATCCCCACCGACACGCCGGGCGCGGGCTGGTTCCAGCCGCGGCCGACGGCGATCGCCCACTGGCCCGGCTCCAGTTCGCTTCGCGGCGTCACGGCCAGCCGCGGCGCGGCCTCGATCCGGGCCGTCTCCAGGAGCACCACGGCCCGCGTTCGATCCCGTCCCACGACCCGCCCCACGCCGCGCGTGCCATCGGGCCGGACGACGACGATCTGGTCGAGGTCGTCGGGCACCGCGAACGAACTGGTGACGATCCACGATTTCCCCGCGTCGGCATCGGCATCGACCACGAGCCCGCTCGACGGGCCGGCCCCGGGAACACCTTCGCCCCCGCCGCCGCCCGTGGCGCTCGACGCGACCGGCTCGAGACGGACCACGGCCCCCGCCACCCGGTCCACCGCCGCGCGGAACGCCGCCTCCTCCGCCAGCGTCGGTTCATCGGTCCGGCCGGCCGGGGCCACGATCGCGGCCAGCAGCAGCACGGCCCCCGCGAACGTGGACCGCACACCGGCACGATTCCGGATCCCGCCACGGCGACGCCACGCGATCGATCCGCTCATCGTCGTCCCTCGACGCGCGGAAGCGGCCCGAGGTCGCAGGCCAGCACCTCGTCCCCGCGGACCACGGTGACCGTGACGGGATCGCCGGGGGCGAGGCCGCCGAGGGCCCGCCGCAGCGCGGCCCGCGAGGCGACCGACCGCCCGTTGACGGCGATCACGAGGTCGTCGGGCCGCAGGCCGCCGCGGGCCGCGGCCGACTCCGGCACGAGCGATTCGACGAACGGCGGCGTCCCTTCGAGGAGATCGGGCACGAGCACGATCCCGAGCGCGCGGGGATTGAATGCCGGCGCCGCCACGGCGGCGGGGGCCGCGCCCCCGGCCTCGATCGCCCGGCAGCCGGCAACGATCTCGTCCATGGGAAGCGCGTGATTGAGCCACACGCCGGTCACCGCCGACCGCAGTTCCTTGCCAAGCATGCCGAGCAGCCGGCCCTGGGAATCGACCAGCGCGCCGCCGGCCGAGCCGGGGTTGTTCGTCGTGAAATCGAGCACGTAGGCGTCTCCCTTGTAGAGCGCCTCGGCCGCGCCCCGGCGGGCCTCGAGCGGCACCACGGCCGCGATCACGCCGCGCTGCACCGTCACCCGCTCGTCGCCGACCGCCACGCCGAACAGGTTCGCCAGCGCCATCACCCGCGTCCCGGCCGCGGCCCGCTCCCCGGCGGCGAGCGTGAAGCAGGGGAGCCCTTCCGCAACGATCGACAGCAGGGCGAGGTCGCGGCCGTGATCGACGCCGATGAGCGTGGCCGGAAACCGGCGGCCGTCGTCGAGCACGCAGTCGATCTCGGGAGAGTCGAGCACCGTGCTCGCCGCGGTCACGATCCTGCCGTCGGCGGAGACGAGGCAGCCCGACTGGTACGACTCCAGCCCGCGGAGCCCCCCCGCGCCGTAGATCTTCACCACCTTGCGTGCTGCCCCGGCGATCGTCTGCCGCGGAGTCTCCGGCGCGGCTGCCGCGGTCCCGCAGGCGATCGCGACCAGCACGGTCAGGCAGCCGGACAGCCTCATCGCCTCTCCTCCCCGGCCGCCGACCCGGTCACGGTGAACGTCTCGAACGGCTCGCTGCCCCGGAACGCCTCGACCACGTCCGCGCCCTCCCGCGTCCTGCCGAACCGCAGTTCGCACGGATCGGCATCCGGATCGGTCCACAGGTCGATGCCGGTCAACGTCCCGTCGCCGGCCACGAAGAACCGGGCCTCGACACCGGCCACCGCCGACTCGAGCACGTCCACGAATTCGGGCATCGTGCCGACCGCGAGCGCCCGCGGGTCGCGGGGTGCCGTTCCCAGGTAGGTCGTCCTCCCGACCGCCGCCGGCCCCTCCCGGACCAGCCGACGGCAGAGCGCGAGCGCCGCGAGCAGCCCGCCGCTGCCGGGCGGCTCGGGACTGCGGTCGAGTTCGCCGCGCGGATCGATGCGGGAGACGCCGGTCGGCAGTTCGATCGTGGCGGCGTCGTCGCCGACGACGATGCGGAAGTCGCCGCCACGGGCCGTCCGGCCGGCCAGCGTCCACGCCCCGGGCCCGGCGGCCGGTCCGCGTCCCATGACCGCCTTCGCGACCCGATCCCGCTCCAGCACGTTGAAGTGGTGATTGGCGTAGCCGCGCCGCGATTCATACAAGCCGCGAACAGCGGCCGGAACCGTGGCGGGCGGCGTGGGGGCCGGCTCCGGATCGGGCGCCGGCGCACCGCGTGCGGGCCGCTCCTCGCCAGCCACGATCACGGCCAGTTCAGCGGCCGTGTGCACGCCCGTGAGCCGGACCAGTTTCTCCACGCGGCGCCCGCCGCGCCGGATGACGATCGGCACCTGCCAGCCGGCGGGGAGCGTGCCGAGGATGTTCTTGAAGGCGTTGACCGTCCGCACCGGCCGGCCGGCGAGCGCCACCACCTCGTCGTCGTGACGGATGCCGCGCCGCCAGGCGTCGGACGACTCGAGGATGTCGGAGACGAACACCGAACCGTCGGCCGCGGCGGCGACGACCGCCCCGAGCGTGGCATGATCGACGATCCGTCCGCCGCGCAGCCCGCCGAGAAAGTTTCGCAGTTGGTTGGCGGAGATCGCGTAACCGACGCCGACGTTCACCCGGCCGCGCTTGTCGAACGATGCCCGGCCGTTCACACCGATCAGCCGGCCGGCGAAGTCGAACAGGCCGCCCCCCGAGTTGCCCGGATTGATCGCCGCATCGACCTGGATGCAATCGGCGTATTCGAGGATCGTGCCGCTGGGAAACTGGTAGCGATGGACGCCTGACACGATCCCCGCGCTGATCGACGGCCGCAGGTCGGTCGCCAGCAGGAACGGGTTGCCCGCCGCGAAGCATGGGTCGCCCGGCTCGACCGTGTCGCTGTCGGCGAGCGGCACGAATGGAAAATCGTCGCGGCCGAGGAGCTTGACCAGCGCCACGTCTCCGGTCGGGTCGATGCCGACGATGACGGCATCGTAGAGCCGGCCGTCCGCCAGCCCGCAGGTCATGGCCGCCCCGGCCGGCTGGGTGACGTGGAAATTCGACAGCGCGTAGCCGGCGGGATCGACGAGCACTCCCGAGCCGCCGCCGGCGGCGCCGGCGAAGATCGAGACCGCGGCGGGGCTGGCCCGGCGGATCGCCTCGATCCGCTGCCGCTGTGCCGCCAGTACCTCGGCGGCCGGTTCCGCGGCGGCCGCGGCAACGGCCAGCAACACCGCGTTGGCGCAGAGCGCCGCCGACCACACGTGGACCGTGGCAGACCGCGTCGGCGACGGCACTCCGGCGACCATCGGCGGCAAGTCACCTCTCGAAGGCCGGGTCGTGGAACAAGACCGGCCCAACCGGCCCCGCGCCGGCGGCGAAATCGACCCGGATCGTAAGCCGTCGGGCCGTCGCGACGTCGACGTCGATTGGAACGTCGGCCGCCGCGGGTTCGCGGCCCGCCGCCGGGCTGCGGAACACCTCCCGGTCATCGGCGAGGATCGTCACCTCGGCGGGTCGGCGTCCCTCGGCCGCCCCGGCCGACTGGCGGGCACGGAAGCGGCGACTGTCGGCCGGGACCCGCCAGACGACGACGGTCCGCGGCCGGACCACGAGCCCGCCGGCGTTGGCGGCGGCCGGAGGCAGAAATCGCGGGGCGAAAAAATCGGCCCCGCCCTCCAACGTCACCAGGCCGCCGAAGAACGGCTCGACGGTCGTGCGTTCCGCCGTCAGCGTCGCCAGCTGCACGGTGCGGCCGGCCGCGTAGTCGATCGTCCTGAGCATTCGTCCGGGCAGTTTCACCACGCCGTCGATCTCGAGCGATTCCGGCGTCCAGGCGACGCTGCCACCGCGCAGGCCGCCACCGGCGACCTCCACCGCCGTGCCCGCGGCGGCTGCCGCCGCCGGTCGCAGCCAGTGGAGCCCGACCACCTTCCCCCGGTTGACGCGAATCGTCTCCTCGTCGAGCACGACGGCCACCTGTTCGGCATCGACCGCCGAGATGGCGCACTCGACCAGTTCGAACCCGGGCCCTTCCTTGTCCTGCTGCCGGGCGACCACCACCAGGTCGCCGGCCGGGCTCTCGGGAATCGCGGCCATCCACGCCGCAGCCAGATCGCCCCTTCCCTCCGCCCGGAAGGCGACGGTCCGGACGAGACCGCTCGGCAGTTCGATCCGCCCCGCGTCGCGCAGAATCGTCGCCCGGCCGTTCGCGCAGAGGAAATCGTCCCCCGTCAATCGCAGTCCATCCGCCCCCACGACGGTCACCCGCGCCGGCGGCTCGCGGCCCGCGCCATCCGCGGGACGATTGACCACGACCCGGCGCACGGCGGCCACGGGAACGGCTGCCTGCGCGGCGAGCCGCACCTCCCGTTCGCTGATCGACTCGAGGACGCCCGACACGACCGCCCCGTCCGTCATTTCGAGCCGCACGTCGAGCGCCACGGCCACGACCGGGACGGCGACCGCCACCAGGCAGGCGGCCACGACAGCCGGCAACCGCCGCCGGGCCGCGACGGTCGCGCGGGCCGGCGCATCATGGTCCGCGCCGGTGTTCAACGTTCCTTCTCCCCCGTGGCCAGCCGCTTGAAATACTGTTCGATCGCCTCGCGGTAGTGCGGGGGAAACTCCCGGCCGATCTGCTGCAGGGATTCCTCGCGCCGATGCGGCGGCAGGCTGCCCCAGGCGTCGCCCGCGGGGATCTCCCGCTTCTGCACGTCGCCGCGTCCCTTGCCGTCGGCGAGCCGGCTCTCGTCCATCGGTCTGGCCTGGCCGTCCTGCCGGCCGCCACCGCCACCGCCGGCCCCCGCGCCGGCGCCCGCGGACTGCTCCTGCTGCTTCTCAAGCGACTCGATCAGTTTGTCGAGCGACTCGACCACGCCGTCCTGAACCTTTCTCGTGGCCGGCCCGGCGCCGCCGAGATCGAGCCGGCGCGTGACGTCGCGCATCCGCCGGGCGATGTGGTCGAGCGACCCGGTATCGAGCGCCGCCGCGTCGGCCCGGAGCATGCGGGCCAGCCGCTCGTACCGCAGCGGAATCTGCCCCTGCCGCTCGAGCAGCGTGTCGAGCGTCTCGAGGGCGGCGGCCGAGTCGAGCAGCCAGTGCTGGCAGGCCGCCCGACAGAAGAGCAGCGTCGCCGGATCAACGGCCGTGCCGGGGTCGAGGTCCGCCAGGAACGGCAGCGCCTCGTCGAACCGGTCGTGCCGCACCAGTTCCCGCCCCGCCCACAGCGCCAGCGCCTCGCGGGCGAACGTCGGCAGCGTTCCATCCCGCAGCCATTCCGGCGGACCGGCAAGATGCCCGCGGCCGGTGACCACGCGGTTCAGGTCGGCGACCCGGCCGTCGATCGCGGCGGCGGTCTCCACGATGCGGTCGAGCGCGTCGGCAGTCGCGTCGCGCGGCCGGCTCCAGGCCGCCCGCCCGCGGGCCAGCGACTCGGCGGGGGTGGTGGCCGCGAGCGCCTCGAGCCAGCGCGATCCCCGGGCCTCGATCTCGGCCGGCGTGGGAATCGTCCACGACGGCTCGCGGTCGAACTCCGCGTCACGGCGGGCGGCGGGCGGAGCATCGCCCCGGGCCGGCAGAACGAGCCCCGCCCCGGCCACGACGGCCCAGGCGAGGAGCCGCAGCGGTTCGCAACTCCGCGACACATGCATGGCGTGGCACCCCGAGACCGTCGGCCGTGGCCACGGCACGCCTTCCGACGCGTCCGCTCCCGACAACTCTCCCATCATACCGGCCTCGAGCCCGACGTGCAGGCAGGCGGCGCGGACGAGGCCGACGGTCCGCTACGAGACTGCCGCCAGGCCGCGCATCGCGGCGTCGCGGACGTGGAGTTCGCGTCTGTCGGTCCGGGTGCGGTACAGATGCCCGTAGATCTTTCGGGCGGCCCCCCTGTTCCCCGCCGCGGCGAGTTTCTCCGCCAGCACGAGGCACGACTTCGTGACCTGCGTCCGCTCCCAGCCCTCGGCGGCATCGGCCGCGGCGACGAGCACCTCGACCGATTCCGGACTGCCGAGCCGCCCCAGGCCGGCAGCCGCCGCCATCCGTACCTCGCGGTCCTCGTCGCCGAGGGCTGCCTTGAAAGCATCCCCGGCCTTCGGATCGGCGAGCGCCGCCAGCGCGTTGATCACGTTCAACCGCGCCCTGCCGGTCGCGTTGGGCAGGGCGGCGCGAAACTGCGCGGCTGCCCGCTCGCCGCCGATCGCCACGAGCGCGGCCGACGCGGCATCGGTCACAGCGCCGTCGAGGACCGCTTTTCCGAGCGGCGGGCAGGCCTCGTCACGGCCGGCCCACTGCAGCTCCTGGCAGAGGTATTCCCGGTTCACCGCCAGCAGCGCCGCGTTCTCCAACTGCGAGGCGATCGCCAGGCAGGCTGCCTTGCGCAGGTCTTCGTCGCGGACGACGAGGGCGTGATTGACGACGCAGTGCAGGGCGAAATGCGGCTTGGCATCCTGCCCCGGTTCACCGAGCAGGGAAATCAGCCCGAGAACGCTCTCCCGCCCCCCCTTGGCAAGCGCGGCGGTCGCGGCCTCGACCGCTTCCTTGTCTCGGGCGATGTCGGTGGGAAACTGATCCACGAGTTTTCGGAGTTCGTCGGAAGCCTGCATGCGTGCACTCCTTCGGGCGTGTGATTGGGTCTGTGCCTGGAAACGGAACGGGTCCGCAACCTCGGGGCCGACGGTCTTTCAGAGCCGCCACGGAGCCCGCATCGGCTGATTGACCAGCCGGTTCGCCTCCTCGTCACCCACGATCTGCTCGGAGACCGGGTCGAACTTCAGCGTCCGGCCGCAGCGGACGGCGCAGTTGGCCAGATGGAACACCGCTGCCACGTGATGCGAACGTTCGGCGTTGCTCCCCGTCCGCTGCCGCGTCCTGATCGCCTCGGGAAACATCGGCAGCGGTTCCGGGTCGGGCAGTTCCTTGAGTTTTCGCCGCCCCTCGTCGCCGAGCATCTCCAGCAGATCCTTTTCGTCGGTATGTCGGGGCTGGAGCCGGTCGTACTCCGGCCCCCACTCGCCGCTCACCAGCACCCATGTGAACCCGTCGGCGTACTTCAGCTCGCACCAGCCCCACATGCCCGCCGCCTCGGGATGGGCCGGCGGGGCATGGGGAACGATTTCGACCGGGTGCGTGAGGTCGCGACCAAAAGCCAGCGCGGGCCCATGAATGTGATGCGTCGCCATGTCCCCGAGCCCGCCGCCGTCGTAGTCCCACCACCTCCGATGGACGCCCCCCAGCCGGGCCGGGCTGAACGGCCGCAGCGGCGCCGGACCGCAGTACATGTCCCAGTCGAGGCTGGCCGGCACCGGCGCCACGGGATAGGTTCCGCTTCCGCTCCACTGGCCGAGCTTGAATCCGCCCTTCGTGATCAGCACGCTGTCGCACTGCTTCAGCAGGCCACTCGCGAAGATCTTCCGCTGTCTGGTGCGGACGTCGGACTTTTTCTCGATCTGAAACACGCGACCGTACCGCTTCTCCGCCTCGGCGACGGCCCGCCCCTCCGAGATGAACCGGCACATCGGCTTCTCGCAGACCACGTCCTTGCCCGATTCCATGGCCGCGATGGAGATCAGCGCGTGCCAGCCGGGGTGCGTGGCGACGGCGACGACATCGATGTCGTCGCGATCCAGCACCCGCCGGAAGTCGGTGTAAAACTCCTTGTCGTCGGCCTTGTCCCTGAACCGCACGTCGCACTGGGCGACCTTCTTCACCCCGGGCCCCAGGCAGTTGAACGTCGAACCGCCCTGACCGCCACAGCCGATCAACGCTCCACGCACTTCCTCGCTCGGCGGCGTCTGGCCCGGTCCGCCGAGCACGTGCCGCGGCACGATCGTGAACGTCGCCGCCGCTGCCGCGGACCGCGCGAGATAGGCACGGCGAGACATGCCCGGCCGCCGGCGAGAAACCGAATTCGTCACTGGAACCTCCGATCGATGTCCCACGGTTGCAAGCGGACCCGACGACTGCATGAGAATGTCCGACGCGACTGGCGTCTGTCACACGGGAGCGGTCAGTCCTCCGTCCGGCCGCTGACGATGTCCTGCGCGGCCCGCTCGATGGCGAGCTGCCGCTCCGCCAGCCGGCCGAGCGCCTCGACAATCTCCGGTTCCTCCGCCCGCTCCGCGCCGTCGGAAAGGAGCTGGGAGTATTTCTTCGTCCGCGCGTTCACCTTTGCCTGCAGGCTGCGGATCATCTTCAGTTCGGCGAGCTTGTCCACGAGCGGCTGTTCCTGCCGCTGGCCGGCGCCGCCCCCCTGCATGCCGCCCGACTGACGGGCCTGACGGTCGGTCTTGGCCGCCTTCTCGACGGCCGCCAGCAATTCTTCGAGGCCCGCCACGATATCCTGGCACAGGCCGCGGGTCGTGCCATCCACCGCGCCACGGGCCAGCCGCGCGGCGGCCTGAACGGCATCGTCGCGGATCGCCTCCAGCGCTTGCGGGATCGCCACCGCGGAGCCGTCGTCGCGGAGCAGCGCGACCGCCTTCGTCGCTTCGGCGCCGACGGCGGCCTGCTCGCGGCCCAGACGGGCGGACTCCAGTTCGCGTTCACGGGCCGCCCCGGGGGCCGCGGCCAGCCGCTCGACACCGGTGAGCACCTCGCGCTCGCTGCGAAGCATTTCGCGCAGCCGGGCCCCGAGCCGGACGAGCAGCCGCTCGACCTCCTGCTCGCGCATCTGCCTGAGAATCTCCTCCAGGGCCGAGCGAGCGGTCTCCAATTCCTCGATCGCCTGCTCCTGATCGCGACGCGCCTCGCTGCGGCCGTCGGCGGCAAGCCGGTCGCGGGCCGCCTGCATCCGCTTTTCGGCAGCCGCGAGCCGGCGGGCCGTGCGCCTGGCCCGGGCCGCGTCGTCGTCGCCGCCGGCGGGATCGGCATCGCCGGCTGGATCTCCCGCCCCGTCATTCCCGGCGCCGTCATCGCCGGCCTGGCCGTTGCCAGCGTCGCCCGCGTCGCCAGACGGCCCGTTCCCCGGCGTTTTCTCGGCGCCGTTGCTCCCCGGTGGCTGTCCGGCATCACCGGCGCCGGGTCGTGATCCGCCGGCATCGTCCGCGGCTTTCTCGCCCCCGGGACGGGCATCGACCCGCCGGGCGAACCGGCCGACGTCGTCGGCGAGGTTGCGAACGTCGCCGGCGAGGGCATCCTGCCGCGCCGCGAGTTCGGCCGCGCGGGCCCCCGCCTCGGTGGAGCCCTCGATGTCCCGCTGCCGGGCGACCGCCTTGCCGAGCCGCGCGAGGAAGGCCCGCACCTCCTCCTTCGCGGTCGCCGCACGCCGATCGGAGCCCCCCGACTCGAGCAGGTCGAGCAGGTCGCGCAGCTGGTCCACGGCCGCCTGCTGGCTGCTGCCTGCCTTGAGAAACTGCCGCTTCTCGAGCAGGGCGACGATCGTGGCGAGCCGCTCGTCGAGCCGGCTCTCGCGGGCCTTCTCGAACGTCGCCCGCAGGGCCGCCGACCGACGCGGATCGGTCGTCGCCAGCACGTCGGCAAGCCGGAGGAACGACCGCTCCAGTTCGGCGTACTGCCGGCGCAGATCCTCCTCACGCTGGCGCAGCACGGCGGCCGGGTCGTCGCGGTCCGCGGCGATCGCCGGCCGGCCCGGGCCGCCGACCAACACCGCGGACAGCACGACCAGACCAACCAGAGCCCGACCCCTCCGGGGGCCACCCCGTCGCGACCCGTTCGCCCACTCACCGTGACGGGTTCGACTCATGGCCGCTCCAGGGCTTCGCGGGCCTGCCGCTTCTGGATCTCGATCGTCTCGGCCCGGATCGCCTCCTGCGTGCGCAGCAGGTTCCGCAGCCGCTCGACGATCTCGTTGACCGATTCCGCCTCCATCATCTTAGCCAGCACCTCCCGCATCCGCGCAATCGCGGCATCGGCACGCCGGCCGACCGCCTCCGGATCGGCTGCCGGTCCACCCGCCACCTGCCGGCAGGCCTTCGCCACGTCGGGCAGGTCGCGGGAGCCGATCTCGGCCAGCGGTCGGGCGATCCCGGCGACGATGCGGGCCTCGAGATCGGCGGACAGCAGGTCGTTGTTGGACAACTCGAGGCCGATGCCCTGAAAGGCGGCGCCGATCTCAGCCGTCTCGCCGGCCCCCCGCGTCGCCGCCTCGCCGCACTGCGCCACCACGTCGCCCGTCTGTTCCACGCCCCCCGCCCCGACCGCGGCACCGGCGATCGCCGCCAGCCGCTCCCGGGCCCGTGCCAGGTCGTCGATCGCAGCCTCGAACCGGCGCCGGAGGAGGATCTCCCGGGTCTCGAGCAGCGCCCGCAGTTCATCGGGCGTGACCACGTCGAGTGTCCAGGTGTCGCTCGTGCCGACGTTCGGCCCGCCGGCCAGCGTGCAGGCATCGCGGGCCTCGGCCGACACCAGCAGCCGGCCACCGGTGACCAGCCGCAGCGGAGCCAGCGGCACGGTCAGCGGATCGCGGGCATCGATCTCGAGCACGGTCTCGCCGCCGCGGACCAGGCCGATTGGAACCGCCACCTGCGCCGCGGCCGGCCCCGTCACCGGCGCTGCAGCCGGCGCCGGTTCGCCGTCGGCACCTCGTGCGCCGGTGGCCGGTGGCCGCGACGCCGGGCCCGCGGCGCGGAGCAGCACCGCGGCCGCGGCCAGACCGTGATCGTCGCCGATCGTGCCCGACACCATGAGCCGGCCCTGTGGCGTGATCGCCGTCGGTCCGCCCGCGAGTCGCAGCCCGACCCGCGGCGGCTCGTCCGGCACCGCCGCCAGCGTGAACGCCACCCCCTCACGGTTCATGAGTCCATCGACGTCCACGAAGCGGACGAATACGGCCGTGTCGGCGAGGATCTCGGCGAGCGTGCCGCTGATCGCCCGGCTGCCCGGTGCCGCGGGATCGATCATCGCCACGGTCGTCTCCGGCGCCGGCCCCGCCGCCGCACCGGAACCGCTGCCGGCCTCGACCGCCGACCGGGTGGACAACCGGGCCGACCGCAGCGGCTTCGTCGCCGTGCAGTCGATCGCCACCTGCGCCCCGCGCGGAACGGGGATCGTCCGCGCGGCGGGGAGTTCCCGCGTTCCGCCGCCGAGGTACGCGGGCAGGAGGCAGCGGATCGCGAACGACTCGACTACCGGCGGATCGACCGCCCGCAGCCGCAGGTTCCGCAGCCGGGCATCGCCACCACGAATCTCCAGGTCCACGTCCGCGCCGACCGCCTTGACCACGTGGACGAACGTCTGCGTGCCGGCGACCATCGCCCCACGCGTGCCCATGCGGGCGGTCGTCCAGCCGGTCGCCGTGCGGATCCGGAGATCGACCTCGGCGGGCGGTCCGTCGCTTCCGCGGGCGTGCACGACCAGTTCCACGTCGGACCCGCGGGCCACGGTGCGGACGCCGTCGCGGAACCCCTCGGCGTCGAGCGACACCAGGCGCGGCCAGGGCTCCGCCGACAGCCAGAGCATGCGCCGGGCCCAGGTCAGCCCGACGTCGGGTCGGATCGCGAGCAGCCCGCCGACGGTCGCAGCGGCGGCGCCGGCGAGCAGCGCCAGCGACACGAGCCGCCGGCGGCGAAAAATCCTGGCGCCGTCCACGTCGTCGAGCAGGGCCGCGGCCTCGGCCGCCGTCCGGGCGACGAGCCGGCGGTCGACGTCGGCCCGGTCGCCGGCGGCGAGCGCGATCGTGGTCGAAAGGCTGTCGCGGAAGCCGGGATGACCGCGCTCGACGGCGATGGCGAGCGATTCGTCGGCGAGCGGCGCCGCCAGCCGGGCGACGAGCTTCGTGGCCACGATCCAGCCGAGGCCGGCGAGGGCGACGACCACGGCCATGCCCCGCACCCAGCCGGGTGGCTCGACGCTCCAGTCGAAGGCCAGCGTTGCCCAGAAGGCCGCGGCGGCGGCGATCGCCAGCCAGCCCAACGACTCGACCCAGATCCATTTCCGCGCCTCGCGGCGGATGCCCGCGAGCATCCGCCGGATGGCGCCGACCGCGGCCGTGTCGGCGGCGGCGTCGGATTCGGACTGTTCAAGGACGAGTGACATGGCGAGCGGCGTTCCGCGGTCGTTCAGGCGAGCCTGAGCAGCCGGCGGGTGATCCATTCGAGGCACAGCAGGCCGACGCCGGCCGACAGCAGGACGCCGTTGAGCCTGCGCTTGAAGGCGGCATCGGCGGCGGCGGTTTCGTATTCGCGCCGGGAGCGGTCCGGAATAGCGGCGGCGAGCCGGTCGGAGTCGGCGGCGGTCCAGGCGGCCGAACCGGGAAACGCCGCTTCCCCACCGGCCGCCCGCGCGACCTGTTCGAGCAGGCCACGGTCGAGCCGCGGCCGGGCGAGTTCCCGGTCGGGAAGCTGGGCCTGGATGCGGCGCGTCAGTCGGGCATCGTCGCCGAGACCGAGGTCGCAGTCGATCTGCCACGCCCCCTCGCGCGATGCCACGAATCCGCCGCGCAGCATCCCGGGCCGGGTCGGCTCGGACTCCAGCGGCACCGCGACGACCGTGCCATCCGGCGCGATGGCACGGCAGCGCGGACGGGCGTCGGCGTTCCCCGGCTCCGCCAGCACGACCCGCACGGCCACCGAGCCGCCGACGGGAAACCGGTCGCGGTCCACGAGCAGCCGGCCGCGGCTCGAACCGCGCAGCAGCCGGCCCTGGGCGACGTGCCGGGCGAGTTGGGCCACGAGCCGCTCGTAAACCGCGTCGCCGATGCCGCGCAGCCGCCAGAGCTCGCCGCTGGCGACCAGGAACGTGCTCCCGGAGCCATAGTATTGTCCGGCGAGGAAGATCGGCCGTGCATCGGCACCGGCCGACGGCGTCACGACGCGAGCGTAGACCGTGGCGCCCGGCTTGGCCGCGCCGGCGCCGAAGCAGGCATGGACGCCGCGAAACTCCTCCCAGATCGTCCGGCTCGCGGCCGCGGTCGGCGCCAGCCAGAGAAACTCCGCCGCCTCCCCTTCCCGCGTGAACGCGAGCGGCATCAGCTCCGGGCCGACGATCGGCTGCCCGTCGCCCGGTCGGAGGGCGGACCCGGTTTCCACGGGCAGCAGTCCCCGGACCGTGGCCGCCTCGTCGGCCGCCTGCCAGCGGTCGGTGCTCACCGCGCCCGAGACGAAGATGATTCCCCCCGACTCGCGGGCCACCCAGCGCTCCAGCCGCGCCTGGCCGGCGGCGTCGAGCAGCCGCCAGTCGTAGTCGAAGGCCATGATCAGATCGTAGCCGCCGAGGGCCGCGTCGCTGTCCGGAAACCGCTCGAGCAGCCGCCGGGCGTCCTGGGAGATGCCGGGCGCGGCCGTGCCCAACAGCACGTCCACGGCGAAGCTCTTGTCGCGATGCAGCACGCTGCGGGCGAACTGGTATTCGCGGGTCGGGCCGCCGGCGACGAGCAGCACCTGCGTCAACCGCTCGACCACGTCCACGTCCACCCCCTGCGCGTCGTCGGCGGGTGTGCGGTCCTCGGCCGGCGGCCGCACCCGGATCGTCAGCGTGCGGCGACCGGCCGTGGCCAGCCCGGGCACGTCGAACCGCACGGGCACGATCTCGCCGTCAGGGCCGAGCGGGACGTCGCGAATGGCGATGCTGCGTGCCGATCCGGCCGGCACCGCCGCCCCCGCCGCCGGATCGTTCGCGGCCGTCTCCAGCAGTTCGACCGACACGCTCTTCCGCTCCAGCCCCTGCGCCTGGAGGTAGGCGGTGACGGCGAAGCCGTCGCCCGGCACGACGCGGGCCGGCGCGGCGACGTCGGCGACGCGGACGTTTTCCGGCAGCCGGTCCGAGCCGAAGCCGACGGGATGGATGGCGACGCCGGCCGCGGCGCAGGCGCCGGCCGCGGCCAGCGGATCGACGCCGGCGTTGTTCGCACCGTCCGTGAGGACGACGATGCCGGCAAGCAGGCCACGCGGCTCCTGGTCGAGCACCGCGGCGAGGGCCTCGCCGAGGCGGGTCTCGTAGCCCTGCGGCCGGAGCCGCTGCCGCCATGCGCGATCCTCCTCGGCCGCCGGCTCGGCCGCGGCGAACGTTCCGGCTTCGCCGGCGGCCGCGGTCGCCCCCTGCGGCAGCGTCACCAGCCGCTCCGCATCGGCCTCGAACCGCCATACCGAAACCTCGTGCCGGCGGGCGAGCGCGGCGAGCAGCCCCGCCCCGTCGAGCACGTCGGCCGCGCTGCCCGCCCGGCTGGCGTCAGCGGCACCAGACGCGGCCGGATCGGTCGCGCCGGCCGGCGTCGTCGGGGTCGCGGAGAGCGACATGCTCGCGCTCGCATCCACGAGCACGGCGACGCGGCTCGGCAGGACGAATTCCCGCTCGGTCGTGCGCTGCAGGTCGAGCAGGGCGATCGCGACGACCGCGATGGCGCCGAGCCGCAGGCCGGCCAGCGTTAGCCGGGCCGGCCATGGAAGTTCCGCGGCATCGCGCCGGTAGGTCCAGAGCACAATCGCCGCAAGCGCAAGCGCCGCCAGCACGACCGCCGGCAACTGCCACCATTCCGAGAACTCCTCCACCAGCGCGCTCACCAGCCGCTGCCGGGTGGCGCTGACGGCGGGAGGCGGCGAATGACCGACGCTGGGCATGGGGTTGGATCGCGGGAGGAGAACCTTCAGCCGACCGCCGACCGCTTCCGGGGCGTGACCGCATGGTATCCGGCCGCGCAGGCGAGCACCTGCTCGGCCACGAGCAGGGCGAGCACGAGGTACAGGAGCGGCCGGCCGAGGGGCATGCCTGCCGGGGACGCGGCGGCCGCGCGGGGCGACTCGGCCGTCTCGAAGCGGAACGGGATGCCAGGGAGGGCGTGGGCAAGTTCCTCGCGGCCGATCCGGCGCAGCCGCCCCTCGTCGGCGACCACGTTGACGGCGAACAGCCGCTCCCGTTCCGTGCCGTCGAGCCTGCGCCACCGGGCCCTGTAGCCGCCCGGCTCACGCGGCCGCCGCAGCCGGGCCTCGATGACGCCGGCGGCCGTGGCCTCCGCCGTCTGGCGGACGACCGTTCCCTCCGGTGGCAGCACGAAATCGACCTCGATCTCGTCCACGCCCTGCTCCAGCCGGACCGGGAGATCGGCCCCGGCGGCGGTTTCCGCAGACCGGCGCCGGCCGCGGGCGAGGTGCGCCTCGAGTTCCAGCAGCACGACGACCCAACTCGGGTTGCCGCGGGCCCAGTTGTTCCAGGTCGGCGCCGCCGTCGTCAGCACCGCCACCGCCATCCCCGCGCCGCACGGCCGCTCGACGGCCAACGGCATGCCGTTGCGCAGCGACAGCAGCCGGCGGAAGCCCGCGCCCGGCGCGGGCGCGAACGTCCGCTCGATGGCGGTGAACCGCTCGATCCGCACCGCGTCGAGCAGTGGATTCCGCTGGCCGGAGAGGACGGCCACGACCGGATGCTCCTCCACGACCAGATCGGGCACGCCGTCCCCGGCGGGATCGGGGAGCAGGTCGATGGCGCCGGCGAGCGGGGCGGGAAACACGCCCGCGCCGTCCCGATACAACGTCCGATTGACGACGTCGGCCCGCGTCCGCGGCCCGGTGAAGAACACGACGCCGCCGCCGGCACGGACATATTCTTCGAGGGCCGCCACCTCGGCGGCGTCGAGCCGCTCGACGTCGAGCATCCAGATGGAGTCGAAAGGGGCAAGATCGAGGCTGGCCAGCGCCCGCGGCTGCTCGATCCGCGGCCGGATGCCGGTGGGCGCGGCCCCGCCCGGCGCGACGGCGGTGGCCACGTAGAAGGCGTCCCCCTCGCGACCGGCGCCCGCCGGATCCCCGTCGATCACCAGCACCTCGACCCGATCGACGACGTCGATCACCGCCGCGCGGACGTCGTCGGGAGCGAGCACGTCGGCGGGCAGCCCGGCCTCGACCAGATGCTGCCCGACGGTGGTGAACCGGGCGTCGAACCGGCGGGTCACCGCCGCCCCAGGGGCGATCTCCGCGATCGTCACCCCGGGCCGCGGACCGCCGTCCTCGCGCAACTCGACCACCACGTCCCGCGCCGGCAGCGGGCCATCGTTCCGCACCGTGACCTCGAAGGGGACGATCACGCCCGCCGCGGGCACGCCCCCCGCCATCTCCAGCCGCTCGAGGGTCAGGTTCCCCGGCCCCGGCCGGCCGGCGTCGCGGCCGCAGTCGACGAACCGGATCTCGGCACCCGCCGCCACGAGCCGGCGCAGCGTGTCCTTCGTCTCGTCGTCGCCGCGCCAGTCGCGCAGCCGGAAGTCGCTCACCAGCCAGACGATGCGGGCCGCATCCCTGCCGGCATCGAGGAGCTCCGCGGCGGCGGCCAGCGGTGGCGCCGGACCCGTGGCCGTCACGGCCGGCCGCCAGCCGGCGACCTCGGCACGGACATCGGCGACGAGCTGCCGGTCGAGCAGCCGCCGCTCCAGGTCGAAGCCCGCACCGCCGGGTCCGAGTTCCGAGAACCGGCCGCAGCTGAACTCCCCCGCATTCCCCTCCGCCACCAGCGCGGCCGCAAGCCGCTCGATGAACCGGCCGGCGCGATCGCCGGCCCGCCCCGCCTCGCCCGGCGCCGCGCCGGTCGTGTCGGCCATCGACACGCTGTCGTCGAGGAGGACGACGTGCGCGGTGCCGCCGCCGCCGAGCAGGCCGCCGATCGCCTGCCGCCAGCGCGGCTGCGCCAGCGCCAGCACCAGGCCGAGCACGAGGGCCGTCCGCAGGCAGAGGAGGAGGATCTGGCGGAGCAGCACCCGGGTCCGGTAGCGCCGCTGGCTGGCGAGGAGAAACTCCAGCGCCGCGAACCGCACCCGCCGCTGGCGCAGGAGGTTGATGAGGTGGATCAGGAGCGGCGCCGCCACGGCCGGCAGGCCCCACCAGAACAGCGTCGGGAAGTCGAACGTCGGCATGCAGATCCCGTCACCGGCGGCTCAACGACACCCACACCCTACAACGCCACCCGCGCCCGGCGCGAGAGCAGCCGCACCAGCGCGGCTACCACCGGCTCGCCCGTGCGGACGAGCGCGTAGTCGCACTCGGCCGCCGCCGCCCGGCCGCGAACCTCCGCCAGGAAGGCGGCGAAGGCCTCGAGATAGCCGGCGCGGAGGGCCCGCGGGTTGCAGGCAAGCCACTCGGGCAGCTCCAGCCCCTCGAACCGGGTCGGGCCCTCGAACGGGAAGTCGATCTCGTCGTCGTCGAGCACGTGAAGCAGCAGCGGGTCGTGGCCGCGCTGGCGGAGGAGCCGCAGGCCGGCATACAGGCCGGCCCGGTCGCCGAGGACGTCGGAGATGATCGCCACCATGCCGCGCCGCGGCAGCGTTTCGGCGAGGCCGCGCAGCACCGGCAGGAACGCGGTCGGCCGACCGGCCCGCGGCGCCTCCAGCGCGTCGCAGATGCCCCCGAGGTGCGACCGCCGGGTCCGGGCCGGCACGCTGGCCCGGACGGCATCGTCGAAGACGACGCAGCCGACGGCATCGCCGTGCGACAGCGCCAGCCAGGCGAGGCTCGCCGCCAGCGTTGCGGCCACGTCGTACTTCCCCGGCCGGGCGGCGCCGGCGGCGACGTAGTCCATGCTCGCCGAGCCGTCCACGAGGAGCGTGAGCCGGAGATTGCTCTCCTCCTCGAACTCCTTGACGTACAGCCGGTCCTGCCGCCCCCAGACCTTCCAGTCGACGCGGCGCAGGTCGTCGCCGCGGACGTACTCACGGTGCTGGAGGAACTCGACGCTCTGCCCCTTGAACGGGCTCTTGTGGAGCCCGACGAGGGCGCCCTCGACGGCGGCCCGGGCGCGCAGCTCGAGCCGGGCGATGCGAGCGATCGCATCAGGACGCAAATATGGTCTGGAACCGCGGGTCACGCGTCAGCTCGTCCTCGTTGGCCGGGGTGTTGTCGATGATCCGGCCGATGATCGCGTCCGCGGTCACCCCCTCGCTCTCGGCGGCGAAGCCGACGACGATCCGGTGCCGGAGCACGGGGGCGGCGAGGGCCTGGATGTCGGCGGCGGTCACGTGGCTGCGGCCCTGGAGCAGGGCCCGGGCCTTGGCCCCCACGATGAGAAACTGCACGGCCCGCGGGCCGGCACCCCAGGTGAGCTGGTCGGCGACGAAGTCGGGCACGCCGGGCTCGCCGGCCCGCGTCTGCCTGACGATCGCCAGCGCGTAGCGGACGAGGTGATCGGCCACCGGCACCTCGCGCACTGCCCGCTGCAGGGCGAGGATGTCGGCCGCCGCCAGCACCGGCACCGGCTCGTCCGTCGGCAGCCCGGTGGTCCGCCGCGCGATCTCGAACTCCTCGTGGAAGCTCGGATAGCGGACGAACACCTTGAGCATGAACCGGTCCTGCTGCGCCTCGGGCAGCGGATAGGTGCCCTCCTGCTCGATCGGGTTCTGCGTGGCGAGCACGAAGAACGGGTCGACGAGCCGGTGGCGGACGCGGCCCACGCTCACCTGCCGCTCCTGCATCGCCTCGAGGAGCGCGGCCTGGGTCTTGGGGGGCGTGCGGTTGATCTCGTCGGCCAGCACGACATTGGCGAACAGCGGGCCCTCGAGGAACCGCACCTGTCGGGTCCCGGTCGCCCGGTCCTCCTCGAGCACGTCGGTGCCGATGATGTCGGACGGCATCAGGTCGGGCGTGAACTGGATGCGGCTGAAGGACAGGTCGAGGCTCCGGGCCAGCGTGCTCACGAGCAGCGTCTTGGCGAGGCCGGGCACCCCCTCCAGCAGGCAGTGCCCGCGGCTGAAGATGCAGATCAGCAGTTCCTCGATGACCTGCCGCTGGCCGACGATCACGCGGCCGAGCTGGTCGAGAATCCGCTCGCGGGCCTCGTGAAGGCGGTCGATCGCGGGAACGCCGGCGCTGGTCATGGGGGCTCCGGGACGGGGCGGGAGCGGACCGGGGTGGCCGCTCATCCCTTCATGGTCGCATCAACGCTGGTAGATCGGAAGGGCCGACCGTTCCAACTGGAGAATCACCAGGTTCGTGGCGGTGGTGTAGACGGGGCCGATGTACCCCTGGGTCCAGCAGGTCCCGTCCCGGTCCCGTTCGGCCTCCGCCAGCAGTTTCTTCTCGATCTGGTCGCGGTAGTCGTCCCAGCGCCTGCCCCCCTCCCGGTACATCACCTGGGCGTAATAGAAGTGGGCGTAATGCCAGTGACCGAAGGAGTTGTTGGCGATGCTGCCGAGGTGCTTGTCGGCATACTCGAGCATTCGCGGCACGTGCGTGTCGTCGTACTCGCCGGCGTTGAACAGGCAGGCGATCGCCGCCGCGGAAATGGCCGGACGGCCCCCGCCCCCCTTGGAACTGTACTGCACGCCGCCGTCCGCCATCGTGCAGCGGTGGATGTAGGCGATCGCCCGGTCGATCGTCTCCCGGGGCACGGGAATGCCGGCGTTGCGACAGCCGCGCAGCCCCTGCACCTGGGTGATGGTCGTCGAGCCCTCGTCGAAGTCGTTGCCGTCCTTGGCGCTGACGTAGCCCCAGCCCCCGTCCTTCGTCTGGGCCCGGCCCGAGAACTCCACCGCCTTGGAGAGCACGCGGACCAGTTCCTCACGACGCCGTTCGTCCTCCTCCTCCCCGAGCACCTGGGAGAGGAACAGCATCGCGAACCCGTGGCCGTAGGTGTAGCGGTCGTCGGTCCGCGGGTCGCCGATCAGTCCGTTGGTCCGGGCCCGGCCGACGACGGCATCCACGGCCCGGCGGATCGACTCGGCGTAGCGGCCCTGGGTCGTGGTCGAGCCCTCCATGAGCAGCGCGGTGCCGGCCAGCGACGTCATCGCGGTCGGATAGCGGCCCTCGTTGGCTGACCAACTGCCCCGGCGCGACTGCCGGGCCACGAGCCAGTCGAGCCCGCCGGTCACGGCCCGCTCGACCGCCGGCTCGCCGGCCGCGGCGGCCGGGGCATGACCAGCCGCCAGCGCCAGCACGCCGCAGGCGGCGACGAGGCCGGCGGGCAAAACCGAACCGGACCGGCGGCAGCGTGTGTCGAACGTCCCCATCACCCCTCCATGCCGCGCCAGCCGCGGGCGACCGTCAACGCTCCGGAAGCCGCAGCGCCTTCTCGAGCCACGCGTCCCAATTGTCGATCGGCCGCGGCGGCCGCGCGGCGGACTGGTGCGGCGGCCGCGGCGCCAGCGGCTCGCCGGTGAACCGCAGGACGACCTCCTGGGCGTCGCCCCCGCGGCTTCGGACCGTGATCGTGTGGGCCATCGGATCGCCCGTCATCTCACAGCCGTGGAGGAGGTGCGGCTGAACCCGGATGCGGTCGTCTTCGAACACCGCGTGCCCGGTCCGCTTGTCGAGGCAGAGCACGCTGAGCTGCGTGGTGTCGCGGGCCGTGGTCCCCTGGATCTGGCGGCAGAACAGGAGCAGGGGCAGGGACGCCGGCTGCACCGGGTGGAGACAGTGATGCGCGACGGTCGCGGGAACGTCCCACAGCCGTGCGCCGCTGGAGGCATCCACCGACCAGATGGAGTACGAGACCATCTGCCCGTCATGTCCCGCCAGCATCGTCTGCTGCAGGGGGATGATCGAAGCCTGGTCCGGCTGGCCGGCGCCGCCGTCGTCCCGGCGGCCGACGAGCACCAGCAGCCGATCCATCCACGGGACGACCTGCAGCACGTCGCAACGGTCCGGCATGTCGGGCAGCGTGGTCGTGAAGGCGACGGCCTGCCGCGACAGATCGAGGAGCGTGAGCTGGCCCGCCGGTTCGACGACCGCGAGACGGCCCGGTCCGGCGGACCGGGCGCGGGCCATGCCGGAGAACTCGGCCAGCGGACGGCGCGTGCCGGCCGCCACGTCCCAGACCTCCAGCACCACCCGTTCCTGTTGCCGGGCGTCGTCGGCGGCCGGCCCGGGGGCGATCGCGAGCAGCAGCCGGCCGGCGGTCAGCAGGCGGCTGCGTCGATCGGGAAGATCGACCTCGCGGAGGACGCGGCCGTCGGCCATCGACAGCACGAGCGATCCGCGACCGGAGGGCGTGCAGACGCAGACGACCTCCTCGTCGGCGAGCAGCTCGTTGGCGGGGGGGAGCCGATGCCGTTCCCAGAGCACGGCACCGCTGGCGGGATCGAGGATGGTCAGGGCCCGGGACTCGTAGATCGGCACACCGCTGGTCCGTGGACCGCACCAGATCGTTGAGCCGGCAACCGCAAACGCGTCGCCGGGCTCGGTGATCCGTTCGCCGAGCGGGATCTCGCCCTGACGGTGCAGGCCGGCCAGCGGCTGCCGGAGCCGCAGTGCGACCGGCGGCTGGCCGGACCGGGCGGCGGACACTGCGGTCGTCCACAGCCGGCGGTTGCCCGCCGCATCACCGATGGCGAATGCCGACACCGTTGCCGCGGAACGCACGAACACGACACGCCCCTGCGACACAGCCTCGATCGCCGCCGCCTGGGCGGCGGTCAGGAGCGGGCCGACATCCGGGCGATCGACCGCCAGCGGTTCGCCGAGCGGCCGGCCATAGCCGTCGAGAAACCAAATCCGCGACGCCTGCGGATCGTAGGCCAGCGACAGGCCGGGAAGAAGCGACCGGGGCGTCGCCTCGACCGGCAGCGTCAGGGGCCGTGACCGCGCGTCCTCGGCCCGCGCCCTGCGGTCGATCGGCGGACGCTGCTGCTTCACGCGGCCCAACGGCCAGGCATCGAGGCCCGCCTCCGGTCCGTCTTCCCGGCGGGCGGCCTCCAACGCGCCGGTCGCCTGCGCTCGTTGCCCGGCATTGCCGCCCCGCGCGAGTTCGAGGAGCCACAGGTCGCGACGCACCGGATCGACGCCGTCGCCGCCGGACGCGCGGCCGGAGGCCGGGCCGTCGAGCGCGATGCGTTGCCGCGCCGCGAGCCCTGCCGGCAGGGCGCTGAACCGGGCCGCCAGCAGGTCGAGCCGGCGCAGCCGCTCGGCCGGCTCGGCGATCGCATCCGCATCGGCGACGGCGGCGGCGAGACGCGCGTCGATCTCGGTGCCGAGGGCCGGGGCCGCACCGGCACGGAGCCGGGCGAGCCGGCCGTGAAACCAGGCCCGATCCGTGAGCCGCACCGGCCTGTCGGCCCCGTCGGTCGTGAGGCCGGCCGCGGCGGCCTCGTCCGCCGCGAGCAGTTCGCGGCACACCTCCCAGGCGGCCGACCGGTCGTCGGCGCGGAGGAAGCAATCGACGACGTTGCGGAGCGCGGCCTGCGCCGTGGCTCCGGTGCCGGCCCGGTCGGCGAACGCCTTCCACGCCGGACCAGCGGCGGCGAAGTCCCGCGCCGTCGCGGCCGCGAGGGCGGACGCCATGGCGTCCGGTGGCAGGCTCCCCGGCGCCAGTTGATCGGCCCGAAGCAGGCTCCCGAGCCCAGCCGCCACCCGCCCCCGATCGATGTCCAACTGACCGCGCCAGTGCGCCGCCCAGGCGTCGTCCGGCTGGCTCCGGGCGGCGGTCTCGACCCGCGGCTCGAGCGCCGCGACCTGGTGGAACACGTCGAGGGACTCGGTGCCGAGCGCGATCATCTCGCCGCGGTAGGCGACGAGGTTGCCCGGCACGACGCCGCCGCGGGCCGGCGACCGGCTGACGATCGTGCCGTCGGCGAGCCCGATCTCGATGACCTCCGGAACGTCGAGCGGCAGGAAGAGCCGATCGGCCGTGAGGACACCACGACCGCTCGGCGCCGCCCCATCGACGCCGAACGGGCACTTCCACAGGCCACGGCCGGTCGCCAGATCGACCGCCTCGACGTCGCGGGTGCCGACGACGATCACGCGATCGCCGACGACACCCGCCAGCGTGAGGAGTCGATGGTCGCGGGGCAGCGTCCAGCGCACCACGCCGTCGCGGAGGTCGAGGCAGATGAGCTCGTCGGCGTCGTGGGGCGTCAGCAGCACGCGGTCACCGGCCACGATCGGCCCTTCGTCGCGCCAGCGGTCGGCATCCGCCGGCGTGTCGCCCCGGGCCGGCGTCGCGAATCCGGCCCGGCCCGGCAGTCGGCCGCGAATCCCCCCCTCGGGACGGGGCGGCGCTTCCCGCGGGCTTCGCCGGTACTCGTGCGCCCAACGGAGTTCGCGGGTGGCGAGGTCGATGGCAACGACGGTGCCGTTGCCGAGCGGGCAGACGAGGACACCACCGCCGAGTGCGGGCGACAGTCCCGCCAGCTGCCGTGACCGAAACTCCCCGGACCGGATGGCCTGCGCCTCGTCCACGTCGGCGAGCGGCTGCGACCACTCCACCGCGCCGTCGGCGGCGCGGAGCACGTCGAGCCGGACCTCGCTCCGCTCCTCCACCATCACGAACAGCCGGTCTCCCACGACCAGTGGAGCCCCCATGAACCACGCCATCGACGTCGCCGCACCGGCCGCCGGCATCGCGGCCGGCAGCCGCCAGCGGAGCCGGCCACGACCACGGACCTCGTAGGCGGAGAGCGTGTTCCCCCCCTGCCACTTCGTGCCACGCCTGAGCAACGGTCCGAACGCGGTCGCACCACCCGACAGGAAGGCGTCGGGATGGCTGTCGATCGCAAACACCAGCCGCCCGTCGCTCGCCAGCCCCCCCTCGGTGAGATTGTCGAACACCCGGGGAAGCCTGCCCCGAGCCTGGTCGTCGGAGTCGTCACCTTCGTCGCCGCCAGCGGCGCCGGGCTGCAGCCAGGTCCGCTTGCCGGTGACGAAATCGACCGCCAACAGGCCGCCGGGGGTCCGGAGCAGGATCATGCCATCGACGGCCACCGGCAACGCGGCGGGCAACAGGGGCACGTCCTGATCGGCGAACGCCTGCCGGCGCCCCTCGAGCAGACGGCCCTCGGCGGGGTGGCGCGTGACGGGCACACGGAACCGGGCCGCCAACAGCGGTCGGGACGCGGACGCGATGCCGTTACGGGTCGCGGTGCCGCGCGGCTGCCTCCAGTCCCCCTCGACCGCCCCGCTCCCGGTAACCGCACCGAGCAGTTCGTCGAGCCAGCGGGCCGCCTCACCGGTGGAAAAGGAAAGCGGCACGTCGCGGCCGGCGATGCGGACGCCGCCCGGGGCCGCGTTCCGCATCCGTTCGAGGATCGCCGTGGCGGTCGTGATGTCGCCCGCCTGCCGCCAGGCGACGGCCCGCATCACCGACAGCGTCGGCTCCAGGCCGCGGGCCGCGTCGGCGGCGGCCAGCCTGTCGAGCCATGCCGCCGCGACCAACGGCTGTCCGGCCTCCAGCGCCTGGACCGCCGCGAGCAGCGCCGCCCGCCGCCCCGCTACGGTGCTGGTCCAGCGGCGGGCGACGGTCACGATGCCGTCGGCGTCGTTGCCGGCGACGGCATCGGCCAACGCCCGCTCAGCCTGTCCGCGAAACTGGGCCTCGTAGGCCTCGCGGCCAGCCTTGGGGAGCGCGGCGATCAGCCGGGCTGCTTCCGACTTGATGCTCGCGATGGTCGCCGTCCCGTTCGCCGGCGCCGCTTCCGCGCGTTTGACGAACACGTCGCGATCGCCGGCCACGATCTCGTCGAGTGCGGTCGCCGCGTCGCTCCAGCTTCCCGCCGCGACGAGACGCTTTGCCCGATCCAGTTGCCGCTCGCGGCCACGATCGGAGGGCAGGGAAATCCCGCGGTCGTCCCCGTCGCCGATCACGTCCTCGGGGCCGGCCTCCTCGCGGCCGACCGGTTGCTCGTCGGCGACAGCTCGGCCAGCGACGTGTTCGGCGGCCCCATGCCAGAGCACCGCGACCAGCAGGGCCCAGAAGGCCCGCGGCCCGCGGCGGGAGCCTGCCCCCGAAGCCACCACAGTACGGACAGCGGTCCGCTTCCGGGAGCGACGGGGATGAGAAACCATGGCAGAACCCCTGGCGGGGTGTCCCGGCCGGCCGCCCCTCGATGCCCGACCGGCGACCCCGCGGGTCATCGTAGCAGGGAAGCAACGCAGACGAGCCGGAAATCGGCCTCTTCTTTATCTTTACCGATGCCGTTCCCGGTGGTGTCCAAGCTCAAAAAACAGGGAATTTTTGCCAGTTGGAACGGTTTTGAGGGTTGCAATTTCGGTTTCAGGCCGTCTAATCACGCTCCTGTTCGGCCCTTTCGGCCGTTCGAACGGGAGCGGTGGGGGTTCTACCGCACGCAATTTTTTCACAGTGTGGAGGGTTGGAGATGGCGAAGAAATCTGGAAGCAAGCCCCTGACAAAGACGGAGATCATGCGGAACATCTCCGAGACGACCGGCCTGCAGAAGAAGGACGTCGTGGCGGTGCTGGAGTCGCTGACCCACGAGATTCAGAAGGCGCTGAAGGGCTCGGGCATCGGCGTGTTTTCGATTCCGGGTCTCGTGAAGATCGAGCGGCGGAAGGTCCCCGCCCGCCCGGCCCAGAAGGGTGTCAAGAACCCCTTCACGGGTGAGATCGGTGACCGGCCCGCCAAGCCGGCCAGCGTCAAGGTCCGCGTCCGGGCCCTGAAGAACCTCAAGGCGATGGTCTCCGGCTGAACCCGGGCATTCGTGCCGGGCGTCAGTCGCTGACGTCGATTCAACGACGAGCGGGCGGTGTCGAGAGGCACCGCCCGCTCTCTTTCCACGGGCCGATTTTCCTTCCGCCCACGCCGGCCGTAGCATCCTCCAGGCCGGTCGCCGACGATCGGCCGTCGTGGGCCCGGCGCACGCCAACCGCGCCGGGGCCGGACTCAGGGCAGGACGCCGCCCTCGACGACCGGCAGGTGATCCGTGCTCAATCGCAGTGCCGTGGTGATCGGCCACGAGCCCGCCTTCTACGGCTGGCTGAAGACGACGGGCCTGTCGGACGAACAACTCGCGGGCCGCGGGGAAACCGGCGGCCGCTCGGTCTACCTGATTCCCGCCTGCCACTTCCCAGAGGAAATCGACGAGGTGGTCGAGGACATCTTCGAGGAGATTTTTCGCCGCGAACTCGCCACCTGGCAACCCGACCGGCAGGACTGGCCGGACACGGCCGATTTCGAACTCTTCACCCGCTGGTTCACCGTGGACGGCGTGCCGGACGTGATGGATGTCGGCCGCGGCCCGGTCGCCGAGGAGCCGTGATCCAGCCGTCGGCGGCGATCCGTCATCCCCAGCGAACGAAAGTGGACGGGGCCGGAATCGAACCGGCGACACACGGATTTTCAGTCCGTTGCTCTACCAACTGAGCTACCCGTCCTCGGGCGGGCATGCCCCGCTCCACCGCATTTCCTAGGCTGTCGGCGGCCCGCTGTCAACGCACCACCGCCGCTCGCCCTCGGCACGGAGGTCAGGAACCCGAATCGGAGAACAGGCCCGTGATGGCCTGGCCGAGTGCCACCAGCAGGCCGGCCCCCACGCCGAGCACCAGCGGAGAGGCGAGCGGACCGAAAAACTGGCTGAACAACCCTGGACCGGCGAGCCGCACCAGTGCCGTCACGAGCCACACCCCGACGCCAGCCGCGAGCGGCACCACCATGCCTCGCGGCAGCGGCAGGCTGCCCGCGGACCAGCGGTTCGGCCGCCGACGGCGATGCCGAGATCCGCGGTCCTGACCGATCGCGATCCGGGGCACGGGCGGCGGAGGCAGCGGCGGAGCTAGAAACGACGGCCCCCCGGCCTCCTCTCCCTTGCCGGCAGCCGATCGAGAGCCGGACCGTTCCCGTGGGCCGAGCAGATCGATGGGCGGCGGAAGTCGGTTGTTCGACGACCCGTGGTCGGTCTCGTCCCCTGCCCCGCGACCGGCATGCGCGAGCGGAATCCGCGACATCGGCACCAGTGTCCGCGGCGTCCAGGGCCGCAGCAGGTCGATCAGTTCGCGGGCGGAGGGGATTCGCTCCGCGGGAGACTTGCGCATCATCGCCTCGAGCAGCCGGGCCAGCCCCGGATCGACGCCGGGCGCGACCTGCTGGACCGGGACGGGCTGCTCGTGAAGTTGGCGCTGGGCCTTCTCCTTGCGGCTACCGCCGGCGAAGGGAGGCTGGCCGGTGAGGGCGAAGTACAGCGTGCACCCGAGGGCGTAGACGTCCGCAGCCGGGCCGGCCGACTCCGGCGCGCGAATCTGCTCGGGCGCCATGTAGTCCATCGTGCCGATCACCCGCCCCGGCTGCTGCGTCTCGGGATCGAATGCCGAGCCGGCGAGTCCGAGATCGAGCACCTTGACCCGGCCCTCCTGGGTGACGAGCAGGTTGCCGGGCTTCACGTCCCGGTGCACGACCCCATGCTCGTGGGCATAGGCCAGTCCGCGGGCGGCCTGGGTCATGACCGCCCCCGCAGCCAGGGCATCGAGCGGGCCGTAGCGGCGCACCTGCTTCCGCAGGTCGAACCCGGGCACGAACTCCGTGACCAGGTAATACACCTTGGCGTCGTAGCCGGCGTCGAGCGCCCGCACGAGGTTCTCGTGATCGAGGCCGGCCAGCATGCGGATTTCCCTGCGGAAGGCGGCCTCGTATTCGGGCGTCGCCCGCGCCCGCGGCAGCACCTTGACCGCCACCTCGCGGCCCATGAGCGCGTGCTCGGCGAGAAACACCTGCCCCATGCCGCCGCGGCCGATCTCGTCCAGCACGGTGTACTGCCCGAGCCGAAACCGGCGGCGGCCGGCGAGCATTTCCCGCGCCTGGAACCGGGTCAGGATCCGCTGCTTCACGAGCAGTTCGGCGACGCCCTTATCCCACGCCTCCGCGGGAGTCGCGTTCCGATCGAGCACGGCCTGCAGCTCGATTTCGACGGCATCCAGCCGTTCCGGCGGGACGAGGCCGCTGGCCAGGGCCGTTGCCCGAAACCGCGGAGGCTTCGGAGCGATTGGAGAAGAGCCGGCGGGATCCGGGGGAGGCTGCATGGCGGGCGTCGAGGCGAAAATGCGAGAGCCGATTCCAAGGCTACCAAACCGGAAGCCTATCGCCGCGGTTCACACGCCGGGGTCGCCTTCACCGGCGAACAGCGCGGGAAACCGCCGCTGCCAGATCGCCGGCAGCGGGGCCTCCAGCTCGACGATCGCAGCCGTCCGCGGATGGGCGAACCGCAGCCGCCGGGCATGCAGGGCGATCCCGTCCCCCAGCGGGAGCCGGGCGCCGTACAGGCGGTCGCCCACGATCGGGCAGCCGCGCGCGGAGAGCTGGAGCCGCAGCTGGTGCCTGCGACCGGTGGCTGGCCGGAGCTCGACGAGGGAAACCTCGCCCGCCCGGCGCAGCACCCGGGCCCGGGCAGAGGCCGGCAGTGGCCGGCCTGTTGCACCTCCGTCACTGTCGGCCTCCCCGTCCTCGTCTTCTGGATGGATGGACTGCGTTACGGCACCGCCCCCGGGCCTGCGGACCAGTTCGGATCGCCTCTCGTTGGGCCGGCGCAGCACCATGTCGTGCCAGTCCACCCACGTCCCGACGGGGGCGGGAAACCGTCGCTCGACGACCGCGAGATAGCCTTTTTCGATGCTGCGTCGGCGAAACTGCTCGGCCAGCGCCGCAGCCGCCCCCGAGGTCTTGGCCACGACGACGATCCCGGACACCGCCGCGTCGAGACGGCTTACAATGCCGACGAACCGGCCCCCCGGGGGCCGGTTCCGCAGCGCCGTGTAGACGCTGTGAGCTCCGGCCGCGGCGTTGGCCGTCGGCAGCCCAGCCGGCTTCACCACGCCGACGACCTCGTCATCCTCGTAGACGATCTCCAGTTCTTTCCGGTCGCCGGCCATGAACGCAGCGTCGCCTCGATCGATCATCCTTGCAAGTCAATCACCCCGCCGGCTCGAACTCGCCCGATCCGCGGGCTGGGACGTCCGGGTGACGCCCCCCCCGGAGCATGCGGAGGCCAACGCCCCCGCGCTGGCCCCGGGCGAAAGCCTGCCGGACTACGTGATGCGGCTCGCGCTGGCGAAGGCCCGGGCCGTGGGCGAATCGGGGGTCCAGGGAACGATCCTGGCGTGTGACACGCTGGGCGAGATCGACGGAATGATCCTCGGCAAGCCGCGCGACCGCGACGATGCCCGGCGGATGCTCGCCGCCCTCTCGGGCCGGACGCACCGCGTGGTGACGGGCGTCTGCCTGTGGCAGCGGCCGCAACGCCCCCCGGTGCTGGCCCACGAGGAAAGCCTGCTCGACATGGGCCTGCTCGACGACGGATTCCTCGACTGGTATCTCGACAGCGACATGTGGCGGGGGAAGGCCGGCGCCTGCGGGTTTCAGGACGACCGCCTGCCCCTGCGGCTTGTCTCCGGCAGCCCCTCGAACGTCGTCGGCCTGCCGCTCGAGACCGTCGCCCGCCTGCTCGCGGACCTCGACTCCGCCGGCACTTTATCCCCGTCGCCGGGATGAGAACTCTTCCGGAAACACGCTTTTCTGTCGTCAAAAGGCGGGCGTGCGGCCGCCGTGTCGCAGGGCTTTTCCTAGCCGCCATCGGAAGACGAGCGGTTGCCCGTGCCGTCGAGCCGGCGTTGCTGGCCAGCGAAGACAGGATGTCGAAGCGCAGCCAG
>JBIKKQ010000113.1:0-11061 GCA_044360305.1 Pirellulales bacterium
GCACCTTTTCATCACCGGCGAGCACTTCGAGGTACTTCTGATAGGTGTAGACACGGTCGCGGCGCTTGCCGGAGGTCTCCTTCAGGATTTCGGTCTCCTCGAGGGTTTCGATGGCCTTGATCGCCGTGGGTTTGCTGACGCCCAGCAGCGTCACCGCCAGAGGCAGGGTCACGACGGGATGCGACGGGAGCAGATCCAACAGCCGAACCGCAGGAATGGTGACCCCGTCATGGGCGATCACTCGGGCCCGGTCCGTGCCGAGTCTCACGAAAAGCCTCTCCGCTGCACGGACACCGTCGTCGGCGGCCTCGCGGACGCACTCGAGGAAGAACGCAGTCCAGCCCTCCCAATCCCCGCTGTCACGCACCGCCGTCAGATGCGCGTAGTACTGCTGCTGCCGCTTCCTGAACGCCAGGCTGAGGTACAGCATGGGGCTCTTGAGCAAGGCCCAGTGTTCCAGAAGCAAGGTGATGAGCAGACGTCCAATGCGGCCGTTGCCATCCAGGAACGGGTGGATCGTTTCGAACTGCACGTGAGCCAGACCCGCCTTGACCAGCGGCGGTAGCGGATCTTTTGAGTGAATCCACTTCTCCAGCCGGGCCAGGAGCTCGGGCACGGCCTCCGGCGGAGGCGGAACGAACCGGGCGTTGCCGGGGCGCGTTCCACCGATCCAGTTCTGTGAGCGGCGAAGTTCGCCGGGCAGCTTGTCGGCTCCGCGGCCCCCTCGCATCAGACGTTTGTGCGCCTCGCACAGCAGACGTGTGCTGAGCGGCAGCCCCGTGGGGCTGGCGATCTTCCGGCGGGCGAAGGTCAACGCATCGACATAGTTGCAGACGTCTTGCACGTCGTGGGGGCGCTCGGCGTGCCGAGTAGCCTCGAACGTCACCACGTCCTGAAGGGTCGCCTGCGTGCCCTCGATCTGCGACGACACGACGGCTTCCTTTCGCACGAAGCCATACAGGAACCAGGGCGCGCTGGGCACCGTCGCGCCGGCGACGCCGAGCTTGGCGACGGCTGTCAGCGCCTCGGCGTGCAGGACCGTCAGCCGGTCATCAAGCACGAGTGGCGGATCGGCGGGCGGGAGCGGCACAGGCACGAACGCCCGGACGTCCTCCCCTCCAGGCACCCCCGCCCTGGAAACCCGGTAGGTCCCTGTCGTGCGCAGCATGGCTGGGCAACCGTCCTTTGCTCACGGGATCCGCTAGTCAAGAATTCTTGACGAGTTTCGGCCACTGGTCAAGTCAGCTTGACGAGCGAAGGGGCGGGGCGAAGCCCGGCTGCCCGGAAGCTTGTATCTCGCCGTAGGCCACAACTCGTTGGATGGCCGCTTTGGCAACGCTTGAAAATCGCGGCCGCCGGCGAACTCGGCGGAAAGACGGCCGCGGATCAGCCGTCGTCTTCCTCGGACGCCGCGCCGCCGTCGATCTCGCGGAGCAGCCGGGTCATCGTGTTGGCGTGCACGCCGAGCAGCTTCGCGGCGTTGGCCTTGTGGCCGCGGGTCGTCTCCAACGCTTCCCGGATCGCCTGCTCGCGGAGTTTGGCGAGGTCGAGGCAGGGGAGGCGGCCGGAGCCGTTGCCACCGGGGACGGGCCGCTTCAGGACCGGCAGCATCGGATCGGTCTGGAGGACGTAGCCCTGCTCGATCACGTGCTCGAGTTGCCGCACGTTGCCCGGCCACGGGAACCGGCAGAACTCGGCCAGGACATTCGGCTCGGGACGCCACTCCGGCAGCCGGTACCGGTCGGCGAACCGGCGGGCGAAGAAGTCGATGAACAGCGGAATGTCTTCGGTCCGCTCCCGCAGCGCCGGGATCCGCAGCTCGATCATGTTGAGCCGATAGTAGAGATCCTCGCGGAACCGGCCCTTCTCCACCTCATCCTCGAGGTTCCGATTCGTCGCCGCCACGACCTGCACGTCGATCGGCACCGGCTCGGTCGCGCCCACCGGCAGCACTTCCCGCTGCTGGAGCACGCGCAGCAGCTTGGCCTGCAGCGTCTCGGGCATCTCCCCGATCTCGTCGAGAAACACGACGCCCCCTTGGGCCGCCCGGAAGATGCCGAGCGAGCGGCCGTTGGCGCCGGTGAACGCGCCCTTCTCGTGACCGAACAGCTGGCTCTCGGCGAGCGTTTCGGTGAGGGCCGCGCAATTGACGGGCACGAACGCCTTGTTGCGGCGCGGCCCGCTGCGATGCAGCAGCCGGGCCCAGAGTTCCTTGCCGGTGCCTGTCTCGCCGCAGATGAGCACGGTGCACTCGACCTGGGCAGCCCGTTCGATCGACTTGGCGATCCGCTTGACCGTCCCGTTGCCGCCGAGCACCCAGTTGCCACCGACGGCACTCTCCTCGACGCACTGGTCGGAGTCGAGCGGATTGCAGATCAGCGACGGGTCGAGGGCCCCACCTCGCGGATCGCGCGAAGCCGAATCCGCGGATCGGAAACTGGCTGGCCTGATTGCCATGGGTGGGGAGTCCGTTCGGTTGGCCCGCCTCGCGCGGCTGGTTCGGTCCCGGGACCGGGCCGAGGCCGCGAAAGTGTCCTCCGAGTATCCCCGGACCGCCCCGCCAATGCAACGTCCTGAATGGCCGCCGTCCCGCCGGGGGGCTGGCCGACCCCGAAAGTTGCGTTATTCTCGGGGGAAAGGCGATTTTTCCCGTTCCAGGCCCGGGCCTCCAAGGCGAAAAAAGAGCAGGTGCTGCCAGGGGAGCCGGTCGAATTCCCGGGCCACCTGGAACCCGGCCGGCCCCAGTTCCGCCCGGATTTGGTCCTTCGTCATCTTGTGCAGCGGCTTGATCGGCACGGCCGGATCCTCGCCGCGAAACTCCGCCAGCACGAGCCGGCCGTCGGCGGCGAGGCTCTCGCGGATGGCCGCGAGCATCCGGTCGGGATGGGAAAACTCGTGGTACACGTCCACGCACAGCACCATGTCCACGGTCCGCTTCGGCAGCCGCGGATCGGTGGCCGTCCCCAGCATCGGGCGGATGTTGGTGAGCCCTTCCGCGGCGGCCTGTTCGGCGAGCAGCCGCAGCATCTCGGGCTGGATGTCGACGGCATACACGGTGCCCGTGGGCCCGACGCGGCGTGCCAGTTCCAACGTATAAAAGCCGTTGCCGCAGCCCATGTCGCAGATCGTCTGGCCGCGACGGACGTCGAGCGCCTCGAGCAGCATCCGACAGTCCTCCTCCCGCTGCCGGCTTTCGCGAACCAGCCAGGCGGCACCGGCGAAGTGCATCGTCTGGGCGATCTCGCGGCCCATGTGATGCGTCGCCGCGGGGGGGATCGGAGCGTCACGGTCGATGGCCGTGTCGATCGCCAAGGGCTGCGGCCGACGGCGTTCGCCCGGCTCGACATCCGCCGGGGGCGCCGCGACCGGTGGCGGCTCGGCGACCGCGCACGGCGCGAGCAGCAGGCAGCCGAGCCAGAACGGGAGGACCGATGGGCGCATGCGGGCAGTATAGGCCCGCGGCGTTCAGGCCGCGCGGTCGTCGGCCAGCGCCGGCCGGCCGGCCGCGTCGCAGCAACTCACGAGCGTGATCCCCCGGTCGCGGGCGCAGGCGGCGAGGGCCTGGCGATCGACGAGGATCGTGCGGCCCGCCTCCACCACCAGCACCGTGGCCCCGGCCGCCGCCAGCGATTCGAGCGTGCCGACCCCGATCGTGGGCATGTCGAACCGCAGGTCCTGCTGCGGCTTGGCGACCTTGACGACGACCATGCCGCCGGCGGGGCAGACCGCGCCCGCCCGGCGGATGCAGGCATCGGTCCCCTCGATCGCCTCGACCGCCAGCGGGGCCCGGTTCTTGACGACCACCGTCTGCCCGACGTCGAGCCGGCCGATCTCCTTGGCCAACGTCCAGCCGAACTCCACGTCGGCCCACTGCCGGGCGGAGAGGGGCCGGCCGGCGAGCAGGCCCTCGGTGGCGAGCAGTTCCGGCGCGAAGTCGGTGGCCGGGCAGATCCGCACGCCGCGGGCGTCGAAGGCCGTCGCGATCGCGCCGAGGAGCGAGTCGTCGCGGTTGTCCCGCCGCCGGCTGATGAAGTGCGGCCAGAACGTCCGCAGGCCGACCCAATCGGGCAGGTGCTGCCGCCATGCCCGCCGGGCGAAGAGTTTCGCCTTGTGGATCTTGCCGGCCATCGTTGCCCGGCGGACGCCGTGCCGGCGGAAGAAGTCGATCGCCGCGCCGATCTCGGCGACGCCGACCTCGCCGTAGGCGTCGGCCAGCGGCCCCAGCGCCGCGTCGGCGTGATCGCGGATGGCGAGGATCGCCGTCCGGCCGCCGTGCCGGCGGATCGCCTCGGCGACGGCGACGGGAAACCGGCCCCAGCCGGCGAGGATGCCCACGGTCTCGCCGGCGAGCGACGCCGGCGGCTCGGGATCGTGGCGTGCCATGAAACCAGCCCGGACTAGGCCGCCTCCGCGGACGCCGGCGGCGGTTCGGTCCGGGAGCCGCGCTCCAGGCCCTCGATCCGCGCCGCGAGCTGCTTCAGTTCCTTGCGCATCTCGGGCAGCTTGCTGATCGTCGCCAGCTGGAGCTTGCGGTCGCGGAGGTCGATCGCCGGCTCGCCGAGCACGGTCCGGCCCGCGTCGATGTCGCCGGAGACGCCCGACCGGGCGCCGAGCACCGCCCGGTCGCCGATGTGCACGTGGTCGCGGACGCCGACCTGCCCCGCCATCACCACCCAGTCGCCGGTGCTCGTGCTCCCGGCCACGCCCACCTGCGAGCAGATCATGTTGTGGCGGCCGAGCCGGCAGTTGTGGGCGATCATCACGAGGTTGTCGAGCTTCGTGCCGGCGCCGATCCGGGTCGGCCCGTAGGTGCCGCGGTCGATCGTCGTGCCGGCGCCCACCTCCACGTCGTCGTCGAGCTCCACCCAGCCGAGCTGCGCCGACAGGGCGTAGCGGCCGTCGGCCACGCGGTAGCCGAAGCCATAGGCTCCGAGCACGGCGTTGGCATGGATGATGCACCGCTCCCCGACCCGCGTATTCTCATAGAGCACGGCGTTGGGAAAGATCTCGCTGCCGGCGCCGACGGTGCAGCCGGCCGCGAGCCGGGCGCCCGAGTGGATCGTGCTCCCGGGGCCGATGACGCAGTCGGCTCCGATCACGGCCAGCGGGTGGACCTCGACGTCGGCCGCCAGGCGGGCGGAGGGATCGACGACGGCCTGCGGGCTGACGCCGCACCGCGTCCGCGGCCGTGCCGGCCGAAACCGGAGGATCACCGCGGCGAAGGCGGCGTGGACATCGTCCACCTCGATGGTCGGTCGATCGAGCGGACCGGTACCGCGCGGCACGACCGCGGCCCCGGCCCGACTCCGGGCGAGCAGGTGGAGTTTGTCGGCGGCATCGACGAGGGCGATCTCGTCGGTGCCGGCTGTCTCGAGCGTGGCGGCGCCCGCGAGGAGCCGCGTGGCATCGCCGACGACCGCGCCGGCGACGGCGGCGGCCAGGTCACGAACCGCGATCGACATCGGTGCAGCCTCCCTGAACGGCGGCCCCGCGAGGTGGGGCGGGGGCGGGAGGATAGGGAGGGGCGGCACGAGCCGCAAGGCCGGTTCAAGTCACGATCTGCGGCTCGGTCTCGCGGTCGTCCTCGACCTGGGCGCCGGTCGCCAGCCAGCGGGGTGGCCAGAAAAAAACCAGGAGCACGGCCGCCGCAGCCAGGGCCATGAAGGTCGGTACGAGGAACAACTGCCGGTAGTCGATCGTGCCGTCGGCGGCGGTCAGTCGCGTCTGCAGCGGGACGAACAGCCATTTTGCGGCGAGGTCGCCGAGTCCCAGCACCAGCAGGTTGAACAGGCTCTGGGCGCTTGCCCGCACGTCCCTGGGGAAGGCAGCGTCGATGAAAATGTAGAGCGTGGCGAAGAAGAAGGCGTAGCAGATGCCATGGAGCACCTGCACGGCGATGATCAGCGCCTGGTTCTGGGGCAGGAGCGCGAAGACGGCGAACCGGGCCGCATGGCCGAGAATGCCGAGGATCATCGTGGTCTTCCAGCCAAGCTTGGCGAGCACGCCGCCGAGGACGGCCATGGTGAGAATCTCGGCCACCTGGCCGATGCTCATCACCGGCATGATCCACTCGGGCTTGATGCCCACGGTCGGGCTGCCGAGGAAGTTCCCCGCCAGCACGAAGTAGCCGTTGTGGATCACGGCGTCGATGAAGGTCACGAGAAACAGGACGAGCAGGTAGGGGTACGAGAGGTAGCCCGCCGCCTTGAGCCAGGCGATGCCCGCGATGCCGCCGCCGGCCGCCCGCTTCGGCGGCGTGTGCGGCAGCAACAGACTGAACGCGGCGAGCGCCAGCGACGCGATTCCCGCGACGAGAAAAATATTGCGGCTGGCGGCGACCGCCTCCGCGCCCGCCTTTCCCTGGAGCACGAAGTACAGCGGCCAGGCCGCGAGGATCCAGCCGATCGTGCCCCCCATCCGCACGCGGCCGAACTCCTTCTGGGCATTCTGCATGTGCGTGAAGGCGATCGAGTTCGCGACCGAGATGGTGGGCACGTAGAGCAGGGCATGGACGAGCATCAGGCCGAAGAACAGGGGAAAGACGCCGAGACCCGCCGCCGCCGCGATCTCCCGCGCCCAGTACATCGACAGGATCGCAAGCCCTCCCACGAGGTGGCTCACCGCCATGAACTTCTCGGCGGCAAACGTCCGGTCAGCGAACTGACTGGAAAAGAAGATGCCGACGATCGACGCGATGGCAAACGCGCTGCCGACCCAGGCGATCTGGGCGTCGCTGAAGGCCAGGCCGTCCTTGCCCATGTAGCCCCAGATGAGAGGCAGCCACGCCCCCCAGATGGCGAACTCCAGGACCATCATCAGCCAGAGGCGGAACGTCGGGGCACGCGGTGCGGAGGAGGCATTCATGGCCGCGGAGAATACCACGGGCCGGCGGGGCCGTCAGGGACGGGCCTTGAGGTCCGCCAGCCCACCGTCCACGCCGAGCACCTGCCCGGTGATCCAGTCCTGAGCGGGATCGAGCAGAAAGACGATCGCCCGGGCGACGTCTCCCGGCTCACCGAGCCGGCCGAGGGGATGCATGCCGATCGAGGCTTTTTCGGCCGGCTCGCTCGCCACCAGCCCCCTGGTGAGCGGCGTGCGGACGAGGCCCGGGGCGACGGCGTTGAACCGGATCCGCTGCTTCGCGTAGGTGGCCGCGGCGGACAGGACGAGGCCGATGACGCCCGCCTTGGCGGCCGCGATCGCCTCGTGGTTGGCGATGCCGACGCGGGCGGCGGCGCTCGACACGAGCACGACCGAGCCGCCGGACTCGCGGAGGAGCCGGCCCGCCGCGCGCACGCAGCCGAACGCGGTCGTCAGGTTGGCGGCCAACGTCGCCTGCCAGTCGGCCGTGGACGTCAGGTGGGCGGGCTTGAGGAGCAGCGATCCGGCGCAGTTGACGATCCCGTCGAGGCCGCCGAGCGCCGCGGCCGCGGCATCGGCGCAGGAGTCGACGGCGTCGGGATCGGTGGCATCGACGGTGCCGTGCGGCAGGCCGAGTTCGGCGGCCAGCGGCTGGAGTTTTCCGGCGTCGCGGCCGGCCAGGTAGACGGTGCCGCCGCCGGCCACGACCAGCCGCGTCACAGCCGATCCGATTCCGCCGCCGGCTCCGATCACGAGGATGCGTTGTTGTGTCATGATGTCAGGCCCTCAGGAGCAGCGGAGTCGGGTGCGTGGAAAAGCACGATACAACCGGACGAAGCCGCCGCGAATCGGGGCTGCCCGTGCCCCGCTCGCCGGTCGTTCGCTGCGGGCCTCCAGCCCTGCGCTCACTCGATGCCGACTGCGCTGCGCCATTCTGGCTTCGCTTGTCGTCACACGCCGGCTCTCGGGGCACGGGCAACCCCTCAGGACAGGGCCACGAGCGTCATGCACCATCTTGCCCCCGCGACGTGACAGGGGCCGTCTTGGAAACGCGTAGCGAAGTTGGGAGGGGTTCGCGAAGCGTGTCCATCGACCATGGGCGGAAAGGGGAAAGGGAGCCGGGCTTCGCCCGGCGACCGTAAGCCGGAGCCGACGCCGGGTCGGCGGCGACGGCGCGAAAACCAGCCCGATGGGTGGTAGCGAAGCGTGAAGATCGAGCGCAGCGAGAGGTTCGCGAAGCGTGCCCATCGACCCCCTCGCCCCGGCGGCCGCGCGCACCCGTCACAGCCAGTTGCCCACGATCCGCTCCAGCCCCGCCTCCGCCGCCATGCCGCGGAGTTTCTCCAGGGCCCGGCTCTGGATCTGCCGGATCCGCTCCTTGCAGACGCCCATCTGGCTGCCGAGTTCGCGAAACGTCCGCGGCGGCCGGCCGTCGAAGCCGAAGCGTGCGATCATGACCCGCCGCTCGCGCGGCTCGAGGTCACCGAGGAACCCGGCGAACATTTCCTCGAGCACGCCGATCTGCTCGGCCGGCCGATACGGGGTGTCGGGTTCGGTGGCGGCCCGGTCGCGGAGCGCAGCGTCGTCGCTCACGAACCGCTTGCGAAACTGCCGGCCGCGATGGGAGAGCCGGAAGAAGTGCCGCTGGATCGCGTACGTGGCGTAGGTGCTGAACCGGTTGCCAAGCGAGAAATTGAATTTTTCCACGGCCCGCATCAGGGCCAGGTTCCCCTCGCTGACGAGTTCCTCGAACGACCATGAAGGATCGACGAACTTCTTGGCTATCGAGACGACGAGACGAAGGTTGCCGGTGATCAGGATCGCCTTCACCGTCTCGGCCTCGGCGAGCAGTCCCTCGACGCGGTCGATCTGCCGGGCCGTGGCGCGGCGGCTGTCCAGCTTCCGCCGGTCCGCGGCGGCCCGGTATTTCAGCCAGTTCATCCGCCGGAAGTAGTACTGCTCCTCGGCCGGCGTGAGCAGCCGGTTTTGGTACAGGCTGGCGAGATACGGTGACAGCCCCCTGAGGGCAGCGGGATCGGCGGGCCGCTGGTCGAGGGGCACGGCGGCCTCGGCGGGCGGCGTCGAGGCGAGCGCCTCGGCCGCCTTGCGCCGGAAATCGGCGCAGGCGATGAACTCGATCGGCCGGGCGAAGAATTCCTGCCGCCGCTTCGCCAATTCCTTGCGGGCCGTCAGCCGTACGGTGTCGCCGGGCTGCGGTGCGATCTCCGGGCGGCCGATTCGTTCGTCAGCGAGCCCCGCCCGCAAAGTCCGTCGCCCCAGTTCGGGGATCCGTGGTGCCTTTCTGGCCCGAGCGATCATGGGAGCCCTCCTCGTCGCCATCGGCCGCCGAGGCCGGTGAGGCGACGAGAAGGGAACCGCAGCGGGTCAGCCGGGATAACCGGCCCTGCCGAAAATGCCGCCGGGCCGGCTCAGCCCGCGATCCGGCCGGTTTTCCGCCGGGTCCGGCGCCGCCACGACCGCAGCCCGGCCATCCCCAGGCCGACCGCGCCCAAACCCGCCAGAGCCAAGCTCGACGGTTCGGGGACCACCTGCACATCGTAAAACTGGATCGCCTCGGCGTGCAGTGTCTCGCTCATGCCGACGTTGTAAACGAAATAGATGGGGTCCGAAGGAGCCAGGCCGGAGCCCGGCACCGAAAGCGTCGCGCCGAAGGCGTAGAACCCGTTCGCGGCGCCCAGCGTGCCGAACGAAGCACCACTGCCGCCTGACCCGATCAGTGAATCGATGTGATCATGGATGCGACCGGCGGCGATCGGCCCGATGTTCAGCGTTCCGGAGGTCGTCGCGCCCCCGATCCGCAGGAAGGGCGTTCCCGAGTCGAGCATGATCTCCGTCCCGTTCGTCACGGGGGCGAACATGGCGCTGCCGCTGCCGTCCCAGTAGTGCAACGATCCGTAACTGCCGCCATACACGGAGAGCGTCAGATTCCCGGAACTCGGCAGCAGGCCACTGTTGGTGAACGACCCGGTGAATGCCACGGAGTTATTGAAACCGGGGTCGCCGATGATCCACGGGTCCTGCGGGTCCTCGCCGAAGTCGTAGCCGAAGACAGCCTGAACGACCGACGTCGTACCCCCCAGATCGTCATGCCCCCCCGTCAGCAATTTCGACAAATCGCTGTAGGGAACGACGTCGTCATGGGCGACCGCGATCCCGCCGGTGACGAGCAACGCGGCCACGAGGGCGGCAACGTAAGGACCGAAGAGTGCGAACGACCGGGCTGCAGGGGCGGGCATGGTGTTCCTCATGGTTAACGGGGACGGGAAAACTCCGGTGTCTGCCAGGGGGGCTGACACCACTCTTGAATCTGGGACGAATTGATCGCTTCGACGTGCCCGTCGGCGTACAGGTAGTGGGCCGCACCGCCGTGCCGATCGACGGCCACTTCGTTGGCGACGCCTTCGAAGACCTTCCCGCTGTTCTTGCGGGAGGTCCTGAACCAGTCGAACGAGTGGACATGGTCGGCGAACACGTCGAGACCCTTGGTCTCCGAAAGTTCGAACACGAGGATCGACTTCGAGGTTTCCTGGATCTTCACCATGCGGTCGAACGGCGGGCGGGCCTCGCTGGACAGCCAGCCGTTGAGCGTAAAGCTCGTGAGTCGGTTCTTGAGGCGGTCGGCCGCCAGCGCGTCATCGGCTGAGATCCGGATGGCATCGACGTTCTCGACGAACGGGGCCACGGTGTAGATCCACGCCCTGACGAACTTTCCCGTGACCGGATCCGGTTCCGTGGAATGCGTGGTGTCGGGCCAGCGGCCCTGATGTGTCTCAGCAAACCCGAGAATGCCAAGCCCAACCTGCCGCATGTTGCTGGCGCACTGCGTGCGCCGACCGGCGGCCCGCACCGCCTGCACGGCCGGCAGCAGCAGCGACAGCAGGACGGCGATGATCGCGATCACGACGAGCAACTCCACCAGCGTGAATCCCCGCGGCACCCGACCACCGACCTGCCGCGATGTGCTATTGATTTGCATTTGCAACTAACTTGCGTTTATAGCGACCGCCGAAACCACGTCAAGACCAGGGGGAAATCTTTTCTGGCGAAGCTGCCTCGACCCGAGACCGGGCGGGGCAGGCGTGCCGCGAGAAGACGGATCCTCGGCCCGTTTGGGGGCCGTTCATGGCCACTGCCGGAATGCTTCCAGCAGCCTGCCTGAACCCGGGATCACGACGCGGT
>JBIKKQ010000301.1:0-3001 GCA_044360305.1 Pirellulales bacterium
GACGGCGAGGATCTCGTCGCGGGCATCGACCGAGTCGGCGACCACGATGTCGGTCTTGTCGGCGACCGCCCGTTCCACGGCCGCCAGTTGCTTCTCGACGGTGTCGAGGGCGTCCTTCCATTCATAGCGGACCCGCCCATCCTGCTCGGCCTGGCGCAGGGCCGCGTGGATCACCTGGTTCCACGGCTCGCGGATCGAGGTCGCGAAGGCGGCGAAGACGACGGGCACCTTCTTCGGGGCCGGCGGCTCGTCGGCGGCGCGGGCGAACCGGCTGCCCGCCAGCGCAAGCACCACCAGCACGCCGCTCAGCATCCGCCCGTTCATCAGCCGCCTCCTGAGCCCGGCATCTTCGCCGCCCCCGCGCCGGTCGGCAAGGGCGCCGCCCCGCGGCGCCAGGCCTCGCCGAGCACGATCCCGCAGGCCACCGCCACGTTGAGGCTCTCGACGGCGTCGGTGCCGGGGATCCGCACCCGGAGATCGGCCAGGGCGTCGATCGTCCGCGACACCCCCTCCCCCTCGCCGCCGAACACCAGCACGAGCCGCCGGGGGAGCGTCGCCGTGTACACCGGCTCGCCGCGGTGGCTCGACGTGACCACCACCCGGTAGCCGGCCTGCCGGAGCCGGTCGAGGTCGGCCGCCGGGCTGGAAAGGTCGCAGACCGGCACGATCTCGGCCGCCCCTTCGGCGACGCGGGCCGCCGCGGGGGAGAGCGGCGGCAGGTCGCCGGCGGCGCCGAGCACGCCCGCCACCCCGAAATGGGCCGCCGTCCGCAGGATCGAGCCGAGGTTGTGCGGATTCTGGACGCCGTCGAGATACAAGAGCGGCCCCGCGACCCGGCCGGCCTCGATCGAGCCGAGCAGCTCGGCGATCGTCTGCCGCCGGACCTGACGGGCGAGGATTGCGATCCCCTCGTGGTGCGTCGCCCCGGTGAGCCGGGCCAGATTGTCGGCGCCAACGACCTGGAAGCCCCGGCGTTCCCGGCCGCACCAGTCGAGCAGCGCGGCGAACTGTCGCCGCCGACGCTCCTCCAGATAGACGCGTACGATCGCCTCCGGCCTCCGGGCGAAGAGCGCGGCGCAGGCGTGGACGCCGTGAAACATCTCCTCGGTCTTTGCCCGGTGCCGGTCCCGCGCGCCCCCCGTGGCGTCCCGCGCGCCCCGCGCTGCGGCCCGGCCGGCTCCGGCGTCGGCCGGCGGTGTCGCCGCCCCGCCCTGCCTGGCAGGACTGGCGGGCCTTCCCGGCGCGGCCTGTCCCGGCCGGCCGCCGGGGCGGGAAGGTTTGCGTCGGCGGGGCGTCGGGCGTTTCATGCCGCGCAAGTGTACTTCGCCGCGACCGGCGCGTAGCATCCCGCGACGTTTCGGGCATGGCCGCCGCTCGCGGAGCCCTGCCATGTCCCACACGCGGATCCTGTTTCGTGCCGACGCCCGGGAGCGGGTGCTCCGCGGGGCCACGGCGCTCGCCGACGCCGTCCGCGTCACGCTCGGCCCCAAGAGCAAGTGCGTGCTGATCGAGAAGAAGTGGGGCCCGCCGCTGGTCTGCAACGACGGCGTGACGATCGTCAAGGAGATCGAACTGGCCGACCCGGAGGAAAACCTCGGCGCCCACATGCTCCGCGAGGCGGCGGAGCGGACGAGCGACGTCGTCGGGGACGGCACCACCACCTCGACCCTGCTCGCCCACGCGATCCTCGCCGCCGGGCTGCGCAACCTCGCCGCCGGCGCCAGCGCCGTCGATCTCAAGCGCGGCCTCGACCGCGGCCTGAAGGTGGCCGTGGCGACGATCCGCGCGGCATCGAAGCCGGTGGCCAGCCGGCGTGAGAAGGCGCAGGTCGCGGCCCTGTCAGCCCACAACGACCTGCCGCTGGGCGACTTCGTGGCCGAGGCGATGGAGCGGGTCGGCAGCGACGGCGTGGTGACAGTGGAGGAGGCGAAGGGGACGGAGACGACGATCGAGGTGGTGGACGGGATGCAGTTCGACCGCGGCCTGCTCTCCCCGTACTTCATCACCGACGGCGAACGCCAGCAGGCGGTCCTGGAAAACCCGCTGATCCTCTTCCACGAGTCGCGGATCGCCGGCATGAAGGAGTTCCTTCCGTTCCTCGAGGGGATCGTGCCGACCCGCCGGCCGCTGGTGGTGATCGCGGAGACCGTCGAGGCCGAGCCGCTCGCCACCCTGGTCGTCAACCGGCTGCGCGGGATCCTCGAGTGCGTCGCCGTCAAGGCGCCGGGCTACGGCGACCGGCGCCGGGCGCTGCTGGAGGACATGGCAATCCTCTGCGGCGGGAAACTGATCTCGGCGGACCTCGGCGTGACGCTGGACTCGGTAAAGCCTGCCGACCTTGGGTCGGCGACCCGCGTGACGGTCGATCGCGACACCACCACGATCATCGGCGGCCGGGGAGACAAGGCCGCGATCCGCGACCGCTGCGCGGAGATCCGCCGGCTCGTCGCCGAGGCCAAGGGGGACTACGACCGGGAGAAGCTCGAGGAGCGGCTCGCCAAACTCGCCGGCGGCGTGGCGATCATCCGCGTCGGCGCCCCGACCGAGGCCGAGCTCAAGAGCCGCAAGGAGGCCCTCGCCGACGCGATCAGCGCCACCCGGGCCGCGATCGCCGAGGGGATCGTGCCCGGCGGCGGGCTGACGCTCCTCCGGGCGATCGAGCCGGTGGAGCGGGAGGAGGAGCGGTGCGCGGGAGACGAGCGGACCGGCGTCCGCATCCTGCGGCAGGCGCTCGAGATCCCGACGCGAACGATCGCCGAAAACTCCTCCGTGGACGGCGGCGTGGTGGTGGGGGAACTGCGCCGCGGTGCCGGCAGCCACGGGTTCGACGCCGCCCGGGGCGTGTACTGCGACCTGCTCGAGGCGGGGATCATCGATCCCACGAAGGTGGTCCGGGTGGCGCTGGAAAACGCGGTCAGCGTCGCCGGCACGCTCCTGCTCACCGAGGCCACGCTCACCGAGGTCAGGGAGCCGGAGGCCGCCAAGGCCTCCGCCGAACTCG
>JBIKKQ010000114.1:0-11026 GCA_044360305.1 Pirellulales bacterium
GGACGTCAAGAAGGCGACGATGCAGGACTACATGCGGTTCTACGACGTCACGCTCATGAACCCCAAGGTGCTCGTCGGCATGTTCGTGGGGGCGATGAGCGTGTTCGTGTTCTGCGCCCTGACGATGAAGGCCGTGGGTCGGGCCGCCAAGGGGATGGTAGAGGAGGTCCGACGGCAGTTTCGCGAGAAGCCGGGGATCATGGAGGGCACGGAGCTGCCCGACTACGCCGCCCCGGTGGCGATCAGCACGAAGGCGGCACAGAAGGAGATGGTGCTCCCCTCGGTGCTGGCCCTCGCCGTTCCGGTGGTTGCCGGCCTCGTGCTCGGCGTGTCGGGCGTCCTCGGCCTTCTGGTCGGGGGCCTGACGACCGGGTTCTGCGTGGCCGTGTTCATGGCCAACTCCGGTGGCGCCTGGGACAACGCCAAGAAGCACATTGAGAGCGGCGTCCACGGCGGCAAGGGAAGCGACGCCCACAAGGCGGCGGTGGTGGGGGACACGGTGGGCGATCCGTTCAAGGACACGAGCGGCCCGAGCCTCAACATCCTCGTCAAGCTCATGAGCATGGTGAGCGTGGTGGTCGCCGGCCTCATCGTCCGCTACTCGCTCGAGGCGCTGGGGATTTTCTAGTTTCACGGCTGCGGGGCCATCCACGGCCCCGCAGCCTTGGCTCGGCATGGCAAACCCGAGGTTTGCCATGCCAAGCAGCGCCCGGCATCCGGCCGGGCGATGGTGCTGTGTGTGGTCTCAGGCGGTTCAACCATGGCCCCCGCAGCCTTGGCTCGGCATGGCAAAGCCGAGGTTCACCGCGCCGGGGTCGCGGGAGCCGGTTGGAGGCATGCTCGTCGCCGGGGGACTTTGCCGTTGCGGACTCCTCAGGCATGGTTCGTCTCCCGGTGCAGGCAAAGCACCCCGGACTCCTGCGCGTGCCTCCAACCGGCTCCCTCGTCTGCCTGCCTGCGGACCAGTGAGGGGCTGCCCATCCCCTCGAGCCGGGCTATGGGAGCGAGCGAAGGCATGGATGCCGCAGCGAAGCGGACATGCAGAGAGCCGAGGCCGGGAGGGCCGAGGCGAGCGTCCGGCCCGAGGGCGTGGGCAGCCCCGAACGGTGGCATGCGATTCTGACCGTGTCCGGCTTCGGCCCTCGGAAACGATCCGAGAGAACAGTCCATGAACCCCGGTTTTTCCTTCACGCTCGCGGCGACCGACGGCGAATCGCGGGCCGGCACGCTCGGGACGCCGCACGGCAGCGTGCCCACGCCGCTGTTCATGCCGGTCGCCACCGCGGCCACGGTGAAGGGGGTGGACATCGGCCGCGTTCGCGAGACTGACGCGGGGATGCTCCTCGGCAACGCCTACCACCTCCACCTCCGGCCCGGCGAGGAGATCGTGGAGCAGGGGGGCGGGCTGGCCCGGTTCATGGGCTGGGAAGGGCCCACGCTCACCGACTCCGGCGGCTTCCAGGTCTTCAGCCTGGCGAAACAGGTGAAGGTCTCCGAGGCGGGGGCGTTTTTTCGTTCCCACATCGATGGCCGGCCCGTCGAGTTCACCCCGGAGAACTCGATGCGGATCCAGGAACGGATCGGGGCCGACGTCGCCATGCAACTCGACCACGTCGTCGCGCTCCCCAACGATCGCGGCGTGGTGGCTGACGCCATGCGCCGCTCGCTCCGCTGGGCGGCGCGGTGCCGGGAGGCGCACACCAGGCCCGATCAGGCGCTGTTCGGGATCGTCCAAGGGGGGTTGGAGCCGGACCTGCGGGCGGAGAGCGCCGCCGGGCTTCGGGCCCTCGACTTTCCGGGCTACGCCGTCGGCGGGCTGTCCGTCGGCGAGGGGCCGGAGGCGATGGACGCGGCCCTGCGGGCCACCGTGCCCCATCTCCCCGCCGACCGGCCACGGTACCTGATGGGCGTCGGGCAGCCGCGCGACATCATCGAGGCGGTGGCGGCCGGCATCGACATGTTCGACTGCGTGCTGCCGACCCGCTGCGGCCGCAACTCGCTCGTCTACACGTTCGCCGGGCAGGTGCGGCTGCGGAACGCCTGCCACCTGCGCGACGAGCGGCCGCTGGAGGAAGGCTGCCCCTGCCCGGCCTGCCGCCACGGCCGCAGCTACCTCCACCACCTGTTCCGGGCCGACGAGATGCTCGGGCCGGTCCTGGCCTCGATCCACAACCTCACCTTCTACCAGCGGCTCGTGGCCAGGCTCCGCGCGGCGATCGTCACCGGCCGGTTCGCGGAGACGCGACGGGACTTGCTCGCAACGCTCGGCGCATCCCCGGAAAACGAGCCGGCTGCGGGGCCGCCTACGCCGTGAGCCGGGTGGGGACCGGGGCTGGCACTCGCCCCGCAGGCAGCGGGCTTGCCGCTGGCGCACGGCGAACACTACATTTGCCGGCTTGCGGTCGGCCCGTGCCCGCCGCTCGATCCCCGTTCGGAACCCCTCGTCGCCATGCCGCACCCCACGGACATTCTGCCCCTGCTCGCGCAGGCCGGCGCCGATCCCGCGGCCGCGGAGCCGCCCGGCTTCCTGAAAAATCTGCTCAGCGTCCTCCCGGTGGCCCTGATCACGCTGCTGGCCTACTTCCTCATGTTTCGCCCGGAGCAGGAGCGCCGCCGGAAGCAGCAGGAGCTGTTCGCGGGGCTGAAGAAGAACGATCGCGTCGTGACCTCGTCCGGCATCTACGGCACCGTGGCCGCGGTGGACAGGGACGGGGACCGGGTGACGCTCAAGGTGGATGATGCGGGCAGCGTGAAGATCGGTGTCACCCTCGCGAGCATCGCGCGGGTTCTCGGGGACGACAGGCCGGAGCAAGGAAACGGAAGAGTAGAGGCATGAACATCGCAGTCGTCGGATCGCTCCTGTTCGCCCAGGCCCAGCCGGCCGCCGCCGAAGCCGCGGTGGCCGCCACCGACCTGGCCTGGTGGCGGGAGCCGTGGGTGCAGTGGGCGGCCCTCCTCCTGGCGCTGGTCGTCCCGACCTTCCTCGCCTGGCTGCTCGGTCGCCGGTTGCGGATCGCCGACATGTGGGGCCGGCTGGCCACCGTGCTGGCGGCGGCCGCCGTCGGCGGCGTGCTCTGCTGGTTCGGCTGGCCGCCGCGGCTCGGCATCGACCTCAAGGGGGGCTCGATCCTCGTCTACGAGATCGATCAGACGCGGCAGTCGTTGGCCGCCGTGGACGACGCCATCGGACGGCTGGAGGGCCTGCTGGCGGGCGCCGGGACGCCGGTCGGGAAGCTCGTCAGCCGCGACCGCAACCGGCTCACCGTGCGGCTCGACGGCAGTCCCGCGGCGCGGGAGCAATTCCTCGAGGCGGTCGAGAAGTTCGATCTCGACGGCGCGACGCTCCGGGTCGTCGGCCGGACTCCGCAGGGGGATGCGAGTGAAATCCGCTACGAGGTGGTCGCGCCATCCTCGCAGGTCAACATGGACAAACTCGTCGCCGCAGTCGCCCGGCGGGTGAATCCCGGCGGCCAGAAGGAGGTCACCGTCCGCCAGTTCGGACTCGACCAGATCGAGGTCATCGTCCCGGACGTCGATGCCGCCGAGGTGGAATCGATCAAGGCCAAGGTGTCGAGCGCCGGCGTGCTGGAGTTCAGGATTACCGCCGACGCCCGAGATTCCCGTCACGCCCGGGCGATCGAACTCGCCGGCCGCACGGTCGGCACCACGGTGATCGACGACGGCAGGCCAGTGGCCCGCTGGGTGCTGCTCGACGCGGAGAAGATCGGCGCCGACGAGCGGGCCCGGCTCGTCACCCGGACGACATCGGACGGCCAGATCGAGGGGCTGGTGATGCTCGACGAGATGAACGTGACGGGAGGCTACCTGACGCGGGCCGCCGCCAGCTTCGATCCCGGCACGACGCGGCCGTGCGTCGAATTCTCCTTCAACCCGGCCGGCGCCGCCCTGTTCCAGGTGCTGACGGGGCAGAACCTGCCCAACACCGCCAACGACATGAAGAGTGGCCTGGGGATCATTCTCGACGACCGGCTGCTGTCGTTTCCGAACATCAACGACACGATCTCGTCGCGGGGCACGATCGTCGGCAACTTCCAGCAGTCCGACGTCGAACGCCTGGTCGGGATCCTCAACGCCGGCAGCCTGCCGGCGGCGCTGGCGAGCGACCCGATCAGCGAGCAGAAGATCAGCCCGCAGCTCGGGGAGGACACGATCCGGTCGGGCTTCCGGGCGATGCTCCTGGCGACGATCGTCGTGCTCACGTTCATGCTCGCCTACTACCGGTTCTCCGGGTTCGTCGCCGACCTCGCCGTGCTCCTCAACATCCTGCTCGTGCTGGCGGTGATGATCTCGATCAAGGCCGCCTTCACGCTCGCCGGTCTCGCCGGCCTCGTGCTCTCCGTCGGCATGGCGGTCGATGCCAACGTGCTGATCTACGAGCGAATGCGGGAGGAGATGGATCGCGGGGCGGCGGTGCGGATGGCGATCCGCAACGGCTTCCAGCGGGCATTCTCCACGATCTTCGACTCGAACGTGACCACGCTGATCACCGCCGTGATCCTCTACGTCATCGGCACCGATCAGCTCAAGGGCTTCGCCGTCACGCTGGCCCTCGGCCTGGCGCTCAACCTGTTTACCGCCGTGTTCTGCTCGCGGGTGGTGTTCGACGTCGCCGAACGCAATCGCTGGATCACGCGACTGTCGATGGCCCGTTTGTTCGGCGTCACGAACTTCAGTTTCGTGGCCTGGATGCGGCCGGCGCTCGTCGCCTCGGCGCTGTTCATCCTCGCCGGTCTGGCCGCGGCCGTGATGCGCGGACAGGGGCTGTTCGACATCGACTTCACCGGCGGCACGAGCGTGCAGGTGGCGTTCAAGCCCGACCAGGCGCCGGACATCGGCGCGGTGCGGAAATCACTCGCCGGCGTGGCCGGGCTGCCCGACGTCGCGGTGAGCGCCGTGACGTCGGGGGATACCGCGGCCGGGTCGCGGTACAAGATCGACACGTCGAACCGGGATGCGGATGGCGTGGAACGGGCGCTGGTGGAGGCGTTTCCGGGCCGGCTGCTCACCTATTCGATGCAGTTCAGCGATCCGGCATCGACCCGCAGGGAGGCCGCCGCGGGGGGCGAGCCGGCGGCCGAACCGGCGGCGTTGACGACCGGTGCGGCGCTGACTCTTCCCGAGAAGATCAACCTGCCGACGCTGCGGGCGAAGGTCGAGGAGGCGCTGGCTGCGGAGGGGCTGCGGGACGTGGCCTTCGACCTCATGGAAGCCAGCGGCAAGACGAGTCGCACCAAGGCCTACGCCGATTGGTCGTTTTCCACCTCCCTGCCTCCGGCTGCGGCGAAGAAGGTGCTGGAGCGGATGGCCGGTGAGTTCGCCCAGACGCCGGTGTACCTGTCGGCCAACTCGATCGGGGCCAAGGTGGCGGGCAACACCAAGCTGACGGCGGTCTACGCGCTGCTGGCCAGCCTGGCGATGATCGTGCTCTACGTCTGGGTGCGGTTTCAGAACGTGGCCTTCGGTCTGGCCGCCGTCGTGGCCCTGGCGCACGACGTGCTCGTGGCCGTGGCCTGTCTGGCCCTGAGCCATTTCGTCGCCCCGTTGCTCGGCTGGGCGCTGGTGGACGACTTCAAGATCAGTCTCGACGTCGTCGCCGCCCTGCTGACGATCGTCGGGTTCTCGATCAACGACACGATCGTGATCTTCGACAGGCTGCGGGAACTGCGTGGCAAGAGCCCGTTCGTGACGGCCGACATGATCGACCGGGCGGTCAACCAGACCCTGAGCCGCACCATCCTGACCTCGGGCACGGCGCTGCTGGCGACGCTGATCCTCTACCTGTTCGGCGGGCAGGGCATTCATGCCTTCGCCTTCACGATGCTCGTGGGCATCATCACCGGCACCTACAGCACGATCTACATCGCCTCGCCGATCGTCCTCTGGCTTCAGCACCGGTTCGCGCCGGCGGCCGATGGCCCCGCGGCGAGGTCGCTGCCCCGGCCAGCCTGACCGAGCGGCCGCGGCGGGCCGGGGCCCGTGCCCTTTTTCCGATCGTGCCGGTCGTGCCGGGGGAGCCGGGCCCGACGGAGCCCGGGGCAGGCTCATTCTGGCGGGTGTGGCCGGTCTGCCGGCGTTCCACCGGGCATGGTTGAAACGTTGGCGGCGCACGGCCGGTGCCCGACCCGGCGGAGCGAGGTTTCATGTCGATCGTCTCGGTGATCCGTCTCGTGGGCGGGCTGGCGATGGTGGCCGGAGGCGTCGTCCTCTGCACGCCCCTGACGATGGAAGCCGTGTCCGCTCTGGGCCGGCGGCCGATGGACACCATACCGGCCCCACCTGCGTCCCCTGACATGGTGGCCGACCCGGGGACTGGCGTCGTCGCCGTCGAACCGGGGCCGACGGTCCCGGTCGTGGAGCCGGTCTTCCCGCTGGCTGACGCGGACCTGCCGCCCGAGAGCGGGCTGCCGGTCCGCGCCGCATACGTGCCGCCGGTCGCGCCGCCGACGCTGGCGGGCCCGGCTCCTGCAGCCGCGGCGCCGGAGGTGGAAGCCGCCTACCGGTCGATGATCGACATCCCGCCCCCGGCGCTGCTCGACGCTCAGCGGCCGCCACCGTCGCCGGTGTCCTGGTCTGCCGCGGCCAGGCCCCCGCTTCCGACCCGGTCGCTGCCCGATGCGCTCGTGCCGGCGACGTGCGTCGTCCGCGACGGGGACGATCTCGAGGGCATCGCCACCCGTTACTACGGGCACCCGTCGGCCGCATCGGCGATCTGGGGAGCGAATCGCGAGCGGCTTCCCGATCCCCGAGTGCTACCGATCGGAATGGAACTGAGGTTGCCGCCTCCGTGGACCGTCATGCCGGCCGGGACGGAGACCGCGCCGGGCGGGGCACCGGCCATCGAGCCGCCGGCCGGAGACACCGCCGGCGCCACGCCGGCCCGCGGTGTGCCGGTGCCGACCGCCGTGCCGGCCGACGTCGCGGTCAACTGGCTCGCGCAGCCCGCGGGTGCTCCGCAGGCCGCACTCCCTCCGCACGCAGCGCTGCCTCCGCAGGCCGTGGCCCCGCCGGTGGCCCGGCCCGCGGCCGTGCGGGTCGCGGCCGGGGAGACACTCGCCTCGATCGCCACCCGGTTCTACGGCGACGAACGGATGGCCGAGCAGATCTGGCTGGCCAACCGGGACCGGCTGCGGTCACCGGCGCTTGTCGTGCCGGGCATGGAACTGCGGCTGCCCTGACCACGTTCAGGGACGCTTGTTCTTCGCCGCGGGTTTGGTGAGGTCGAAAAATCGGCCGATCGACGTCGCCACCGCTGCCTCGGCGGCCAGCTTCTCCCCCTCCGCCGCGGCGTCGATCACGATCTGAAAGGCCGTCGCCTTGGACGCATCCTCGAGTTTGTCGGCGCGTTCCGCTTCGCCATTGGCTGGTCGCCGGAACCAGGACAGGGGCCGGTGTCGCTTGAACTGATCGAACAGGCGGTCGGCATCCTTCTCGGTCCGGCCACCAAGGATAAGGATCGGTATCGTCCGCTTCAGCGCGTCCTGCTCCATCGGTTTGACCAGCGAGAAGCCACGCACCGCCGGGGCCGGGGAGATCATCACCACGCCGCGGACCTGCTTTCCCTGTGGACCGGCAACGTTGTCGGGCCAGTTGGCGTCGTCGGCCGCCCAGGCCGCGGCCAGCGCCGCACCGAGGCCGACGCCGGCAACGTACAGCCGGTCCATGGGAAGTTTCTGCGCGACCATCCAGTTTCTCGTCGTCTCGACGTCGCCGTGGTGCAGGCTCTGGTCGCGGATCTGGCCACCGCGCGAGGCGGCGATCATTTCGATGTCCACGGATTTGAGCTGCTTGGCATCGACCTTGATTTCGCGGTCGCCGATGCGTTTTGTCCGACTGACCCCGTGGCCGCGCAGGTCGGGGGCCACGACCGTGCAGCCGATGCTCTGCAGCGCCCGGGCGAGCGGCTCCACGCCCTTGTGCGAACTGGCGTAGTCGTGCAGGAGGATGACGCTGATCCCGGCCCCCGGTCCGCCGCCGGGATTGCCCGGATAGTGCCAGACTCCGATCGTGATGCCGTCGCTCGTCTCGAGTTCGAGCTCCTCGGCCTCGTCCTCCTTGGGGGTGTCGGGCGGGGCCTGCGGCTTCTCCTCCTCCGCGGTGCCGGGTTCGGCCGGTACAGGCTCCTCGGCGGCCGCCGTGCTCCGCGCCGCGGAGCACGGCCACAGAGCCTGTCCGCCCCCGACCAGCAGGCAAACCGCTCCCGCCAGCCACCGCTGCCGACACCGGTTCGAGCCGGCTTCACGTGCAAAAATGGCCCACGTCGTCATGGTCCGTTGAACCTCCGCCCCGAAAAACGCGTACAGGCGGCAGGAAGAGCCGCCACGCAATAGAATACCCCGGATCGCCCGAAATCATGGTAGGCGGTCTGGAGGGAGCCCGTGGGCGGCCAACCCTCCGGGAAGCGTTCGGGAGAGGGCCATGGGGACGAGCGAACCGAGTCGCCGGACGTCTGCTGGCAGGGCGGCGGAACCGTCGTCTCTCGACGGAGACACGCCCGCCTGGGCCGTGAGCCTGGTCGCCCACGTCGGCCTGCTGCTCGGGCTGGGGCTTGTGGGGCTGCCCGAGGGGCCGACCCGGCAGTTGGCCACGCCGATCGAGACCGTGCCGATCGCCGACGAGGCCGAGCCGCAGATCGACCTCTCGGCCGTGGCGGCCAGCGACGAGCCACAGGACGCGCCGGGGGCGAACAGCGAGGCGGGCGACGCCGTGGCCCAGGCGGTGGCGGCGGTGGCTGCCGAGGAGTCGCTCGTACCGGTCGAATCCACCGAGGATCCGACGGCGGAAGTGCCAATCGAACCGCTGGAGACGCTTCCCACCGGCCTCGAGGCAGACGCGACCATGGTCGTGAAGGGTGCGGTCGGCGTCGGCACCACCGGGGCGAGCGGCGCGGTGGACCGGCTCACGATCGAAATCGCCACGGCCCTCGAGCAACGGCCGGTGCTGGTCTGCTGGGTCTTCGACCGGTCCGTGAGCCTGGCTGCCCAGCGGCAGGAGATCGCCGGCCGCCTGGAGCGGGTGTTCACGGAACTCGGCGCCGACGGCTCGGAGAGAAACCGTCCCGACCTCGTCCACCTCGTCTTCGGCTACGGGCAGAACGTCCGGGCCGTGTTTGACGAGCCGACCCGCGACCCGGCGACCGTGGTGGATGCGATCCGCACGATCGACATTGATGATTCCGGGGTGGAGATGACGTTCACGGCGATCCGCATGGCGGCGGAGAAGGTCCGGACGCTGCGGAATGCGGGGCCGCGGCGGAACGCGATGGTCGTGGCCTTCACCGACGAGGTCGGAAACGACCAGAACATCGCCGAGCAGACCGCCAACGCCTGCCGGTCGCAGGGCATCCCGGTGTATGTGGTCGGCGTACCGGCGCCGTTCGGCCGGCGCGACGTGAAGATGAAATTCGTGGAGTTTGATCCCAAGTATGACAAGGGCCAACAGTGGGCCGAGGTGGACCAGGGCCCCGAAACGCTCTATCCCGAGCACGTCCAGGTGCGGACGAGCCTCGAGTCAGACGAGGCGATCGACTCCGGATTCGGCCCCTTCAGCCTCTGCCGGCTGTGCGCCGAGACCGGGGGCATCTACTTCGCCGTGCATGCCAACCGGGCCAGCCAGGGCCGGGTCAGCGACGCGGCCACGGCGCCGATGGCTTCGCGGCTGCGACGGTTCTTCGATCCGCAGGCGATGCAGGCGTACCGGCCGGACTACGTGTCGACGGCCAAGATCGACCAGATGATCTTCGCGAACCGGGCGGTCAAGGCGCTGGTGGAGGCGGCCCGCGGCTCGCAGATCGCCCAGCTCGAGTCGCCGCGCCTGGTGTTTCCGCGCGAGGACGAGCCGCAGCTCGTGGCCGCGTTCACCGAGGCCCAGAAGGCCGCGGCCAGGCTGCAGCCGAAGATCGACTCGTTGCTGGCGATCCTCAGTTCCGGCGCCGCCGACCGCGACAAGATCGCTTCGAAGCGTTGGCAGGCGGGCTACGATCTGGCGATGGGCCGGGTGTTGGCCGCCAAGATCCGCGTCGACGCCTACAACATCATGCTCGCGCAGGCGAAGGCCGGGATGAAGTTCAAGGACGCGGCCAGCGACACCTGGACGCTCGAACCGGCCGCCGACGTTGCCGCGGTCGGTTCACAGACGGAGAAGCTGGCCAAGCAGGCGACGACGTTCCTGGAACGCACGGTGCGGGACCATCCGGGGACGCCGTGGGCGCATCTGGCGGCCGAGGAGCTGCGGACGCCGCTCGGCTACCGCTGGAGGGAGTTGCACACCGGCGTGGAGAAGCGGCGTGAGCGCGAGGGGGGCGGCGGCGGCACTCCGGGGCTTCCGGCGGACGACGTCAAGCAGCGGCTGGCCCCGCCGAAGCCGTCGCGGCCGCTGAAGAATCTCTGACGGCTCGCCGGCCGGTGCGTCGTGTTCTGCGGGTGGTGCGTCCGGGCCATGGAAGGCCCGCCAGCCGTGAAAACCGCATCCGCCGGTCGGTGACATGCTCGTCGCCGGCGGACTTTGCCGTAACTGTGTGGAGCCTCCAAGTGTCGACACTTGCCGGGTGACGGTTCGGGGTCACCCACGCCCACTCGCCGGACGTTCACTCCGGCCTTCCGGGCCTTCGTTCACTCGATGCTGCCTGCGCTTCGGCATCCATGCCTGCGCTTGTCAGCAACGCCGGCTCGCTGGGCATGGGCAACCCCTCACGGATTCCACCACCAAAAACGCAAACCACAACGTACTTCCGGTAGAAACTCTGCCCATCGCACACGGCGGTCCATCTCGCCGGCCTGGATGGCCGGCGCTGCCCGGCGTGGTGAACCTTGGCTTCACCACCGCCGGGCCAAGGCTGTCGGGGCCATGGATGGCCCGACAGCCGTGCAGTGAAGCACCTTTGGCTTCACCACCGCCGGGCCAAGCCTGTCGGGGCCATGGCAAGTCACAGGGCACCCCTCGCCGGCCAGGAAGGCCGGCGCTGCCCGGCGTGGTGAACCTTGCGCTTCACCACCGCCGGGCCAAGCCT
>JBIKKQ010000116.1:0-10922 GCA_044360305.1 Pirellulales bacterium
CCGCCGCCGACGAAGGCGACTGCGGAGTGACTCATGGTGCCGGTTCTCGAGGGGTGGCGGGGTTTTGGTCTGCCGGGGTGGCAAGATCCTGAGACAGACGGTCGAGGTCGATTGTCGACACCCAGAGCTGACTCGTTGCCCCGCGGCCGCCGCTGCCGTCGCGGCTGGCCGTCCACATGAGCAGCGTGCCGTCGGGGGAGAAGGATGGCAGCACGTCAGCCCCTTCGTGGTCGGTGATCCTCAGGGGAGGGCCGATCCGAAACCGGGGGCTCTTCGCGTCCGCGTCGGCCTCGTAACGGGCCATCCAGAGATCGTAGTTGGGCCGCTTCGCGGGGTCGGAGTGGTCGGCCCCGGTCCAGATGAGCCAGGGCTTCGTCGGATGCCAGTAGGGCGCCCAGTGAACCCCCTTGCCGCTGGTGAGCGCGACGTCGCCCGAGCCATCGGCCCGCATCACGTGGATCTGCAACATGTCTTTCTCGACACGATCCGTGCGGTAGGCGATCCATGTGCCATCGGGGGAGAAGAACGGGCCGCCATCGTAGCCCGGCTCGTTCGTCAACTGCCGCACGTTCGTGCCGACGGCGGACATCACGTAGATGTCGGCGTCGCCGTCGCGGTCGCTGACGAACAGGATCTGTGTGCCGTCGGGGGAGAAGGAGCATTCGGCGTCGTAGCCCGGTTCGCGGGTCAACCGAACGAGGTCGGTGCCGTCGAGCTTGGCCGTGAAGATGTCCATGCAGGGATCGAAGTCCCACTGGTACCGCCGGCGCCGGCCGGTCCGCCTGTCCTCCTCCGCCTGGTCGCGTGCTTGTTTCTCCGTGGCTTCGATGTTCGGATCGAGGTGGCTCGACGCGAACAACAGCCGGGTGCCGTCGGGGGAGAACCAGCTGCACGTCGTCCGCCCGCGTCCCGGGCTCACGCGGCGCGGCGTGGCCGGCCGGATCGCGGCGGCGTCAAAGTCTTGAACGTAGATCTGATAGAAGGGATAGCCGTCGGGGACGGCCTGGTAGCAGATCCGGCGGCTGTCGGGGGCGAAATAGCCCTCCCCCGCCTTCGGCATGCCGGCACTGACCTGCACCGGGGGCGAGAGGAATCGTGATTCGACCGCCGAGGCCGCGGCCGGCTGCTCGGCGCGGGCCACGGTCGGGAGCAGAACCAACATCGCGCACGCGACCGGTCGCAGGCCGAGCAGCAGCCCGCCCGGAAGGTATCGTGCCCGAGAGGCCATGAACGATCGGAGCATCGCCTCAGTATAGCAACGCGATCCGCGGCGGCCCGGGACGCCGGCTTCACCGGCTCGAGCACGGTGGTCGTGGGCCTCATCGACGACGGCAACGACGACCTGCTGCTCCAGGCCCGGCTGGCGGCATTCGCCGCCATGGCGGATCTCGACGACGCCGCGGCGGGCGCGACAAAGAAGAAGTGATCGCGGCCGTTGCCTGGCCGGCAGGCCGCCGCCCGCGAGTCGGCCCGGCGGCTGCAGCGTTCGGCGAAACCGAAGTGAACGCCGGGCGAAGTTGCAGGATTCCGGCGCGCAGCAGAGGATAGCGGAAGGGTTCCCCGGCCGCAGGAGGCGACGCGCGTGAAGATCTACACCAAGACCGGCGATGCCGGAGAGACGGGACTGTTCGGCGGCCCCCGGGTCCGCAAGGACCATGCCCGGATCGAGGCCTTCGGCACGGTGGACGAGCTCAACAGCCAGCTCGGCGTCGTGAGGACGCTGGCCGTGCCGGCCGGCTTCGATCCGCTGCTCCGCCGGGTGCAGTGCGAGCTCTTCGACCTCGGGGCCCAGCTGGCGACCCCCGGCTCGGACGAGGAACGGATCACCGCCGCCCACGTCGCGGCGCTGGAGGTGGAGATCGACCGGCACGAGGCCGGGCTCGAGCCGCTGAAGTGCTTCATCCTCCCCGCCGGCACGCCGCTGGCGGCCGCGATCCACGTCGCTCGCACGGTTTGCCGCCGCGCCGAACGACGGGTCGTCACCCTCGGTACGGAGGATGGCGTGATCATCCCGGCCAACGCGATCGAATACCTCAACCGGCTCGGCGACCTGCTGTTCGTCATGGCGCGGGTGGCCAACCGGCAGGCAGGCGTGACGGACGACCCGTGGATTCACCCTTGACCGATCCGGCCGCCGCGGCCGCCCCCGCCGGACCAGGGTTTCGGCCCGCCGTGGCTCGGGCTGCGGCGGCTCTGGTGGCGATCCGTGGCCGGATCGGCGGCCAGCATGCCGCCGGCAGCCCCGGCATCCAGGCCTGCGGCCTGGCCGCGGAGATGTTCGACGCGGCGATCGTCGAGCTCTGGGAGTCGGTGGTCGCCGATCTTCCCGACGCCCTGCGCCCCGCGGTCCGAGACCGGGTGGCGGTCGTGGCGCACGGCGGCTACGGCCGCCGGCAGATGGCCCCCGGCTCCGACGTCGACCTGATGCTGCTCCACGACGGCAGCGCCAGCGCGCGGCAGGGCGTGGCGGCCGCGGCGAAGCGGCTGCTCCAGGATCTCTGCGACGCCGGCTTCACGGTCGGCCAGAGCGTGCGGTCGGTCGGCGAGGCCGGGCGGCTGGCCGCCGGCGACGCCACCATCCTCAGCTCGCTGCTCGACAGCCGGCCGCTGGCCGGTGCCGCGGGGCTCGTGCCCACGCTGGCGGCCAGGCTGCGCAAGGGGATCGCCCGCGGCCGGCGGCGGGCGGCCCGCCGGCTGCTCGCGGCCCGCCGCGAGGAAGCGGACCGCCACGGCGGGACCGTCGCGCTCCTCGAGCCCAACGTCAAGCGGTCGCGCGGCGGGCTGCGCGACATCCAGCTCGTCCACTGGCTCGGCATCGTCCTCCACGACGTCGGCAGTCCCGACGACCTGGCGCTGGCGGGGGTCATCTCCCGTCCCGACGCGGCCGCGATCCGTGAGGCGGAGGAGTTTCTCGTCCGGGTGCGGAACGACCTCCACCTCGCCGCCGGCAAGCCGGCCGACGACCTGACCCGCGATCAGCAGCTGCGGATCGCGCAGGCGCGGGGCATCGAGTCGGAGGGAGGGCTGCTCGGCGTCGAACGGTTCATGCGCGACTACTTCGGTCACACCCGCCGGGTGGCGCGGGTCGTCGAGTCGCTGGAGGCCGGCGTCCGCGGGCCGGCGCGGCTGCGGTCGCTGGCCAGCGGCCTGCTCGGCCACGAGGTCGATGGCCTGTATCGCGTCGGCCCGGGCGGCGTGGCCGCGATCCCCGGCCGGATCGACCGCGTCGCCGGGAGCGTGGCCGGCGTGCTCCGGCTCGTCGAGCTGGCCGCGCTCTACGACCTGCCGATCGACCAGGCGACCTGGGAGGCGGTGCGGTCGGCCGCGCCGCACGCGCCCGGAGCATTGGACCCGGCCGCCCGCGACACGTTTCTGGCGCTGTTCTCCCGGCCCGAATCGTTGGGCCAGGCCCTGCGCCGGCTGCACGAGGTGGGCGTCCTCGAGGTGCTGATCCCCGGCTTCACGCATGCCCGCGACCTGCTGCAGTTCAACAACTACCACAAGTACACCGTCGACGAGCACTGCATCGTCGCAGTGGAGCAGGCCGTGAACTTCGCCGCCTCCGACGGCTGGCTCGGCGCCACCTGGCGGCAGCTCAACCGCAAGCGACCGTTGCTGCTGACGCTGCTGATCCACGATCTCGGCAAGGGCTTCGAGGAGGATCATTCGCTCGTCGGTGCCCGGATCGCGCGGGACGTGGCGGCGCGGCTCGCCCTGCCGGCCGACGAGGCGGAGATCGTCGAGTTCCTCGTCCTCCGCCACCTGGCGATGGCCCACCTCGCCTTCCGACGCGACGTCGGCGATGCCGGGCTGGTCGTGCGCTTCGCCTGCGACGTCGGATCGCCCGAGGTGCTGCGGATGCTGTCACTGCTGACGGCGGCCGACGTCTCCGCCGTCGGGCCGGGCACGTGGACGAAGTGGAAGGCCGACCTGCTCGGCGACCTGCACTATCGGGCCCTCGGCCACCTCGACGGCGAGGCGCCGTCGCTGGCCGCCGACCACGGCCGGCGGGAACTGGCACCCCTGCTCGCCGACCGCGATCCGGACGATCCCGTCGTCCGGATCGCCCGGCGGCTGCCGGCGGCGGTGCTGCGCGACACGCCCGTCGCCCGGGTCGTCGAGGAACTCGGCCGGCTCGCCCGGCTGCCGGTGGACGGCGTCTTCGCCGCGGCCCGCTGGCAGGCGGAGACCGGGACGGTGGTGGTGAGCGTGGGGACGCGGGAACAGGTCGCCCCCGGCATCTTCCACCGCGTCACCGGCGCCCTGGCGGCGCAGCGGCTGGAGATCCTCGCCGCCGACATCCACACGCTCGACGACGGAATCGTCCTCGACCACTTCACCGCGCTCGATCCCGACTACGCCGGCGAGCCGCCGGCCGACCGGCTCGCCGACATCGCCGCCGCGATCCGCGTCGCCGTCAAGGCCGACCAGCCGCCGGTCTTCAACCGGGTCTGGAATCCTTTCGCGCCGCGGGTCGCGCCGGCCGGAGCCCTGCCGGTGCGGGTCGCGTTCGACATCGAGAGCTCCGCCGAGACCACCATCGTCGAGGTGTTCGCGCACGACTCGCCGGGGCTGCTCTACGGCATCGCCCGGGCGCTCTTCGATGCCGGCCTGTCGGTCCGCTCCGCGAGGATCGGCACGTATCTCGACCAGGTCGTCGATGCCTTCCACGTCACCGACAGGCAGGGCCGCAAGGTGACCGATCCCGTGCTGCTGGCGGCGGTCCGGGGGGCGATCGAGCGGGCGGCGACGCCGCTCACCGCGCCTGCGTGACGGGCCGCCCGGCCCGATCCCGCGGCCGCAGGTCCAGCAGCCGGCGTCGCCAGGCCGGCTCGAACGCGGCCAGCGACGTGCCGACCAGCGTCTCGAACCGGCGCACGGCATCGGCCGCCGGAGCCTCGTCGCACAGGCCGGCGACCGCGGCGGGCGAGAGCACGGGGGCGAGGATCGCCAGGTCGAGGGCCAGCGCCCAGCTGACGAGATACATCCGCTCGGCATCGGCCGCCGCCGTCGCATGGCCGGCGAGGAACTGCTCCGGGCCGGCGCGAAGCACGTCGGCCAGCGGCGGCAGGCTGCCGTCCCGCAGTGCCTGGTGGACGGCGGCCAGCCGGCGCGGATCGGGGGCGCCGAGCCGGAGTTCTCCGGCGTCGATGGGGGCCGCCTCGAGCACCTGGGCCAGTCCTTCGTCGAGCCAGCGGGGCAGCCTTCCGTCGCCGCGGGCCCGCAGCCGCGTGTCGGCGTAGGCGTGCCACGCCTCGTGGGCGAGCCGGCCGTAGAACTCCCGGCGGGCCACCGCCACCCGGGCCTGGTTCGCGCGATTGGCCGCCTCGATTCGGCCTGCCTCGGCGTCGCGTTCCTTCCTCCAGCGGCCCCGGACCTGCTGGACGATCTGCTCGCGGTGCGCCGCAGCCGCCCGGCCGCGTTCCAGTTCGGCGACCAGGGATTCGAGCCGGGCGGCGAAGTCCCGGTCGAGTTCCTCGAGCCGGCGGGCGGCGACGGCGTTGGCCTCGGCCGCCTCACGCTGCCTGGCGGTCACCGCCGGCAGATCGCTCGAGGCCACGAGCAGCCGGCGGCCGGCCGCGTAAAAGGCCGGGTTCTCCAGCCGCACGCCCAGCTGCCGCTGCACCGCGGCGTATTCCGCCGCCGTGCCGCAGATCCGTACCGTCGGCGGCGCGGTCTCGCCGGCCCGGACCGTCGGCGGCACCAGCAGTTCGAACGCCCCGAACACCTCCTCGAGCCGGGCCATGGCATCGCGGCTCGACGCGGCGTCGGCGGTGCTCTCGAAGGTGAAGGCCGCCGACTCGTGCCGCCACGGGCCGGCGTCGCCGTCGCGGCGCAGGCCGGGCAGCGACTCGGCGGGCGTTTTTCCACCGGTCGCGGTTTCCCGGGCGGCGAAGAACGTGTCGATCCGGGCAGCGAGCCGGTCGTGCTCGGCGGCCGGAAGGGGCTCGAGCCTCCTGATCCGATCGCGGGTGATCGGCCCCCAGGTGACGACGTACATCGGCCGGCCCGGCGGCCGCTTCACGACGTCCACGAACACCGCGTCCGGCCCCGCCTCGTCGATCAGCCCTTCGAGGAGGACGCCGTCGGCGAGTTCGACCCTCTCCAGCCGCCACGGCTCCGTGCCGAGCCCGACCGGCGCCGGACCGACCAACGCCGGCACGGCCTGTGCCGGTGCGATCGGGCAGCGGACGAGGGCCGCCGCGACGGTGGCCGCGGCCAGCAGGGTGGCGGGCCGGCGCATCGGGCGTCCTTCGCTTCCGCCTACAGGTAGGTGTTGATGACGTTCTCGAACAGTTCCTGCCGTCCGCTCGTGCAGGCCGCAGCCTCGCCCTTGGCGAGCATCTCCTTTTCCAGCGACGCGAACGACTCGCTCCCGGCCTCGATCCGCTTGCCCAGCGGACCCGACCACGAGGCATACCGTTCCTCGACCAGCTTCCTGATCGCGCCGTCGGCCCGCATGGCCGCGGCGATCTTCAGCCCCCGGGCGAAGGCGTCCATGCCGCCGATGTGCGCATGGAACAGATCGACCGGCTCGAAACTCTCGCGCCGCACCTTGGCGTCGAAATTGATGCCGCCGGGCGCGAGGCCGCCGTACTTGAGGATCGAGTACATCATCTGCGTCGTCATGTAGATGTTCGTCGGGAACTGGTCGGTGTCCCAGCCGACGAGCGTGTCGCCGGTGTTGGCATCGACCGAACCGAGGAAGCCCTGCATGCCGGCGTACTCCAGTTCGTGCTGGATCTCGTGGCCGGCGAGCGTCGCATGGTTCGTCTCGAGGTTCATCTTGACGTGTTTTTCCAGGCCATAGGCACGCAGAAAATTGATGCAGGTGGCGGCGTCGAAGTCGTACTGGTGCTTCATCGGCTCGCGCGGCTTGGGCTCGAAGTAGAACTGGCCGGTGAACCCGATCTGCTTCGCGTAGTCCACCGCCATGTGCATGAACGCCGCCAGGTGGTCCATCTCGCGCTTCATGTCGGTGTTCCACAGGCACTGGTAGCCCTCGCGGCCGCCCCAGAAGGTGTAGCCGACGCCGCCGAGGCGGTGCGTCACCTCGATCGCCTTCTTGACCTGGGCCGCCGCGTAGGCGAACGACTCGACGTTCGGGCTCGTGGCCGCGCCGTGCACGTACCGCGGATTGCTGAACAGGTTGGCCGTGCCCCAGAGGAGCTTGATTCCGGTCCGCTGCTGATGCTTTTCCAGGGCATCGACGACGACGTCGAGGTTCTTGTTGCTCTCGGCGAGTGTCGCGCCCTCGGGGGCCACGTCGCGGTCGTGGAAGCAGTAGAAGCCGCAGCCGAGTTTCTCCAGGAACTCGAAGGCCACGTCCACCCGCTTGACCGCCATCTTCAGCGGGTCGGCCTCGTTCTCCCACGGCCGGAGCATCGTGCCGGGGCCGAACGGATCGCTGCCGGTGCCGCGGAAGGCGTGCCAGTAGGAGACGGCGAACCGGAGGTGGTCCTTCATCGGCTTCCCCTCCACGAGCGCGTCGGCGTCGTAGTGCCGGAAGGCGAGCATGTTTTTCGTCGCCGGGCCCTCATACTTGATCCTGCCGATCCCCGCGAATGCCTCGCCGTGCGCCGCTGCCATCGAGAAAACTCCTGCTGGAAAGGTGACCTGGAAGGCTCCAGATATACCGGCCCCGGCCTGTTTTGTCGCGGGGGTTTTTCCGGCTGCGGGCTGCGGGCGGCGGCCGGTCAGCCGATCCGCAGCATCCACAGGGCGATCGCGGCGCGGGCCGTCCAGATGCCGGTTCGCAGCCAGTTCGTCCGCACGAGTCGGGGCACGAGGCCCGCCTCCCGCGCTGGCTGCCCCAGCCGGGCGTGCAGCGGCATCTGCACGGCGGCGGTGGACACCCAGGCCGCGGCCACGAGGACCGCGCCCAGAATCGCGGGGCCACGGCCGATCGTCGCCGGCGGAGCGATCGCGAGCAGGCCCGCCGCGATTCCCTCGACGAGCATCGGCGGCAGGACGACGCGGGGGGTGAGCCGGCGGTGCTCGCGGCAGTAGGCCGGACCGCCGTCGTCGGGCAGGCTGGCGAACAGCGGGTAATGGACCAGCTGCACGAACCAGATCACGCCGCACATCATCCCCGAGGCCAGGGCCTGGGCGTAGAGCACGATTTGCATGATCAGCGGTCCACCGCCGACGCTCCTGCGTCGAGGCTGTGGCGTCGGGCGGCGACGAGGATCAGGGCGAAGGGAATCCACCAGATCAGGTCATTGGTGGGCAGCGTCCAGCCGAACGCCGCCGGCACCTCGCCGCGGGCCACACCCATCGCGTAACCGAGCGGTCCGAAGATCTTGCCGAGAAATCCGACGAGCACGATCGGCCAGTGGCGGAGCGGATCGGCGGCCGCGGCCAGGTAGCCGATGCCGTAGACGCCGACGATCATCCCCACGCACTGCCAGATGAACGGATAGTTCGGCCGCTCCATGCCCGTGAGATCGAACAGCCAGTGGGGCAGCCCGACGGTGAGCGATCCCCATGCGAGGTTGTAGATGCCCGCCGCCACGAGCACGCGCCGCATCCACGGCGGAGCGGCGTCGTGGCGGGGGGACGAGTCGTGCTGCATGGGATCAACCGCGCGTTCGGGAGGACGTCGGAGGCAGCATAGGCGGCCGACCGCCGGTGAACAGCGGGCCGCACCCGTCCGCGGACGGACAACGAAGTCAGGCCAGCAGTTCCGCCAAAGGTCCCGACAGGTCGAGGTCTTTGAGGACAGGCTGCGGAATGCCGAAATGCTCACGGCGGTCCCCTGCGGCGTGGAGCAGCGCGAGGAACAGGTTCGCCGTCGTGCGGTGCCCGGTCTTGCCGAACCCGGGATACTCGAGCAGCCGTCCCCCCGCCTTGAGACGTCCCCCCATGTCGCCGACCATCACGACCGGCCAGCGTTTGCCCGTGCCGTGGTGGGCTTCGGCGGCATCGCTCAGATACACGAGTAGCGTGCTGTCGAGTAGCGAGCCGTTGCCTTCGGGAATGGCGGCCAGTTTGGCCGCGATCGTGGCGACCCGCTCGGCGTGGTACTTGTTCACCGCGAGCCGCATCGCATTGTGCTTCGGATCCTCGGGATTGTGCCCGATGGCATGGCCATCGACGTTGATGCCCAGGTGCTTCCACGTGTGATACATCCCGTCGCCGGTGCCGGCGTCGATGGTGACGACGTTCGTCAGGCCCGAGGCGAGTGATGCGACGGCGAGGTCGCAGTGGGCCGCGAACCGCTCCGGTGCGGACCTGCCGGTGAACGTGTCGAGTGCCGGCGCGTGGGTCGTCAGCCCGTCCGTGATCGTGGTGAATCTGTCCTGCCGGGTGCGGAGCTCCTCGAACGTGTCGAGGTAGATGTCCAGCTTCTCGCGACCCTCCTGCGGCAGGGCCGCGCGAACGCGGCCGATGTCGCCACGAATCCAGTCGAGCAGGGCGGTACGGGCGGCGAACCTCCGCCCCGCCTGGCCTCCGGCCACGCTGCCGAATAGCGCCTGGAACGCGAGCGTCGGCTGGCAGTGGGTGACAAGCGGCCTGCGCGGCGCGGTCACCGAGGAGTTGGTGATGAAGCACACGTCCGGATTCGGGCTCACCCCGAGGCCGACGACGGGGATCACCTTCGACAGTTTCTCCCCGAGGGCGCAGTCAGCCGTCTGGCGGACAGCGCCCAGACGCCGGTCGAAGCAGCCGAGGGTACTGAAGCCGCCGCCGTGGCCCGGGTTGTCCGGCCCGGAGAGCCCCTGGATGACCGTGACCCGGTCCTTGTACGGGGCCAGCGCCGCCAGCGCTTCGGGCAGGACGTGGTCCCGCAGTGAAATATCCGCCAACCGGTCGGCGAATGCCCGCTGGCCGTCTCTGATCAGAGTCGGTTTATCCGGCGTCTGACCCGCCGCCTCGCGGACCGGCTGCACGTAGCTCGGGTACAGGCCGTTGCTCTCGAGGAGAAAGATCACCCGGGGCGGCGGTGTCTCGCCACGGGCCTCGGCGGCAATCGCGTTCAGGAACGGTTGCAGCACCACCGTTCCCGCTCCCAGGGAAACGCCCTTGAGAATGGCGCGGCGGTCGAGGCGGCCAAGGCGGTCGATGGTGAGCATGACCAGGATCCGCTCCTTACTTACGAGAACGAGAAACGCCAGTCCGAAGTCTACCTCCCCCCAGTCGGTGGCGTGTCAACGCGAATTCAGCCCGTGAATCGGGCGAGCAGTTGGCGGCCGAGATCGGGAAACAAGTCGATCAAGCCCGCCACAAAGCCGGCCGACCTCGGCACCACGAGTTCGCTGTGCCGCTGACGGCAGGCCGCCAGCACCCGCCGGGCGAGCCAGTCGGGGTCGAGGCGACGCAGCCGGGCGGTGCCCCCCGGCGCTGCCGCCTCGGCCGGCAGGCCGGCCCGGGCGACGTCGGCCGCATAGCGGTCCGTACCCCGGTCGGCCGCCGGGTCGTCGGCGGCCCGGGCGATCGGCCCCGGGGAGACGAGCAGCACGTGACCGCCCCGCGGGGTGAGCTCCAGCCGCACGGCGTCGGCATAGGCGGCCAGCGCCGCCTTCGCCACGCCGTACGGGCCCATGAACGGCGCGGCGAGTTTGCCCGCCAGGCTCCCGATGAAGACCACGTGCCCGCGGGCCGCGGCCACGTCGTCGGCAGCCGCCCGGGTGATCTCCAGCGCTGCGAACAGATTGGCGTCGAGAAACTCCCGCAGTTCCGCCGCGGTCGTGGCCAGCATGCGTTGCCGCCCCGAACGGCCCACGCAGCAGAACAGGTCGTCGATGCCACCGAGGATCCGCTGGCATTCTCCCGCCACCCGCTCCCCCTCCCCGTCCCGCCCCAGATCGGCGGCCAGCCCGCGAACATCGAGGCCGGCACGATCGCACGCGGCCAGGGCCAGTCGCACGCCTTCGGCTGACCGGCCGACCACGAGCACCCGGGCTCCGGCCGTCGCGAGG
>JBIKKQ010000115.1:0-10922 GCA_044360305.1 Pirellulales bacterium
GCGCCGCGGTCCTGCGGCACCGGGCAGGTCCAGAGCGTGCGGCCGGTCTTCTTGTCGACCGCGACCATCGTCGCCTTCTCGCCGCCGGGGGTGAATACGAGCCGCGGGCCGTCGACCGTGACCGACTCGCTGTAGCCCCAGCTATCCCCCTTCTTGCCGCCGAAGTCCTTCGCCACGTCGAGGCGGAATGTCTCGTCACCGGTCTTGGCGTTGCAGGCCACGAGGATGCCGAACGGCGAGAGCACGTAGACCGTGTCGCCGTCCACGGTGGGCGTGCTGCGGGAACTCTGCCACGACTCCTGGCCCCCGGTCCACGGATTGCCGGTCTTTGTCTTCCAGAGCGGCTGGCCCGTCTTGGCGTCGAAGCAGGCGAGATACTCGTCCTTGTCGGCGGCACCGGAGAGGGCGTCGCCGAGCGTGTAGATCCGGCCGCCGGCGATGGCGAGGCTGGCATAGCCGCGGCCGGCGCCCGCCGCTTCCCAGACGAGCTTCGGGCCTTCGACTGGCCAGGCCTCGAGCAGGTCGGTGTCGGGGGCCATGGCCGTGCGGCCGGGGCCGCGGAAAGTGGGCCAGTCCTCGGCCCGCAGGGACGGGGCGACGGCCGCCATGGCGAGGAGCGGGAGAGCGACGCGGACACAGGATCGGGCGCGGATCGCGGTCATGGAATGCTTCCTCGGGAACGGGGTGAGACCAGAGCGTACGGCCTTTTCGCGGGGGCGGTCAAACGCCCGGGCGGCGATGCTATAGTCCACGTCCGTATCATTCACGATCCGCCGGGAGCCCGACCATGTCCGTGCCCGAATCCGAAACCGCCCCGCCGTTCGCCCCGCGGCTGACCGTGGAGCAGGTCGAGGAGGGGGCGGACCTGGCGCCCAAGTTCGACGCGGCCGGCCTCATCCCCTGCGTGACGACCGATTTCCAGTCGGGCGAGGTGCTGATGGTGGCGGTGATGAACCGCGAGGCGCTCGCGCGAACGATCGCCACGGGCGAGGCGCACTATTGGAGCCGCAGCCGGCAGCAGCTCTGGCACAAGGGGGCGACGAGCGGGCTGGTCCAGAAGGTGGTGGAGATGCGGATCGACGACGATCAGGACTGCGTCTGGCTGCGGGTCGAGATCGCCGGCGGCGCCAGCTGCCACGTCGGCTACCGATCCTGCTTCTACCGTCGGGTGCCGGTCGGTGCGGAGCGGGCCGCAGGAACGGCGCTGGAGTTCATGGAGCGGGAAAAAGCCTTCGATCCCAAGGCCGTCTACGGCGACGCCCCGAACCCGACGCAGTTGTGAACGCGCGTCAGCCGCAGGGCTGGAAGCGTTCGCCGCGGGCGTCCTTCGGCGAGAGCAGCGGCGGCCCGGCGAGCGGCCAGTCGATCGCCAGCACGGGATCGTCCCAGACGATGCACCGCTCGCAGTCGGGGGCGTAGTAGTCGGTCGTCTTGTAGAGAAACTCGGCCTCGTCCGAGAGGACGAGAAACCCGTGGGCCAATCCCGGCGGCACCCACAGCTGCCGGCGGTTGGTGGCCGTGAGCTCCACGCCCACCCAGCGGCCGCAGGTGGGGGAGCCGGGGCGGATGTCGGCGGCGACGTCGAACACCGCGCCGCGGACGACGCGGACGAGTTTTCCCTGCGGCCGCGGATCCTGGTAGTGCAGGCCGCGCAGGACGTTCTTCCGGCTGACGCTGTGGTTGTCCTGGACGAAGTCCACGTCGTGCCCAACCGCCGCCACGAAGGCCCGGCGGTTGAAGCTCTCGAAAAAGCAACCGCGGTCGTCCGCGAACACCCGCGGCTCGAGGATCAGGACGTCCGGAATCCCGGTCGGGACGACGTTCACGACCGCCCCTCGCGGACGAGGCCGAGGAGATACTCGCCGTAGCCGCTCTTGGCGAGCGGCGCCGCCAGCCGCTCCAGTTGGGCGGAGTCGATCCAGCCCTGCCGCCAGGCGACTTCCTCCGGGCAGCAAATCCGCAGCCCCTGCCGGCGCTCCAGCGTCTGGATGAACTGCGCCGCGTCGATCAGGCTGTCGTGGGTGCCGGTGTCGAGCCAGGCGTCGCCGCGGCCGAGCGTGTGGACGGTGAGCTGGCCGCGTTCGAGGTACACCCGGTTGACGTCGGTGATCTCCAGCTCGCCGCGCGGAGAGGGCCGCAGGGCGGCGGCGATCTCCACCACCTGCGGGTCGTAGAAATAAAGCCCGGTCACGGCGTAGCGGCTGCGCGGCTGCCGCGGTTTCTCCTCGATCGACCGGGCCCGGCCGGTGGAGTCGAACTCCACCACGCCGTACCGCTCGGGGTCGGACACCGGGTAGGCGAAGACGCTCGCCCCCTGCGTCTGCGTGTTGGCCGCCTGGAGGCGTTCGGCCAGTTCGTGGCCGTAGAAGATGTTGTCCCCGAGCACGAGGGCCGCCGGGCCGCCCGCGAGAAACTCCCGGCCGATGAGGAACGCCTGGGCCAGCCCCTCGGGCCGGGGCTGCACGGCGTACTCGAACCGCATGCCCCAGCGTTCACCCGTGCCGAGCAGGTCCTGGAAGCGGGGCGTGTCCTGGGGGGTGGAGATGACGAGGATGTCGCGGATGCCCGCCAGCAACAGCGCGCACAGCGGATAGTAGATCATCGGCTTGTCGTAGACCGGCAGCAGCTGCTTGGAGATGGCGAGCGTGGCCGGGTGCAGCCGGGTGCCGCTGCCGCCGGCGAGAATGATTCCCCTGCGTTCAGGCACGGTCATGGGCTCCGTTGGTGGGACGTGGACTCGAGGATCTCGGCCGTCAGGGCGGCCACGACAGGAATCACGCCATCCTCCCACGCCGGCAGGTCGCCACCGAGCGCGGCCCGGAGTTTGGCCGTGCAGAGCCGGGAGTTGGCGGGCCGGCGGGCCGGCGTGGGGTAGGCTGACGTCGGGATCGGCTCCACCCGCTCCGGCGGCACCTTCAGGGGAAGGCCGCGGTCGCGGGCCTGCTCGAGGACGAACCGGGCGAAGCCGTGCCAGCTGGTCGCGCCGCGGGGCACGAGGTGGTAGAGGCCCGGGGGGACCGCGGTCGCCGGGACGCGGGCGCGGGCGATGACGTCGGCCGTCACGTCGGCCAGCAGGGCGGCTCCGGTCGGCGCGCCGATCTGATCGTCCACCACCCGCAACTCGTCCCGTTCCCGGGCCAGCCGGAGCATCGTGCGGATGAAGTTGGCGCCGTGCGTGGCGTAGACCCAGCTGGTGCGGAACACGTAGTGCCGGCCACCGTCGTCCAGCGCCGCCCGTTCCCCCTCCAGCTTCGTCCGTCCGTAGACGCCGAGCGGGGCCGGCGGGTCGGTTTCGACGTACCAGCCGTCCTTGGTGCCGTCGAAGACGTAGTCGGTGGAGTAGTGGACGAGCAGGGCGTCGTGCCGTCGGGCCGCCGTCGCGATCTCGGCCACGGCTGCCGCATTGATCCGTCGGGCCCGCTCCGGTTCGGACTCGGCCCGATCGACGGCGGTGTAGGCCGCGGCGTTGACGATCGCCTCCGGAGACTCGCGCCGGATCAGGTCGTCCACCGCGCCCGGCCGCTCCAGGTCGAGCTCCGGCAGGTCACAGGCGACGACCGTGCCCAGCGGGGGCAGGGCGCGGAGCAGTTCGCGGCCCACCTGGCCGCCCGCGCCGATGACGAGAATGTTGCAGGGCATGCTCGGGATGGGAATCTGGGGGTCGGCGAACGCCCCCCGGCTGCCGAAAACCGCAGGCTACCGCAATCGGCACGGCGGCCGCAACCGCCGGGCCGCACGCCGCGAGCCGGCGGGCCATGTCAGGCGAGGATGTCGCGCAGCACGTTGGCCTGCTCGACACCCGTGAGCCGGGCGTCGAGGCCCTGGAACTTCACGCTGAACGATTCGTGGGGGATGCCGAGCAGGTGGAGCATCGTGGCGTGCAGGTCGTGGACGGTGCAGACGTTCTCCACGGCGGCGTAGCCAAGGTCGTCGCTGGCGCCGTGGACCAGCCCTCCACGGATGCCGCCCCCCGCCAGCCAGACGCTCATCGCCCTGTTGTGGTGGTCACGGCCGTTCCCCCCCTGCGACATCGGCGTCCGGCCGAACTCGCCCGCCCAGACGACGAGCGTGCCGTCGAACATTCCCCGCTGCTTGAGATCGGTGACGAGCGCCATGCAGGCCCGGTCGATTTCCTGGGCCTTGAGGGCCACCCCATCCTTGACGCCGCCATGATGGTCCCAGTCCTTGTGGTAGAGCTGGATGAACCGCACGCCGCGCTCCGCCAGCCGCCGGGCGAGGAGGCAGTTGGAGGCGAACGAACCGTCTCCCGGCTGGCAGCCGTAGAGATCGAGCGTCGCCCGCCCCTCGGCCGTCGCGTCCATCAGCTGCGGCACGCTGGCCTGCATCGCGAAGGCCATCTCGTACTGGGCGATCCGCGTGGCGATCTCCGGGTCGCCGGCGACCGTGTCGTGCGCAGCGTTGAGCCGGTTGATCGCGGCCACGTCGTCCCCCTGCCGCTCCCGGGTCACGCCCCCGGGATTGGCGAGGTACAGGACGGCATCCCCCTTGCTCCGGAGCTGCACGCCCTGGAACCTGCTCGGCAGGAACCCGCTCGACCACTGCCGGGCCGCGATCGGCTGGTTCTGGCCCCCCTTCCCCAGCGACGTGAGGACCACGAACCCCGGGAGGTCGGCCGCCTCGCTGCCGAGCCCGTAGGTGACCCACGACCCCATGCTCGGCCGGCCGGCGATCTGCGAGCCGGTGTTCATGAACATGTGGGCGGGATCGTGGTTGATCGCCTCGGTCGTCATCGACCGGATCAGGCAGATGTCGCCGAGCACCGAGCCGATGTGCGGAAACAGCTCGCAGATCATCGTGCCGTTCGGCCCCATCGGCCGGAACGGATGCTGCGGCCCGAAGCAGACGAGCGGCTTGCCCTGAAGCTGCGCCAGCTGCTGCCCCTTGGTCAGGCTCTCGGGCATCGGCTGGCCGTTGCGGGCGGCGAGTTCCGGCTTGTGGTCGAAGGTCTCCAACTGCGAGGGGCCGCCCGCCATGGTGAGCCAGATCACCCGCTCGACCCGCCGCGGCAGCGGCGGCCGCTCGTAGATGCCCCGCTGGGCGGCTGCCCGTGCCGCGTCCGCGCCGGCGAGCGACGCCAGCGCGACCGCGCCGAGGCCCTGGGCGGAACGGCCGAGAAATGCACGGCGGGCGACCGCCGTCGGCAGCGACCAGTCGGTCATGATCAGGGCCTCGTGATCGTTTCGTGGAGGTTCAAGAGGACGCGGGCCACGTGGGTCCAGGCGGCGAGCTGCGCCTTGTCGAGGTCGGGCGGCACGGGGGCGGTGCCGACCGCGAGCAGGGCGGCGGCGGCCCCGGGATCGGCCGCGTAGGCGGCCTGATGCCGCTTCTGGAGGTCGAGCATCGTCTCCAATTCCTCGGCCCGGGGCAGCCGCTGCAGCACCTGCCGCCATGCCCAGGCGATCCGCTCGTCGGGGCCGCCGGTGCTCTCGCGGAGAATCCGCGTGGCGAAGGCCCGCGCGGCCTCGACGTACGTCGGGTCGTTGAGGAGCACGAGCGCCTGCTGGGGAATGTTGGACCGCGTCCGCTCCGCGCAGCACTCCTCGCGGCTGGGGGCGTCGAAGGCCAGCAGGCTCGGATGGAGGAACGACCGCTGCCACCAGGTGTACAGGCCGCGTCGATGCTGTTGCTCTCCCTTGTCGGCGGCGTACGTCCGGACCGGGAAGTTGAGGTTCTCCCAGTAGCCGTCGGGCTGATAGGGCTTCGCGCTCGGACCCCCGATCGTGCGCACGAGCAGGCCCGACGTCGCCAGCGCGGCGTCGCGGACCAGTTCCGCGTCGAGGCGAAAGGCCGACTGCCGGGCAAGCTCGCGATTGGCCGGATCGGCGGCCACGACCGGCGCCGGCGCCGTCGCCGACCGCCGATAGGCGCGGCTCATGACGATCGTCCGCACCATCCGCTTCATGTCCCAATTCGCGTCCATGAACTCGCAGGCCAGCCAGTCGAGAAGCGGCGTGTTGGCCGGCGTCTCCCCCTGGGCGCCGAGGTCGTCGAGCACCCGGGAGAGGCCGGTGCCGAACAGCTGCTTCCAGAGCCGGTTCATCACCACCCGGGCCGTGAGCGGGTTTTCGCGTGACACCAGCCAGCGTGCGAGGTCGAGCCGGTTCGGCGACCGGTCCTCGATCCGCGGGGCCGGCAGGTAGGCGGGGAAGGCCGGGGTGACGACGGGCCCCGATTCGTCCATCCAGTTGCCGCGCGGCAGGATCCGCACCGTCCGCGGCGCGGCCCGCTCCGTCACCAGGCAGCGCGGCAGCGTGGCGAAGAAGTCGTTCCGGGCCTTTTCGGCCTGGGGAACCGCGGCCCGCTCCGCGGCGAACAGGGGCGTCACGGTGTCGCGGAAGGAGGCCGTCACCTGCCTGCCTTCGGCATCGCTCCGCGTGTCGGCCGGCTTGCGCAGGATCGCCACGATCGCGGCCCGCTTCTCGGCGGCCTGCTTGTCGCCCGTCTGGCCGGCGGCGGGATCGGCGCCGGCCGCCGGGTCCGCTGACGCGACGACCTCCGCCTCCCATGCCCGCTGGGCGGTGTCGAGTTTCGGCACGATGGCGTCGAACGCCGCCTTGCTCTTCGCCACGGCGGCGTCGAGCTCGGCCAGCCGGGCCCGCTGCTCCGGCTGCATGACCGGCATCCCGTCGGGACGCTTGCCGATGGGCGGCTCGTCGATGTCGGCGAAGAAGGCGCCAAGGGAGTAGAAGTCGTGCATCGTGATCGGGTCGAACTTGTGGTCGTGGCAGGCGGCGCAGCCGGTCGTCTGCCCGAGCCAGACGCTGCCCACGGCCCGGACCCGGTCGGTGAGCATCCGCGCCTCGTAGTCCTTCGCCTGAGCGCCCCCCTCCTCGGTCGTGAGCAGGAGCCGGTTGAAGGCGGACGCGACCTTCGTCTCCTGCGTCGGCTCGGGAAGCAGGTCCCCCGCCAGCTGCTCGATCGTGAACCGGTCGAACGGCATGTTGTCGTTGAACGCCCGGATCACCCAGTCGCGATAGGGCCAAATGTTCCGCGGGTTGTCGCTGTGGTAGCCGATCGTGTCGGCGAAGCGGACGACGTCGAGCCAGCCGACGGCCATCCGCTCGCCGTAGTGGGGGCTGGCGAGCAGCCGGTCCACGAGCCGCCCGTAGGCGTCGGGAGCCGCGTCGCGCACGAAGGCCTCGACGTCCGCGGGATCCGGTGGCAGGCCGACGAGGTCGAAGGACAGCCGGCGGATCAGCGTCCGCCGGTCGGCCTCTTCCGCGGCCGCGAGGCCGAGCCGGGCGAGGCGGGCTTCGACGAGGTGATCGATCGCATCGGCCCCCGCCGGGATCGGCGGCTTGACCGGCGGTTCGTAGGCCCAATGCTTCTGGTATTCGGCCCCCTCCGCGATCCAGCGGGCGAGGATCTCCTTTTGCCGGGCGTCGAGTTTCTTGTGGGCGTGCGGCGGGGGCATGACCGTGTCGGGGTCGGTGGCCACGATCCGCTCCACCAGGCCGCTCTTCCGCGGCTCGCCGGGGACGATGGCTCCGGCCGCGACCGCGTCCTCGCGGACGTCGAGCCGCAGATCCCCCTGGCGGTTCTTGGCGTCGGGGCCGTGGCAGGCGAAACAGTTGTCGGAGAGGATCGGCCGGATGTCGCGGTTGTAGGTCAGCCGCTCGGGAACCGCGCCGGCCGCCGAGGCCGCGAACACGCAGCCGACCAGGACCAGCATGGGCCGGCCGTAGCCCGGGCTCGGGACGCTGTGCGCGGGCTCGATCATCGAGAGTCCACCGAGATGACGAGGATCACCGAGTCCTCATTCTCCGATCGGTGCGGCGGCCGTTCAACAGCGAATGTTTTCACGGCCCGGACCTGGCGGCGCCGGCCCACCGCGCCGGCGGGAGGAGGCCCTCAGCCGACGTACTGCCGGTCGATCCACTCACGGTAGGCGCCGCTCGTCACGTTGGCCACCCAGTCCTCGTTCGCCAGGTACCAGCGGACCGTGCGCACGATGCCGGTGGCGAAGGTTTCCGCCGGGCTCCAGCCGAGCTCGCGGGCCGCTTTGCGGGCGTCGATCGCATACCGCCGATCGTGCCCCGGCCGGTCCTTCACATACTCGATCTGCGTCGCATAGGAGAGACCGTCGGCCCGGGGCCGCTCGCGGTCGAGGATCGCGCACAGGCCGCGGACCACGTCGATGTTCGCCTGCTCGGCGTTGCCGCCGATGTTGTAGACCTCGCCGGGCCGGCCGGCTTCCAGGGCCCGGCGGATCGCCGCGCAGTGGTCGCCGACGTACAGCCAGTCGCGGACCTGGCGGCCATCGCCGTAGATCGGCAGCAGCTTGCCCGCCAGCGCGTTGTGGATGCAGAGCGGGATCAGCTTTTCGGGAAACTGCCGCGGCCCGTAGTTGTTGGAGCAGTTGGTCGTCACCACCGGCAGGCCGTAGGTGTGGTGGTAGCTGCGCACAAGATGGTCCGACGCCGCCTTGCTCGCCGAGTAGGGGCTGTTGGGCTGATAGGGGTTTGTTTCCGCGAACGGCGGATCGGTCGGAGCGAGGCTGCCGTAGACTTCGTCGGTCGAGACGTGGAGAAAGCGGAAGGCATCGCGGCGGTCCGCGGGCAGGTTCGCCCAGTGGGCCCGGGCCGCCTCCAGGAGCCGGAACGTACCGACCACGTTCGTGTCGATGAACGCCTCGGGACCATGGATCGAGCGGTCCACGTGGCTTTCGGCGGCGAAGTGGACGACGGCCCGCACGTCCCCCTCGGTCAGCAGCCGGGTGATGAGATCGCGGTCGCTGATGTCGCCGCGGACGAACCGGTGCCGCGGGTCGGCGGACACGGCGGCCAGGTTCTGCAGGTTGCCGGCGTAGGTCAGCAGGTCGAGGTTCACGACCGGCTCGTCGCCGCCGGCGAGCCAGTCGGTGACGAAGTTCGAGCCGATGAAGCCGGCGCCGCCGGTGACGAGGATCATGCTGCAATGCCCCTGACCGGCCGGTGGCCGGGATGTCGCGGCCGGCGGATTTCGCCGCACCGGGCCGGGAGCCGGCCGTCGCGAGACAGCCGACCCGCGGCCGACTATTCTCAAGGCAGTGTAATGTCATGCCCCACGGAATTCCGCCCCCCGGCGGATGGCCCCATGCTCGCCGCTCGCCAGGTCACCCACGCGGTCGCCCCGTCGGCCCCGGCCCGCGCACCGGGCCGCGCGATCCCGCCGATCGGCGGCGGGGAGGCTGCAGATGCATGACCAACCCGTGACGCGGCTGGCGCTCATCCGGCAACTCTCCTTCTGCGCCGGGCACCGGCTGTTCGGCCACGAAGGGCGGTGCGCCTTCCTTCACGGGCACAACTACCGGGTGGACATCGAGGTCGAGGCCGAGGAGGGGAACGCGGCGGTGGACGACGTCGGCCGGGTGATCGATTTCTCGCTCATCAAGAAGCGGATGCTCGGCTGGCTCGACGAGCACTGGGACCATTCGTTCATCCTCTTCGAGAAGGATGCGTCGGCGCTGGCGGCCGTACGGGCCGCCGAGCCGACCCGGTATTTCGTCATGCCCTGGAACCCGACCGCCGAAAACATGGCCCGCTACCTGCTCGAGGTGGTGGCCCCGCACGTCCTCGCCGGGCTGGGCGTGGTCGCCCGCAGGGTGAGCGTCTGGGAGACCGACGAGGCCTGTGCCGTGGCCACGCTCACGGGACGGCCGGCGCCTTCGCCGGTGGCGATCGGCGCGGCGGTCGTCGTCGATCGGAGGCGACCATGAGCCTCGAGCCGTTTGCCGGCCGGTTTCCCGGCACGCGGCCGCGCCGCCTGCGGCAGCACGCCTGGCTGCGCCGGGCGGTGGCCGAGACGAGCCTCTCCGCCGCCGACCTCGTCTGGCCGCTGTTCGTCCACGACCGGCCCGAGCCCGAGGCCGTGCCGAGCATGCCGGGCGTTGAGCGGCTGTCGATCGCGGGCGTCGTCCGGGCCGCCGCCGAGGCCGCCCGGCTCGGGATTCCGGCGATCGCCCTGTTCCCGGTCACGGAGCCCGCGCTCAAGACCGACGACGGCCGGCAGGCCCTCGAGCCCGACAACCTCGTCTGCCGCACGGTCCGCGCGGTGAAACGCGAGCTCGGCGACGCGGTCGGCATCATCTGCGACGTGGCCCTCGACCCGTACACGACCCACGGCCACGACGGTCTGCTCGCGGACGGCAGGATCCTCAACGACGAGACGGTCGCGGTCCTCGTCCGGCAGGCCGGGGTGCTCGCCGCGGCGGGCTGCGACATCGTCGCCCCGTCCGACATGATGGACGGCCGGGTGGGGGCGATCCGCACGGCCCTCGATGCCGCGGGGCACGCGGGGGTGTGCATCCTCTCCTACGCGGCGAAGTACGCCTCCGCCTTCTACGGACCGTTTCGCGACGCGGTCGGCAGCCGGACCGCGCTGGGTACGGCGGCCTCGCGGGGCGTGGGGGACAAGAAGACCTACCAGATGAATCCCGCCAACGCGGCCGAGGCGCTGCGCGAGGTGGCCCTCGACATCGCCGAGGGTGCCGACATGGTGATGGTCAAGCCGGCCGGCACCGCACTCGACATCATCCACCGCGTGAAGACGGGCTTCGGCGTGCCGACCTTCGCCTACCAGGTGAGCGGCGAGTACGCGATGATCAGGGCCGCCGCCGCGAACGGCTGGCTCGACGGCCCGCAGGCCGCCCTGGAGAGCGTGCTGGTGATGAAGCGGGCGGGAGCCGACGGGATCCTCACCTACTTCGCCCCCGAGATCGCCCGGACGGTCGGCCGCTGAGCGACGCGGGGCGATGCGCCGGTAGCATGCTCGGGCACGATGCCCCTGGTCGCCGTCACGAGTGCCGCGGCAGCCGGCTGAAGACCGACTGCATCGTGCGGCAGTGATCCGGCAGGCGGGAAAGGATTGTCGGTATCAACGATTGTCGGTAGACGTGGCTGCAAGTATTCCGGTCGGCCATC
>JBIKKQ010000302.1:0-2961 GCA_044360305.1 Pirellulales bacterium
CCCTGCTCGTCTTCATGAGCGATTCGGCCAACCAGCAGCATTCGTGGAAGGGTGCGAACTGGCCGTTCGTGCTCGTGGGTAACCTCGGTGGCAAGCTGAAGTCGGGGCAGTTCCTGTCGTACCCGGTCCGAGCCCAGGGCGCGGGTTCGGATGGCGGCAACCAAACCTTCGGAACGGCGCACGACACGAACCCCGCGATCAACGCGCTCTACTGCACGCTGCTGCACGCGGTCGGCGCGCCACGCGACACGTTCAACCGGTCCCCCAGTGCGCCGGATGCCCCCGCCCTCTACGGCCCGCTGCCCGAACTGCTCAATGCGTAGTCAAGGACAATCTCCACGGCATGTTGCGATCATGAAAAGAACACTCACCACACTGTGTCTGACACTGTTGATGCTCTCGGAAGCGACGGCTGCCGAGCCGGGCGTCGATGCGAAATCCGTGCGCTCGTTTTTCAATGCGCATTGCATTGACTGCCATGGCAAGAAAGATCCAGAAGGGAACGTCTCCCTGCACGCTCTTTCCGCCGATCCGAAAACTCCATTAGAAATCGAGACCTGGAAGAAGATTTACGAACAACTCGATAGTGGCCAGATGCCACCGCAAGACGTCAAACAGCCTCACTCAGTGGATCGGCAGTTTGCAATCGCGTCGATCAAGTCAACCTTGAAGGCCGCCGGCGTAGAAATCGATGAACTCAAGGAACTCTCCTCGGCCCGAGGCAACCGGGTCGACCACGACGAACTCTTCTCCGGCAAGGCCTTTGGGGAAGCGGGCACGCCCAGCCGAGTCTGGCGATTGTCGCCCGAGAGTTACAAGCAGTTCTTTACTCGTCTCGACGGTCAATTCGGCGATCAACTCAGATTGGAAAGTATCATTCCGCCGTGGTCGTTCGCCAGGCAGTGGAATTTCGCCGACTACTCCTCGTCCCACCGGTTAAGCGACGCGGAACTGGACCACCACGTGCGGAACTGCACGTCGGTCGCAAAGAGCTTGGCCCCCAGGTTGGGGAACAGCAATGGCCCGATCAAGAAAATGGCGGCGGTTTTGGGCGCCGGCAAGTCGGCGACGCCGGAACAAGTGGACGCGGCGGTGGCGGAAACGTTTGACTTCCTGCTCCATTTGCCACTCGACGAGGCCGCATTAAAAAAGTACCGCGACCAATTGACCCGCGATCTGCAGTCTTACGACGCGCCGATGGCTGTCGAGCGTTTCCTGATCGCCGTGTTGTGCCACCGCGAGGTGCTCTACCGCATCGAGCAGCCGCAAGGGGACGCGAAGCGAAGCTTGCTGGCGCCGCGGCATCTGGCGCGAGCCATTGCCTTCACGCTCACCGACCGCGAACCGGATGCGGTGCTCTGGCAGGCGGTGGCGGAGGGGAAGCTGACATCCGCCGAAGACGTGCGCAAGCAGGTCGAACGCATCCTGGCCGGTAACGACGTGCGCTCGTTCGCCCGCGCGGAAGGCCAAGAAACGCGCAAGCAGACCGAACGCATCCTGAATCTCGATCCCGCCACTCCGAAGCCGCGCCTGCTAGGCTTCTTCCAGGAGTACTTCGGCTACACGTCGAGTGAAGACGTGTTCAAAGACGACAGCACTATGTTGGAAATGTGCGTGCCGGCCGTCCAGGGGAGTTTCTTTTACGGCGGCTACCTGGCCACAGACACCGACAAGCTTGTCGCATCGGTGCTCGCCTCCGACCAGCAGGTGCTGCGCACGCTGCTGACGACGCGGAAGTCGTTTATTTGCTCCCCGGAACTCGATGGGTACTTCCGAAATGTCGCCCTCAAGGCCGCCGAGAAAAAGCGTGATGCCGAGCGGGCGGCGAAGGAAGGCAAGCCCTTCGATGAGAATGCGTCAAAGTATGTCGTCAATCCGGGTGCAGGCTGGGGTTGGGCGCAGGCTTCGATCATCTACGGGGTGATGCCGAAGGCGGAGTGGAAAGAACACTTCCAAGCACGAGATGTACAACGGGTCGCCCCGGAGCCGAAAGGCCCCGAACTGACGGTGAGTGAGTGGGGGAAGGGGCTCCCCTTCGATGCGAACCCGGACCACCGGTTGGGAATCCTGACGCAACCGAGTTGGCTGGTCGCGCAGTCGGGCAACTTCGACAACCACGCCATCCACCGGGGCCGCTGGATTCGTGAGAAACTGCTCGGCGGCGTTATCCCGGAGGTGCCGATCACCGTCAACGCGATGCTGCCGAAAGAGCCGCACCACGGGCTGCGTGAACGGATGCGGGTGACCCGTCAGGAGTACTGCTGGAACTGCCACCGTCTGATGGACCCGCTGGGACTGCCGTTCGAGCAGTTCGACCACTTCGGTCGTTACCGGGAGCAAGAGATCGTCGTGGACAAGGAGAAAGACGACGCCATTTTCGCCAAGAATCCTAACCGCAAGGTTCGCGCGATGAAGCTCGTGCCATTCGACACGACAGGCGCCATCGAGGACAGCGGCGATCCGGAATTGGACGGGCCTGTGAAGGGGCCGCTGGAGTTGATCGAAAAATTGTCGAAGTCACAGCGAGTCGAGCAAGTGTTCGTGCGGCACGTGTTCCGCTATTTCCTCGGCCGCAACGAAACGCTGGCCGACGGACCGACGCTCGTGGCCGCGCACAAGGCCTATCGGGACAGCGGCGGCAGCTTCAAGGCGCTGCTGGTCTCGCTACTAAGTTCCGAATCTTTCCTCTACCGAACCACCCCAACCGAAGGAGCCAAGAAATGACTACCTCACTGCGCATGATCACACCCGACCAACTCGACCGCCGCTCCGCCCTGAAGGGCATCACGCTCGGCGCGGGGGCGGTTGTGCTGCAGCCGTTCCTGAATGCGATGGAAGGATAGGTCGGCCAATGGCACTTCGGCAAGCGTCGGCCGAGCGGGGCGGATCATGAGGAGCAACCGCCGGAGCTGATCGGACTGGATGCGACCCGATCGTGGAGGTGCCGAAGAGCTTCCTATC
>JBIKKQ010000303.1:0-2960 GCA_044360305.1 Pirellulales bacterium
GGACGTCCGCGGCCTGCGGGATGCCTGCTGGCTCGCCGGGCTCGCCCGCCAGGCTCGCGAGCGGTCCGCGGGGGGTGACCAGGTGGCCGTCGCCGCCGACCTGTTTCGCTGGACCGTTCGCTCGCTGGCGATCGTCGCCGATCCCCCGGCGGTGCCGACCGAGGCGAGTCCCGGAAGCCGCTGGCTGATGCCGGGCGAGATCCTCTTGGCCGGTCGGGCCAGTGCCCCGCAGCGGGCGTGGGTGTTCCTCGAACTCCTGCGGCAGGCGGGGATCGACGGGGTGATGCTCGCGACCGGTGATCCAGCGGCGCCGCGGCCCTGGCTGCCGGCGGCGATCATCGACGGCGAGGCGTATCTGTTCGATCCGCTGTATGGCATGCCCGTGCCCGGTCCCGGTGGCGACGGCATCGCCACGGCCCGGCAGGCTGCCACCGATCCGACCGTGCTCCGCTCGATGTCGCTGGCTGATCGCCCCTATCCGCTGCAGGCAGCCGATGTCGGTCAGCTCGTGCCGCTGGCCGCGGCCGACCCGTGGAGCCTGTGCGGCCGTGGGGAAGACATGCAGCCGGCGCTCGATCGCCTGCGTGGTCCCCGGGTTGCGGTCGATGCATCCGCCCTGCTCGAGCGGGCCCGGGGAGCGATCCCCGGCTCGGGGACGGCCGGCGGCCTGTGGGAGTTTCCCTTCGAAACGCTGGCCCGGCGCCGCGAGGATCCGGCCCGGGTCCGCGCCGCTCTCCAGGCTGACGTCGCCCCGTTGAGCGTGCCCAGCCTGCCGTCCACCGTGGCGCAGGAGATGACGCGGCCGCGGGTCGTGGATCGTGACGATCCCGACGGAACGCGGTTCGACACGGAGGAACGCCAGCAGGCGCCGAGGATCCTCCGGCCCCTGTTCGCCGGGAGGATTCGTGAATTTCGCGGTGACATGCCGGGAGCGAAGGAGGCCTACCTGGCGGCGCAGCCGAGCCGCCAGGAGATCGCCGCCACGGTCGCGGCCGCCCCCGCCGAGGCCCGGGACGGCCTGGAAAGGATGCTCGAGCGGATGCGAGAGGACGCGGGCTACTGGCTGGGCGTCGTCTCGTTGGCGACCGGCGATGACCGGCCGGCCGTCGATTTTTTCCAACGCATGACCCTCGACGAGCATCCGCAGGGACGGTGGACGGATGCCGCAAGGGTCAACCTCGCCGCCGCCCTGACCGGGCTCGACCGGATCGACGAGGCGGTGGCCATGCTCCGCACGGACGAGTCGCCACAGCGGTTCGGCAGCCGTCTGCGGGCGAGCGCCCTCCGTCCCTGAACGGCCGCCATCTCGCCGCAGCGGCCGGCGGCCCTCACGCCCGCGGCCGGCGACCGGCGGGGTCGAATCGGGGCTGCGGGCCGCGAATCGAGCCGGTTCGCCGGTTCACGTTGTCGGGAAAAGCATCGGCGGTTATCCTTGCGGGTCTGTCCCGGGACCGGTCGTGGCCGCGGCGAAGAGGTTCGCCGCCCGGACCGCACGTCGGGATCACGGCCCGGGCATCGAGAATCAGGCATCGAGAATCAAGTTCAGGGATCAGGATTAAGGATCATGAAGGACGACATTCATCCCCGGTACATCGACACGGTGGTTCGCTGCGGCTGCGGCAACACGTTCGCCACGCGGAGCACGGTGCCCGAGATCAAGGTGGACATCTGCAACGTCTGCCACCCGTTCTTCACCGGCAAGCTCAAGTTCGTGGACACCGCCGGGCGGATCGAGAAGTTCAAGAGCAAGTTCGCCGGCGCCGGCTATGCCAGCCTCAAGAAGAAGAAGGCGGGGGCCGCGGCGGCCGAGCCAACCGCGTCCTGATCCATGGGCGACCAACCCGCCGGCGGGATTCGCGAACTGCTGCGCGAGCGGCTCGCCCGGTTCGAGGAACTCGAGCGGGCGCTCGTCGATCCGGAACTGCTCGCCGACCCGCAGCGGCTGTCGGCGGCGGCCCGCGAGCACGGCACGCTGGCCCGGCTGGCGCTGAAATATCGGCAGTTCGTCTCCATCGAGCGGCAGATCGCCGAGCTTCGCGGCCTCGTTGCCGGTGACGACCGCGACCTGCGTGGGCTGGCCGAGGCCGAGCTGCCCGACCTGGAGCGGCGGCGTGAAACCGACTGGGACGCGCTCCTCGACCTCTGCTCCACCGACGCCGATGCCGACCGCCCCCGGTGCATCATCGAGCTGCGGGCCGGCACCGGCGGCGACGAGGCGGCGCTGTTCGTCCGCGACCTGTACGAGATGTACCGGCGGGCGGGGGCCGAGTATGGCTGGGAGTTCGAGGTTCTCGACGCCAGCCCCACCGAGCTCGGCGGCTTCAAGGAGCTCGTGCTCGGGGCGTCGGGCGAATCGGTCTACCGCCGGCTGCGGCACGAGAGCGGCGGGCACCGCGTGCAACGGGTTCCCGACACCGAGACGAAGGGGCGGATCCACACCTCGGCGGCGACCGTGGCGGTCCTGCCGGAGCCCGAGGACGTTGAGGTGTCGCTCTCCCCGGACGAGTATCGCAAGGACCTGTTCTGCGCCAGCGGCCCGGGCGGCCAGCACGTCAACAAGACGGCCTCGGCCGTCCGGCTGACGCATCTGGAGACCGGGATCGTCGTCCAGTGCCAGGACGAAAAGAGCCAGCACAAGAACCTCGCCAAGGCCCTGCGCGTGCTGAAGACCCGGCTCTACGAGCACCGCCGCCAGATCGAGCACGACAAGCGGTCGGCGGAACGGCGCACGCTCGTCGGCTCCGGGGACCGCAGCCAGCGGATCCGGACCTACAACTTTCCGCAGAACCGCGTCACCGACCATCGGATCAACGAGAGCTTCACGCTCGACCAGGTGATGGCCGGCCGGCTCGGCCTCGTCATCGACGCGCTCGAGGAACACGCCCGGCGCGAACGCCGGTCGGAGATGGAGCAGTCGGCGGCCGGCTGATGGCCGGCCTGGCGCCACGAGGAGATGCCCG
>JBIKKQ010000117.1:0-10868 GCA_044360305.1 Pirellulales bacterium
CAATGCCCTGGCCGAACTGCTGCGAGACTCGGCCCGGCTGCATCTGGCGGTCGAGGACTATTCGCCGGCCGAGGAGGCGGTGCGGCGGGCGTTGGTGCTCGACGGCGGAAAGGACGGCGGCGGGGAGGACGCTGCCGCGCTCGACGAGATCATGCTGGTGGAGATCGCGGCGGCCCGCGGTGATTTCGACCGCGCCGACGAAGCCGTCACCCGGCTCGTGGAACGGTTGAAACAGCGGGCTGCAGCCGGGGGAGCGACGGCGACGCGGAGCCTGCGGGTGGCGGCCGACGTGTTTCTCGAAGCCGGCGCCGCCGACACCGCGGCAGAACTTTTCAGGCTCGCGCTCGAGGCCGACGGGGCCGGCGGGCCGGAGGCGCAGGCCGCCGGCGCTGAGGATCAGCTCGGCCTGGCCCGGTGCCTGCTCTCCAACGGCGATGCCGCGGCGGCGGCGACGCTGGGTGAGCAGGCCCTGAAGGCCATGCGCCGCCTCCACGGCCCGTCCCACCCGCTCTGCCTGTCAGCCGGGATCCTCCTCGCGGAGACCGCCCTCAAGGCGCGGCAGACGGACGACGCCTGGGCCCTCGGCCGGCGGCTGATCGAACGACGCTGCCCGCGTCTGGGAAAGAAGGAGGATGAAAGGCTCGCCAGGCTGTTCGACGGCATCGCGGCCCTGCTCGAGAAGGGGGGGCGCGGGCCGGATGGTGAGCGGCTGCGCGGCGACTTCATCAGCCTCCGGTCGCGGCAGTTCGGCGACGGGCACGAATACGTCGCCGATGCCTACGTCAATCTTGCCAATGCCCGGCAGGCCGCCGGCGGGTACGCCGACGCGATCGTGTTCTACCGCAAGGCAATCCAGCTCCAGGAGGCCGCCCTCGGCGCGAGTCACCCGGACATCGCCGCGACGCTGTTGCCGCTGGCACGGGCCCACAGGGCGCTGAAGCAGAACGCCGAGGCGACCGCGGCCCTGCGCCGCGCGCTTGCCATGTGGGAGGAGACGGCGGGAGCCGAACATCCGGTGACGTTGGCGACGGTCAAGCAGCTGGCTCTCGCCGAACTGGGGCTCGGCAATCGCCAGGCCGCGCTGCCGTTGATGGAGCGGCTGCTCGCCGCCTATGACAAGGATCCCGACACACCGGCGGGTGACGTGATGCGGCTTTTGACACGGCTCGCCGAGGTGCACGGGGCCCTCGGCGCGAACGACGCCGCCCGGCGGCACCTGCAGCGGGCCGCGGCTCTGGAGCAGCAACTGGCGGCGCAGGAGCCCTCGGCGGATGCAGTCGGCGGACTTGCCGAACTGGCCCGGGTTCAGCGGCTGCTCGGTGACGAGGATGAGGCGCAGGGCAATCTGGCGGCCGCCCGGGCCCTGGCGGCGAAGATGCAGGACGCGGAAGCGCAGCTGCAACGGATCGAATCGATCGCCGGCGTTCGCGAGCCCTCGCAGCCGACGCCCCCCGGGCCTGTGGTTCCTCAACCCCCGGTGGTGAACCCCTCTCCGGTTGTGCCGCCCACGTCGCCGGCCGGCGAACCCCTGCCGGCCCGCATCGAGGCCGCTTGGAAAGCATTGCGCGGCGGTGATGCCGCGGCAGCCCGTGCTGACATGGTGGCCGCGCTTGCGGCCGAGGACGCCGCCGGCCGCGGGGCGGAGCTGCCAGCGGCCGACGTGCTCGTTGCCCTGGCGGATATGCGCGAGCTCCCGCTCGACGACGGGACGGCCCGCAGGCAGTACGAGCGGGCCTTGACGATCAGGCGAGCGAAACTTGGGCCCGAGCATCCGGCGACCGTCGTCGCGGCCCTGCGGGGGGCGAGCCTCGATCTGGCCCGGCGCGACCCCGCGGCGTCGCGGCGGATCGCAACGCTGGTCGGTGGGCCGCCGCTGGACGGTTCCGCCGTCGATGTCGGCGCCGCGAAGGAACTTCGCGTCGCCGTCCGGCATGCCGTTCGGATCGCGTTGGCAGCCGAGGACGCCGCCGCCGCCACGGGCCTCATCGAGGCCGCCGCGCGGATCGTGGAACCGCGCGATCTGACGGCCGTACTGCAACTCCTCGATCATGTCGCGGAGATCGAATCGCTCCCGGCCGCCGCTCCCGACGCGGACACCACCCCCGCCGCGCGGGCGGCGGTCGTGCGCAACCAGCTGCTGGCGGCGGTCGCGGCGGAAGGGAAGGCCGAGAACGCGCGGAGCGGCAAGGGCAGGCTGCTGATGCACCGCAGTCTGCAGGCCGGCCGGGCGGGCGACGCGCGGCAGGCACGGGCGCTGGCTGAGGCGGCGCTGGCGGCCGATCGGGCCGAGTTCGGTGCCGTCCACCCGGCCCCGGCCGCCGATCTGCTTCGGCTCGCGGCGCTCGCACGGGCGGCCGGGGATGCCGCGGCGTCCGAGCAACACGCGGCCGCCAGCCGCGAGGCCCGGGCGTCGTTGCCGGCGGCCCCTGTGGCCCCGTGGATCGAATCGCTGCGCCGGCTCGTCAGCGCACTCCTCCAACAGGCGCAGGCGGACGAGGCGGTGCGGCTGGCCCGCGCGGCGATCGAGGAAGAGTCGCGGGCGACGGGGCCCAGATCGCAGGCGATCGCGGTCCTGATCGGCGACGCGGCCCGCGGCTACCTTGTCCGGGGCAACACCGACCGGGCCATGGAATTGCTCGCCGAGGCGGTGCCGATGGCGGCCGACGCGTTGGGGGGGGGCAGTGCGACTGCCGTCGGCCTCGCGGTGACGCTCGACCGCCTGCGGCGGCCTGGGCCCGTGACGGCCGACAACTCGCCGGCCGACGAACGGGTGGCCGTGGACATCGTCGACCTGACGACCCGTGAACTCCGGACGCGGGCCCTGCTGCCTGTTCCCCCGGCGGCCACGAGCGCCGCAGCCGGTGGCGTAGGCGGTTCACCGGCACCGTTCATTCCCCTGGCGCAGAGCCCGCTGCGGTTGCGGATTGCGACGGCCCGCCGCGGAGAGCCGAGCGAGTCTGCGGAGGCGGATCGGTCCGTGGCCGATTGGCTGCGGTGCGGCTGGGAGCGGCATTGCCTCGGCGACCCGTCCGGCTCGGCGGAGGCGTTCGCCGTCGCCGTGCGCCGTGCGGAGGGAAACGGGTCGTCCGTGGGGGAGGAGCTGCTGGATGCGCTGCAGGAGTCGGCCCTGGCCGCGAGCGACCGCGGCGACACGAAGACGGCCCGCAGCACGCTGTCACGACTCGGGTCGCTGCTCGTATCCGCGCGGGGCGCCGACGATCCGGCGGTGGCGGCCGTGGCCGTGCAACTCGCCGACCTCGTGATCCCCGGGGGCGACCTGACCTACGCGGCCAAGATGCTCGACCGGGCGCGGGGCATCCGTGAGAAGCGTTTTCCGGCGGGCTCGGTCGAGGCGGCCGCAGTCGCGGTCCTGGATGCCCGGCTGGCAGCCGCGAATGGGGACGCGAACCTGGCGCGGGAACGACTGGCAGCCCTTCGGGCGACGCTCGTGCCGGCCGACGAAGCCTCGGGCGAAACCCCTGATCCGCGCCGCGCCTGGCTGCTTCTGGCGGCGGCCCGGCTGGCGGTCCGCCTCGGCGACGTGGCGGCGGCCCGCGACTTCCTCGGGGCGGTGCGGAGCAGTCCGGCGGCTGTCGTCGGCCGTGGTCGGCTGCATGCCGCGGTCCTGGCCGCCGAGACCGATGCGGCCCTGCGTGCCGCCGATGCCGCGACTGCGGAGCGGTGTGCGGCGGCGTTGCTGGACGTCAGCCGGACCGAGGCGGACACCGACGTCTCCGTCGGCGTGGCGCTCGTCTGGCTGGCGCGGGCGGAGGCCGCCTTGGAGCGTGCCGCGTGGCGGCAGCGGGCTGAACGGGCCACGAAGCTGCTCATTGCCGGCCTGGGTTCCATGCGGGCTGAGCGGTTCGACCGGGATGCCGTGACGGCAGCGGTCGATCTGGCGGAGCTGCTCACCGGAGCGGGCCAGCGGGAGCCGGCGGTCCAGCTGGCACAGGCGGCCGTGGCGGCGGCCGATGTTTGCCTGGCGCCCGCGGACGAGTTGGCGAAGCGGGCCACGGCGACGGCCGCCGGCTTGGCAGAGCGGAAGCCCTGACGCGGGCGGGTGGCGCCGCACCGCCGCGCCGATCACCGGCGCAGGCGGACGGCTTACCCTGCCCCCGACGCGTTCGGCGTCAGGGCTTCCGTCGTCCCTCGCTCGCCTTGATCGCCTGCAGGGCCCGGCGGGCCGCCGCGTCGGCGGCATCCTTGGCGGCCACGAGCTGCCCGCTCTTCCGCAGTATGTCGTCCGAGGAGGTGATGAGGGAGGCGAGCGCGGCATGAAGCGGCGCCGCACGGTCGAACTCCGAGTCCTCGATCTCGAGGAGCACCTTCGCCTCGTAGAGCGACTCGATCGCCCCCTTCGCCTGGCGCTCCGCCTGAACCACGTCCTTGGCGGCGATGCTCCGGCGGGTCTCCTCCAGCGCCAGCCGGGCCGACAGGATGAGCGGCTTGGCCAGCGCCGGATGCCGTTCCTTTTCGACGGTCCGCAGGTCGTTGATCAGGGGGTCGAGCATCTCCCGGGCGCGGTCGAGGCTGCCGTCCAGGAGCAGCGACTCGACGAGGGGCTCGCGGACCTCGGACCGGATCCGTGTGGCCTCCGCCTTGGCGGCCGCGAGTTCGACGGTCGGATCCTGCTTGCTTTCAAAGCGGCCGAGCGCCGCGGCACAGGCCGCGTCGGCGTCCTCGCCGGCCTTCTCCAGGTACTCGATGGCCCGCCGCCGCTGTCGGGTCGCGGCCGCCTTGCGGTCCTGTGCGGTCTCGGTGACCGGCGCGTCCGGTTTCGGGGCCGGGCCCTCCGCGGTTTGCACCATGTCGGCCGGCAGGGTGAAGGGCAGTTTGCTCGCCTCGAGGTAGCGGAGGCCGGCGATCAGCCGCGGCCTGGCGTTGCTGAGCATCATGTGGCTGCCGGGCCGTCGCCCCTCGGGCGCGTCTTGGTCGGCCGGCAGCCTGGCCAGCGACGTCGAGCGGGCGTGCATCAGGGTCCGTTCGAGTTCGTCGATTTGCTTGAACCACTTGATGATCTGGGCCTGCCGCTCGGGCGTCAGCGATGCCCCGGCGACGGACAGTTCCTGGTTCGCCGTCCGGATACGGTCGACGAGGAGCAGGCCGCGTTCGTCGAGCAGTGAGAAATACATCAGCGACCACGGAATCCAGAACTCCCGGATTTTCTCGGCGTCTTCGCCGCGCGGGACGTTGGCGTATATCCAGCGTTGGAAATCCTTGTCGGTGAACAGCCGTTCGGCCTCGGTGAGCGTCTTGTCGGCGGCGTCGAGATTGCCCATCAGTCGCTCGACGAACTCGCGGTACATGAGCAGGTCGATGCGGGTGCGGGTTGAGGGGCCGCTCCTGGCACCCCCCTGCGTCTTGAGCGACTGCTGGATCCGCTGGGCCTCCAGCGAGGCCTGCTTGTACTTTCCCTCGCGCAGCAGTTCCTCGAGCAGTCGCTGCTCGACGGAGAGGTCGAACTGTGCGCCGACACGAGCCGCCGTCAGGCAGCAGACGAGCGCGGCCAGGATCCACGGCTGACGGAACGGGCGGGACATCGGCGGGTGCCTTCCTCGGATGCGGGGGGTGCGGGCCGGCGCTGGGGCGGTGTGATCGCCGGTCCGCCCGATTTCAAGAGTATACGCGACGTTGCTGGGGCGGGCGATCGTCGGGGCCGGCGGGGCGCTTCAGGGCCGGCAGGTTTCAGGCCGCGGGCTTCGGCTTCTTCGGTTCGTCGTTTTCCAGCGCGGCCGGTGGCCGTTGGTCCGCCGGTTTTTCCTCGACGTAGCCCCGCGGCCGGGGAAACGCCCGGACCGGGTCGAGGCCGGCGGCGGTCGCCTGTGTGGAGAGTGATTCCCGGAGTTTCGGCCAGGCACGGATCTTGAGCTCCTCGGGCGCCCAGGCCCAGATCCGGGCCCGCATGAGGACGGGGCTCTTGCCCTGCTTCATCATGCCCTCGAAGCTCGTATCGACGAGGTCGGGGAACGAGCCAATGTCCAGATGTTTCTGGACGCGGGTCTTGGTCGGGTCGCTGACGGAGTATTTCTTGTCATACACCTTGTAAGCCATTCTTAGGAATCGGTTGAAGACGTCCATCCGCCCCTGGGCGAGGCCGTCCACGAGGGCCCGGTTGAGCATGCCGTCCACGAACTGCCGGGTGTTGTTGAGATCGAGCTTCATCACCTCGCCGAGCCTGAGCGTCACGAATGTCTGGAGCGACTCGCGGTAGATCGGCTGGTCGCCCATGCCCTGCTCCTGGGCGAGCTTCACGAGCTTCTGGAAGCATTCATTCGCCTTGGGCTCGTCGCCGTAGACGTAGGCCATGATCGTGGCCTCGTTGAGGAACCGCTCCCAGCCCTTCATCAGGTCATCCACCTCGGCCCGGCCATGAAATTGCGTGTTCACGCCCGCCTCCGACTGGATCGTCGCGATCGCCTCGGCGAGAGCCGCCTCGTAGGCCGGGATGAACCGGGGGTCGGGGAGCAGGTCTACGCGATCGGAGACGGCGTCGTAATTGATCCGGCCGGTCCGCATCAGTTCGGCGATCATGTTGAGCCGGCGACGGATCACGAGCAGCTCGTTGCGGCCCTCGCGATTGAGGCTCTCGAGGGATTTCGCATAACCCTCTTCCATCCAGTAGATCCCCTGGGCGCTGGGGTGCCGCCAGTCCATCGGGCCATACTTTTCCATGAGGCCGAGCATCTTTTTCGCGTCCATCCGATAGCGGTCGAGGAGCACCCTTTTCTGGAGATGCGGGATCAGCAGTTCGAAGCAGGGTTTGCCGAGCTCGGGCACGTTTTGGAGTGTGCCGACGAGCGGCTTGTTCGTGCCCTCCGGCACACCGCGGCCGGTCATGACGGCGGCGTCGCCGGAGGCGTTGACCATCACGACGAGCCCGAGCATCCGCAGAAACTCCTCGTCGGGCTTGGCCCCAAACGTGTCGAGCGTGTCGAGCACCGGCTGCACCTCGGGATGGGCCGCCACGAGTTCCTGGAGCGTGTCGGGGGAATTCGCGACCTTCTCGAAGCCCTCCACGATCTCGACGGCGGTGCGGCCGTAGTTTTTGTCGCCGAGCACCTCCTGCATGTCGCTCACGAGCCGCTGCTTCAAAAACCAGTGCTCGCGGTCGCGGTCACCCCCGACCTTGTCCATGAGGATCCAGCCGAGTTCCTCGTAGAGCTTAGGGGCGTTGGGATTGAGCGGAATCCCCTTCGACCGCAGGAGCTCGATCCCGCGGCTCACCCAGCCCCAGCGGTCGAGCGGCTCCTCCGCCATCACGGAGATGTTGTAGGCCATGTTGATCGCCTGGAAGCCCCACACGTTGACGAAGTGCGGCTGGAGCGACGTGATCCACTCGGCGAGCGTCTGGGCCTCGAAATACTGCCCCTTTGCCTGGAGTTCGTCGGCCCGGATCCAGAGCACGTCGGTGGCCAGGCCGCGAAACGTGCCGAGGGCCGCCGTCGCCAGGGCCACGTGTGGCGGCATCCCCTGCGTGCCCTCGACCGCCATCACGAGCTGCAGATCGGTCCGCTGCCTGCCGATCGACCGCAGCAGGAAGCCGGCCCCGACGAGGCAGCAGATGATGACTCCGCCGCAAATGGCTTCGACGATCCAGTCGCGGCTGCCGATCGGCTGGGCGGCGGTCGGCGTGCCCGTGTCATCCTCCGGCCGCCCTGGATTTCGGGCCGCGGCGGGGCTCGGGCGACGGGGCGGGGCGACGGCTGTGCTCATGCGGTGCCTCCGGCGATCACGTGTTGGAGCGGACGAGATCCCGCTGCTCGAAGCAGAACCACGCGAGCAGGCCGAGTACGATTGGGGCCACGATGCCGACGCGGAGAATGCATTCGAGAACGGTCCAGACGCTCACGTTCATGCCGGTCGCGACGGCCGTGACCGCATCGTAGCGGTCGAACGACGGGATCACCTTGACGAACAGTTCGCCCACGACGGCCATGATCACCTTGAACGCCTCCCAGTATTCGCCCTTTCGCAGATAATCGTAGAACGACGAGTACCGGAGTTCCGCCATGTCCTTCACGGTCGCGGTCGCATCGTCCATGCCCGTGTAAAGTTCGAGCGAGTCTCCTACGAATCCGCTGCCGAAGGCCGAGAGGAAAATCATCAGGCTCAGGAGCACGGCCATCGGAAAGCCGAGGAACGTAGCCGACGCGACGGCTACCGCCGCGATCATCGCGAGCTTGAGCCAGACGACGAACAGACACTTGAGGTAGTTTTGGGCGAACGAGCCGACGGGCTCGAGGATCTCGAGTCCCTTGCCCGGCACGAGTCCGATCGTCGTCGGTTTGGCGGCCCCCGGAAGCAACAGGTTCTTGTTCTCGATCGTCAGCCGAAGCTGGCCCTTGTCGTCGATCGCCTCGGTGGGGATGTCGATGGTGTGCGTGGTCTGGCCGGCCAGCGTGTAGGGGCGGTGCTCGCCGTCGATGTAGGGGTAGGGGCGGCCATTCACCCAGAGAGCGAAGCTCACGTCGGCCCTGTCGTAGCCTGATCCTTCACCGTAGGGGCGGATTCTCAGGTGCACGATGGGTGACTTCTTCTTGGCGTGCGTCAGGCCGGAGAAGACATACTCGCTGACTTTGTCCGGAGTGATCGTATGCCACTTCCTGAAGTACTGTTCACGAATGGTCTGCCGGGTGCCTTGCCGATCCTTCTTGAAGGCGTCGGGCAATTCTTTCTCGAGTTGATCGATCAACTTTTCGACTTCCTGCGCGTAGGCTTCGCCGCTGGGGTGCGTGGGGCGGACGCTCTGCCGGGCCGTGAGCACCTGTTCGTCAACGGCGTAGCGATCCCCCTGGCTCGTCGCCGCCGAGAGCGCGAGCAGCCGCGTGAACGAGTAGATCCCGATCCCGGCGACGACCACGAGCAAGGCATTCACGGCCACGAGACCGGCCCACTTGCCCAACAGATACTCAGGGCGGCCGAGCGGCTTGGTGAGCGTCATGTGGATTCGGTTGGAGTCGATGTCGCCCGAGAGGCTGCCGCAGCCGAGAAACACGTTCAGGAGGCCGAGCAGGAGCGTGGTCGTGCCGAGGGCCCAGGTGAGCAGAAACTGCACGCGGTACTCGAGCCGCTCGCCCGAGTCGAGCAGCAGTGGCAGGAGCGGCAGCGAGAGCACGAGCACGATCAGGAGCACGAGCGCCGCCCGCATCCGGATCGCCTCGTCCACCACCGTGCGGGCTACGGCCGCCCAGCCGCTGCCCGAGAGGATCGCCCGCAGCAGCATGAGCCCTGCAAGGAATGCCGCAGTGATCGCGACGACGGCGCCGATCGTCAGGGCTGAGGCCGAGAGCCCGTTTCGCGCGAGGAACCAGACGAGCAGCCCGGTGCCGGCCAAGCCGCCCACGGCAGTGGCCAGCCAGCGGTACTGGGGCGCGGCCTTGAACGCCTGCCAGAAGAGGAGCCCGGGCGCCGCAGCGGCGACGAGTTGGAGCGCGACGCCCAGCGGCAGCGACACCTGTCGCGCTACAAGTTCGGCAAGGCCGCTGCCGCCGGCGAGCAGGGCGGTGAGCAAGGCCGCGCGGGTGGCCGGGCCGACGTCTGTCGCGCGACCTGACCCCAGCAGCGTCGAGACGCCGAAAAACGTCCAGCCGATCGCGGCGATGAGGCCGGCGAGACGGACAGCGGTGGCGACAGTGGGAGCGGCCTGCGCGTCGAGCAGCCAGCCAGCGGCCGCCGTGGCGGCGGCGATCGCGGCGAGCACACCGGCGAAAAACGCGAGCGGCCGCCATGAGCTGCCGTCGTGGAGCGTGCCTGAGATTGGTCGGGTCGCTGCCATCGGTTCACCGGCGGGTGAGGGAGGCGAGCACGTCGTCGTCGGGATCCTCGTCCGGGCCGGTGTCGGCCTCGACCGCCTGCGGAGCCTGTGCTGGGTGAGCTGCCACTGGCGGGGGCGTCGGGCGGGCGACGAGGTCGGCAAGGGTGTCGCCTTCTTGGTGGCCCGCGTCGCGGACCGCGGCCGTGGCGGTCGCTGCCGGCGCGGGCTGCGGCGCTGCAGCCTTGGCGGCGAGCGAGTCGAGGATCTCCTCGCCGTCGGTCTCCGTATCGCCGGCCACCTCCGTGGCGCCCGCGCGGAGGAAGTCGGCGATCTGGCCGCCACTTCGGGCGCCGCTGGTGTGCGTGCCTTCCTTGCGGGCGGTATCCACGATCTCGAGGAACAGCGACTCCAGCCGTCGCCGGGGCTGCTCGACGCTCCGGAGGCCGAGGCCCCGCTTCGCGAGCACCTCCTCGATCTCCGCCAGCGCGTCGGCCGGCAGCCGGTCGGTCTGCAGATTCGTCAGGTCCTGCTGTTCGAGCAGTTCGCCGCAGGTGCCCTCGGCCCGCACCTTGCCGCCGAACATGATCGCCACGCGTTCGCAGAGGTCCTCGACGTCGGAGAGCAGATGCGTGCACAGCAGGATCGTCTTGCCCCGCTCGGCGAGCTTCTCGATCACGTCCTTGATCTGACGGGCGCCGACCGGATCCATGCCACTCGTCGGCTCATCGAGAATCAAAAGCTGCGGATCGTTGATCAGGCTCTGGGCGAGCCCCACCCGCCGCTGCATGCCCTTGGAAAACTCCCCCACCGGCCGATGCTCGACCGCCTCGAGCCCCACCATCTCCAGGAGTTTGCTCACCCGCTCGCGGCGGATCGCCGCGGGAATCCGGAACAGCCGGCCGTAGTAGTCGAGCGTCTCGCGGGCTGAGAGAAACCGGTAGAGATAGCTCTCCTCAGGCAGGTAGCCGATGTCCTTCTTTGCATCCACGTGCCGGGGCCGCTTGCCCATCACGGCGATCCGGCCGGCCGTGGGCGTGAGCAGGCCGAGGAGCATCTTGATCGTGGTGCTCTTGCCCGAGCCGTTGGGGCCGAGCAGTCCATACACCTGCCCGCG
>JBIKKQ010000304.1:0-2908 GCA_044360305.1 Pirellulales bacterium
CTCCTCGCCCGGGTCCGCGGCCGGCCCACGCTCCACATCCGCGTGACCGGCTCGCCCGAGGCGGCGGCCCGGTCGCTGGAACGCTGTCCGGAGGCGGCGGCGGTGACGATCCGCGACGGCGAGCTGGTGGTCGCGGTGGCCGACGGCGTCACCGACCACGCCCCGATCGCCGCCCGGCTGGTGGCCGAGGGGCACGGCCTGCTCGGCCTGCGCGAGGCGGAGGTCAACCTGGAGACGGCGTTCCTCGAGCTCACCCGCGGCGCCCTCGCCCGCCCCGAGCCGCCGCCGGGCTGATCTGCCCGCGACCGGCCCGGTTTGCGTAGACTCGTCGCGACGGCGTTCGTTTCCCCATCACGGTCCGTTCGCAGGAGTCCGACCATGCCGACATCGAGCCGCTTCCGGCCCATCGCCCGCCATCTCCTCGCGCTCGGCTGCGTGTGCGGCGTCGCCATCGCGGCCCACGCCCAGCCCGGCGAGCCGCTGGCCCCGCCGGCCGCCGCGAAGCCCGACGCCGACCCTGCGGCGACGGGCATGGGCTACGCGCTCGGCTACCAGATCGGCACCCGGATCCGGCAGGAGCACCGGCAGATGGGGACCGGGATCGACTACGCAGCGCTCGCCCGCGGCCTGGCCGACGCCGTCAAGGGAGACAGGCCGGCGCTCAAGGACGCCGACTTTCGCCGGGCGCTTCAAAACCTGGAGGCGGAGATGGAGCGCCGCGAGCGGGAGTTCGCCGAGCGGATGCAGGCGGCGGCGCGGAAGAATCTCGCGGCGGGCAACACCTACCTCGAGGCCAACAAGGCGAAGAAGGGGGTGGTCGCGCTTCCCAGCGGCCTGCAATACGAGGTGCTCAAGGAGGGCGCCGGGGCGAAGCCCGCCCGCGACCACGTGGTCGTCGCCCACTACACGGGCCGGCACATCGACGGCACGGAGTTCGACGGCACCGATCCCAACGGTGAGCCGGCGTCGTTTCCAGTGACGGGCGTGGTTCCGGGCTGGCAGGAGGCGTTGCCGCTGATGAAGGCCGGCTCGAAGTGGCGGATTCATCTGCCCGCGGCGCTCGGCTACGGCGAGCGTGGCTCGCCGCCGACAATCGAGCCGAACGAGGTGCTGGTCTTTGAGATCGAGCTGATCAGCAGCGCGCCGGCCCCCGCCGGCCAGCGGGCCCCCTGAACGAACGCGTCACGCGGCCGTCGGGACGTTCTCGCGAACGACGCGCGGATGCCGGGCGGCAACCCGCAGCAGGCTCAACGCCGGCCCCTCGGGCGCGGATCGACCCGATTCCCAGTCGCGCAGCATCTCCACCGTGATTCCGAAGGCACGGGCGAAGTCCTCGGACGAGAGGCCGACGAAGGTGCGGATGGCAACGATGTCGTCGCCGGACTCGATTCGGCCCTCTGCAATACGGCGTCTGACGGAGGCGCGGATCGACCGTTCAAATTCCGCGTTGGTGAGTTCAGGAAGGTCTTCGCTCATGAGAGTCGTTCCTGAAGGAATGATGCGTACAGCACCTGTTCGCGACGCGTCGCAGGTTCAGGAAGGGTTCTCCCACAGTCCATCCGAAGCGGATCGCCATGGCAAGGCCCCGGTACCGGCCAGCACGACCGCCGCAACTGCAGCACGTCCACGCCGGCAGCCGGAAAGTATACTCATGTACACTTATTGCATCAAACCAGTCGGGCTCCGCCCTCGGGTCATGTTTGGCGTGCAGCCGAGGCGTCAGATTCGGTTTTGAGCGGTGCCGAGCGCCCGCCGGGCCGCCCCCAGGCAAAGCATTCCCGCGTTTTTCCAGGGTTTTGCCCGGTTTCGCCGGCAGCCGGAAATTTTCTTGTGCGGACACTTGCGGACTTTGGGGAGACCGTAGTAGTCTTCCGTGCGGCCGGGGGGGTAGGTGATCGGCTTGCGGTTTGGCTTCGCCCTCCACCATCGCACCTTGGATCTGCAATACGTTTGGTTTCATCCGTTGTTCCCTTCAATAACCAGTTGTGGGTGATCCATGAAAACGGTCGTTCCCTGCGGTAGGTCCAGCGTGCGTCGCGCCCTCTGCGGGCTTGCCTTCCTCTTTGCCGGCGCGGCCTCGCCGGCGCAGGCCCAATACTCGTCGCTCACGACCAACGGCACGCTCGGCACCGGCACGTTCACGATGAACGCGTCGAGCGGCCTCGGTCGCGGCTACAGCGGCACGGCGTTCGGCAACACGGCGACGCTGTCGTCGGGCACGATCAATCTCACGGGCACGTCCACGCTCAACCTCGGCTTCGGCTTTGACATCCTTCTCGTCGGTGGTGGCGGGGCGGGCGGTTCGACCGGTACCTCGACGACGACGGCCACCGGTGCTGGTTCGATCTTTGCCGGCGGGGGCGGCGGCGGCGGGTATCTGTATGCCAGCAATGTGAACACTTCCGTGGTCGGTGGCACCGCGTCGATCACGGTCGGCGCAGGTGGCGTTGCGGGCACCGGCGGCTCGGCGCAGAACGGCGGGGCTGGTGGCGCCACGTCGTTCGTTTTTGGCTCGGGAACCTACCGTGCGGGCGGTGGTGGTGGCGGATCCGGGGCATCCGCCGCCGGTGCCGGAACTGCCGGCATTGGCACCAACGGCAGCGCCGCTGCCGGCGGCAGTGGTGGAGGCGGCGGTTGGAATGGCAGCCTCGTTAACGGCGGCGCTGCGGCAACGGGGGGCTTTGCCGGAGGGGCTGGTGATGCTCGGACCGGAAACCCCGGCGGCGGTGCAGCAGGGTCAGGCACTGCGGCCAACGGGTCACAAACCGGCGGCGTCGGCGGCGGCAGCAACATTTCCGGATACAACGCCACCTATGGCGCTGCTGGCGGTGGCGGGGCAGGACCGCGATCCCAATCCTTCACTGGTTCAGGTGAAACCTCGGTTGGTGCTGCCAGAGATGGATACTTG
>JBIKKQ010000118.1:0-10686 GCA_044360305.1 Pirellulales bacterium
GAAGTCTGCTGGACCGCGGCCGCAACCGGGCGTGCGGCCGCGGCCTGCGGTGTTTCGCGCCCTCGGATCGGCCGATCCGCCGGCGGAAGTCGCCATCGACGGCGAGGCCTTTCATCGCTGCGAGATCCTCAAGCACGACTCCTGGGCCGCCACCGGGATCTACGCGTCGGCAACGCGGCGGGCGATCTGCAAGTTCAACCGCCGGCAGCCGATCCTCTGCCTGCCGATGGGCTGGCTGGGCCGGCGGCTGGCCGCCCGCGAGCAGGGATTCATGGACCGGCTGGCGGGGATCGACGGGGTGCCGCCGTCGCTCGGGCCAGTCCGCGCCGGCGGCCGGCCGCTTCGCAACGCCGTGGCGCGGCAGTTCGTGCCGGGGCACGCCCTGCGGCCCGACGAGCGGGTGGACGCCGAGTTCTTCCCGCGGTTCGACCGGCTGCTCACCGAGGTGCACCGGCGGGGCGTGGCCCACGTCGATCTCCACAAGCGCGAAAACATTCTGGTGGACGAGGCCGGCCGGCCGCACCTGATCGACTTCCAGATCTCGTTCGCCCTGCCGACCCGGAGCCGGCTGGCCGCCCGTGCGCTGCGCGGCGTCCTCGGCGTGTTGCAACGGTGCGACGACTATCACCTGCTCAAGCACCGGCTGAAGCACGCCCCCGAGCCGTCGCGGCCGACCGCGGCGGACATCGAGCGGATGCGACCGTGGTGGATCCGGCTCCACCGCTCGTTCGCCGTGCCGTTCCGCACGGTCCGACGCCAGTGCCTGGTCTGGCTCGGCATCCGCGGCCGCTCGGGCCAGGCGGGCAGCGAGTGGTTTCCCGAGGTCGCGCATAGATAGTCGCGCCGTCTGGCTTTCGCGCCGTCGCAGCCGACACAGCGTCTGCTCCGGCTTACGGTCGCCGGGCGGAGCCCGGCTCCCCGCAAGCGGTGCTTGCAGCGTTGCCGTTGTGCGGCGTCGGCTCCGGCTTGGGGCGTGTCGCGCCGTCGCAGCCGACACAGCGTCTGCTCCGGCTTACGGTCGCCGGGCAGAGCCCGGCTCCCCGCAAGCGGTGCTTGCAGCGTTGCCGTTGTGCGGCGTCGGCTCCGGCTTGGGGCGTGTCGCGACGTCGCAGCCGCTCGTAGGAGCCGGTGGATCGGCGGAAGCTCGAGGAGCGTGAGGCGATCGTGCCTCAGCGACGAGACCGCTGCCGTCCACCGGCGGTTGTGGCGGGAAACCCGCTGGCTTTCGCGTTGTTCCGCCACTGGCGTCCGGCGTTCGAGTGGCCTGCGCCGCCTGATGGCACCATGGTATCATTGCAGCATGGGATCCAGTATCAAGTCGTCGAACCGGCAGCGGCCTCCGGGATCGGGGCCGGGGGCTTCGGGCACGTTCGTGCTGCGCATCGATCCGCGGCTCCACGCACTCCTGCGCGACGACGCGTCGGCGGCCGGCACGTCGCTGAATGACTGGTGCGGCCGGTTGCTGGCCGCAGCCGGTGGCGCTGGCCTCGAGCCTGCCGCGGAGGTCGTGCTGGCTATTCGTTCGCGGCTCGGAGCGGATCTGCTGGGAATCGTGGTCTATGGGTCGTTCGCCCGCGGCGAACTCGCGGCCACTTCCGACGTCGATCTTCTCGTGGTGCTTTCAGGGCGGAGGCCGATCACTCGGGCGCTCTACCGGGAATTGGATGACCTGGTGCCGGAATGGGCTGGCCGCGTGGTCGATCTCCATTTCGTGCATCTGCCGAAGGCGGGGGATCCCGTGTCGGGCAGCTGGGCCGAGGCGGCCGTGGCCGGGATCGTGCTCCATGACCACGATCTGACGGTGTCGCGGCGGCTCGGCGATATTCGCAGCCGGATCGCCGGCGGAGAACTCGTTCGCCGAATGGCCCAGGGTCAGCCCTATTGGATCCACGAGCGACGCGATGCGAAGTCCTGATCTGGCAGCCGATTACGTCCGCAGAGCGAAGGCCCGGCTGGCCGCCGTGGACGCGCTCTTCGCCGCCGAAAGTTGGGCCGATGTCGTGCGGGAGTCGCAGGAGGTCGTGGAACTGGCCCTGAAGGGACTTCTGAGGGCGGTGGGGATCGAGCCGCCGCGCATCCACGACGTGTCGGACGTTCTCGCGGCCGAAAAGCAGCGGTTTCCCAAGGGCATTCAGCGCGAACTCGACACGCTCGCGGCAGGCTCGCGGATGCTGCGCCGCGACCGCGAACTCGCCTTTTACGGGGCGGAGGACCTCACGCCCTCCGGGTTCTACACGAAGGAGGACGCCGTCTCGGCCCGCGACGTCGCCCGCAGGACGGTGGCGACCGTGCTCCCGCACGTGCCCGTCGGCGGCTGAATGGCACCGGCGCCGGCGCTACTCCTCGGTGCGGTGGCGGACGATCTCCCCCTCCACCATGTAGATCACGTCCTCGGCGATGTTCGTCGCCATGTCGGCGATCCGCTCGATGTGTTTGGAGACGGAGTTGATCCAGAGCAGGCTTTCCAGGGCGTCCGGATCGTCCTTGATCGACCGCATCACCTGCCGCCGGACCTCCAGCCGGGCGTCGTCCACCACGTCGTCCTCGGCGCGGATCTGCCGGGCCAGCGCCGGGTCGCCGTTGACCACGGCGTCGAGGCACTGCTTCACCATCTCCTGGGCCTGCATGGCCATCGTGCGGATCTCGCGCGGCAGGTCGTAAGGCCGGCCGGTGGCGAGCTGGGTCACCCGCTTGGCGATGTTGCGGGCCAGGTCCCCCATCCGTTCAAGGTCGTTGTTGATCTTGAGGACGGCGACCACGAACCGCAGGTCGGTCGCGACCGGCTGGTAGAGGGCGAGGATCTTCAGGCACTCCTCCTCGACCTCGACCTCCATGCGGTCGATCTCCTCGTCGTTGGCGATCACCCGCTGGGCGAGGGCGGCGTCGTGGTTGATGAGCGCGGTGATCGACTTGGAAATCGCCTCCTCCACGAGCGTGCCCACCCGGAGGATGCGTTCCTTGAGGTTCTCGATCTGGCGTTCGATGTGCTTGGTCATGATCGTCAGCCGAAGCGGCCGGTCACGTAGGCCTCGGTCTCGCGGAGGATCGGCTTGGTGAAGATGTCGGTGGTCGCCCCGTACTCGATCAGCCGGCCGAGGTACATGAAGGCCGTGAAGTCGCTCGTCCGGCTGGCCTGCTGCATGTTGTGGGTCACGATCAGCACCGAATATCGGCCGCGAAGTTCCTGGATCAGGTCCTCCACCTTGCCGGTGGCGATCGGGTCGAGGGCCGAGCAGGGCTCGTCGAGGAGGAGCACCTCCGGCTCGGCGGCGATCGCCCGGGCGATGCACAGCCGCTGCTGCTGGCCGCCGGACAGGCCCAGCGCGCTGTCGTGGAGCCGGTCCTTGACCTCGTCCCAGAGGGCCGCGCCGCGCAGGCTCGTCTCGCAGACCTCGTCGAGCACGGCCCGCTTGTTCTCGCCGTCGATCCGCAGCGAGTAGACGACGTTCTCGTAGATGCTCATCGGAAACGGATTCGGCTTCTGGAACACCATCCCCATCCGCTTCCGCAATTCGATGACGTCCATCCGCGGGTCGTAGATCGAGTCGCCGTTGAGCCGCATGTCGCCGGTGATCCGCACGCTCTGCACGAGGTCGTTGAGCCGGTTGACGCTGCGCAGGAGGGTCGATTTTCCGCAGCCGCTGGGGCCGACGAGCGCCGTCACCTTGTTGAGCGGCACCGGCAGCGTGATCCGGTGCAGGGCCTGCTTGGTGCCGTACCAGAGGTTGAAGCGATCGATCTCCAGCACGGGCACCTCGCCGGCCAGCGAGGCGTGGACCTCGGCCGGCACCTCGCGGCCGGCAGCCACGGCCTGGAGCCGGTCGCCCGGCACCGGGTCGGTCCGCGCCGCCGCGGGCTTCGTGCCGGTCTCGGACTGGGCCTGCATGCTTCTTCTCCTTCGCGTCGTCGTACCTGAAGTCTACCCGTCCGGCCTCAAAACTGCTGCGCGACGTATCGGCGCCGCAGCCGGGAACGGATCCAGATGGCGGCCACGTTGAGCAGGGCGATGATCGTCACCAAGAGGAGCGTGATCGTGAACACCATCGGCCGAGCTGCCTGGCTGTCCTGGCTCTGGAAGCCGACGTCGTAGATCAGGTAGGCGAGGTGCATGAACTCGCGCTCCGGGTGGACGAAGGGGAACGTGCCGTCGATCGGCAGGTCGAGGGCCACCTTCTTCACGCCCACGAGCATCAGCGGGGCCACCTCGCCGGCGCCGCGGGCCATCGCCAGGATCAGCCCCGTCATGATGCCGGGCAGGGCCCGGGGGAGGACGATCCGGCGGATCGTCTGCCACTTGCCGGCGCCGCAGGCGTAGGAACCCTCGCGCATCGAGTTGGGCACCGCGGCCAGCGCCTCCTCCGTGGCCACGATCACGACCGGGAGCGTGAGGAGCGCGAGCGTCAGCGACGCCCAGAGCAGACCGCCGGTGCCGAACGTCGGCTGGCCGTCGGCGACGAGGCTGGCCTTGAAGAACAGTTCGTCGATCCGGCCGCCCAGCCCGTAGCAGAAGAAACCGAGACCGAAGGCACCGTAGACGATGCTCGGCACGCCGGCGAGGTTGTTGATCGCCACGCGGACGGCGGTGGTGATCGGCCCCCGGCTCGCGTATTCGCGCAGGTAGAGCGCGGCGAGGACCCCGAACGGCGCCACCAGGAGCGACATGATCAGCGTCATCGCCACGGTTCCCCAGATCGCCGGGAAGACGCCGCCGGCGCTGTTGGCCTCGCGCGGGTCGTCGCCGAGGAACTCGCCCCAGCGGGACAGGTAGACGCCCGCCTTGCCGGAGAGCGAGAGCCTGTTGGGCTGCCAGCCACGGACGATCGCCGCCAGCGGAATCCGCTTCGCCTCGCCGGAAGCCGTCTCGCACTCCAGTTCCCAGCCCTCGTTCTCGCCGCGGAGCCGGGCCGTCTCGGCGTCGAGGGCCTGCGTGGCGGCGCCGACGCGGGCGATCACCTCGCGTTCATTCGCCGCGGCCCGCTCGCGGCGGGCTGAGTCGGAGGGGGCGTCGAGTCCGGCCTGGACCACGGCCAGCCGGGCCGTCCGGAGTTCGCGCTGCAGCACGCCGCGGTCGTGCTTGTCGATGGACAGGGCGCGGCGGAATCGGCCGCGAATGGCCGGATGCTCGCGTTCGAAGGCACGCCAGGCCGCCTCGGGGCCGTCCGCGACCAGTTTCGTGCCCTGCCAGAGCCTGGTGGGAAAACCATGGAACCGGCCGGTTTCCATGCGTTCAATGACGCTGGCCCATTCGGGTCGGGCCGTTTTTTCGATCGTGCGGTCGTCCACCCAGACCGAACTGACGCCGTCGATGTCCTGGTTCGCCGTCCGCAGCAGCCGTCGGGGCACGACGACCGGACCGTTCTCTCCGGTCTGCTCGATCCGTTCGCGTTCCGTCACCTCGCCGAGCATCCGCCCCCCGTCCGCCAGTTCGACCAGTTCCAGCGGCGCGGGCCAGAACGTCGCCGCCCCGCGGGCGACGATGAAGCCCAGCAGGCCGACGATCATCGCCAGCGCCGTGGCGAGCGACCCGGCGGTCAGCCAGACCCACGGTTCACCGTGGGCCGCCAGCCCCGCGTGGGCCGAGCGGACCCGGCGTTGCCGGTGCCGGGGGCGGTCAGAGTTCATGGGCTCGTCTCCGGAACCGTTGGCGGACGAGCTCCGCCGCCGAGTTCACCAGGAACGTGATCGCGAACAGGGCCAATGCCGCCACGAACAGGACACGGTAGTGGGTGCTGTTGCGGGCCGCCTCCGGCAGCTCGGTGGCGATCGCGGCCGACAGCGTCTCGAACCCGGTGAACACGTTCCAGTCCATGATCGGCGTGTTGCCCGCCGCCATGAGGACGATCATCGTCTCGCCGACGGCCCGTCCGAGGCCGATCATCACCGCCGAGAAGATGCCGCTCGCCGCCGCCGGCAGGATGACGCGGACGGCGGTCTGCCAGGGCGTGGCGCCGGCCCCCAGCGAGGCGCTCCGCAGGTGGTCGGGGACGCTCGTCAGGGCGTCGTCGGCGATCGTGAACACGAGGGGGATGATGGCGAAGCTCATCCCCGCGGCGACGAGGAGCGAGTTCTTCTGCTCGTACTTGCCGAGCAGGCCGCCGCGAATGTCCCAGCCGAGGACGTCGAACTGGATGGCCACGGCCGCGGCGAGGAGTGCGGCCGCCAGCACGCCCCCGGCGAACACGGCGAACGCCACCGCGGCCGCCTGCGGCTGCGACCAGCCCTGCGACGCCCGGCGGATCGCCGGATTGACGAACCTGCCGACGCCCGCCGCCACCGCGACCGCCGCCAACGGCAGGGCGGCGATGAACCAGCCGCCCGCCGCGCTCCCGCCGCGGCCGTTGAGCCAGGCGATCACGTCCCCCTTGAACAGCAGCCGCTCCACCCACGGGGCCAAGGCGTTGGCGAAGGCCACGCCCGCCGGCAGGGCGACGAGGCCGACGATCGGCAGCCGCCAGGGGGCGAGGCGGACCCGCGCGCCGGCGGGGAGGATCTGCCACACGTGCGCGGCGGTGAGCAGGGTGAGCGGCACGGCGAACAGTCCGGTGATCACCGGCATCAGCCAGCGCGCGAGGATCGGCGCGAAGACGAGGCCGGCCATGAACCCGAGGACCACGCTCGGCAGGCTGGCCATCATCTCGATCGTCGGCTTGATCCGGGCCTTCCAGCGCGGGTGCATGAACTGGCTGGCGTAGATGGCCGCGAGGAGGGCGATCGGCGTGGCGAACAGCATCGCGTAGACCGTGGCCTTGATCGTGCCGAAGATCAGCGGCACGAGTCCATACTTCGACTCGAACGACTCGTGGCCGGTCGTCTCCCAGACGTGGGCCGGGCCGGGAAAGTTTTCGTACCACAGCGGTCGCAGCAGGGCCCCGAGCGAGACGTCGGCATGGGGAACCTCGAGTCTCCAGGCACCGAGCGCGCCCGCGCCGGCCGTGAGCAGGGCGTCTTCACGCGGGGTGATGCATGCAGTCCGCACCGGCGGTCTGCCGGCGCCGCCCGGGATCCGCAGCGCCTCGGCCCCCGTCGTGGCCTGCAGGAACCGGACGCCGGCATCGGCGTCGCCGTCCGCCTCCGCCACGGCGAACAGCCGCGACCGTGGGGACGCGGCGATCGCCGTGGCCCGCGGCTGGCGGTTTCCGCCCGGCGCTTCGGCCGGAAACCGCTTGGCGGCGACCATCGACAGGTTGTCATCCGTCTTCGCGCCGTCCCGCTTGACGGCGAAGAACACCTGCACGTCTCCGGCAGTGTCGGCCACCGCGAGCGACGTGCCGCCGAACAGCCGCTCGATGGCGGCCACGCCCCGGCCATCGGCCGTGACGCGGAACGTCTCCATCATCTGCGGCTGCTCCACGTCGCGGATCACGCAGCGGCGGGCCGCGCCGTCGGTCGCGATCAGGAACAGCTGATCACCGAGCTCCGAGACGCGGACGAATGCCGGCCGAAAATCGGGCTCGGCGTCGAGCGTGGCCCCCGTCGTCCGAGTCGTGTCCCGCCCGGTGAGCATGTTGCGCTTGACGGTCGACTTCTCGATCCGCACCCGGCCGCCGGCGTCGATCGCCGCGGCGAGCATGCCGTCGGTGAGCTGAACGACGTCCACGTCCACGATCCGTCCAGCGAGGGCCCGCGAGGGCTCGCCGAGCGACGTCACGAGCACGACCCGGGCGAACGTGTCGGCGCCGGTGCGAACGACGATGGCGTCGCCGGCCGCGATGGCCCGGCCGACCTGGAGCGACCGGGCCTCGGCCGGAGGATCCTCGGAAAGGAACGTCGACTCCAGGCCGATCCGGCCGGTCCGCAGGCTGCCGTCGGCGTACCCGACCGCCGCCAGCATGCCACCGGGAACGATGCGGACCGCCGCGGCGTTCTCCAGACCGCAGTCGGCGGCCGACCGAGAGAGGAATCGTGTGCCGTCGGCGACGCCGACCACGTTGACCGCGCCACCCGTCGTGCCATCGCGAGGCGACTCCAGCACCCAGGCGACGGCGCCTGATTCGTCACTGCCGATCGCCGCCGGGGCCTCGAGGTCGGCCGGCCGGCCGGCACTGGCACCGACCCTCGACCCGCGCAGGAGCGGCAGGGCCACCGCGAACAGAAAACAGCCCACGAGGAGGACGGCGACGATCGTGCCGATGCCCCCGAGCGTGATCACCGCCCGGGCGATGGCGTCGCCGGCTCGGACCCAAGGATTGCTGCGCCGCCGGCGCGTCCGTCCGGTGAACGTGGGCGTCGAATCCATGCGTCACCAGCACCCGGAGAACGGAGGACGAGGGCCTGCCCGGTTCAGGGGCCGGTGACGCCCACCTTGGTCAGGGCCTCGCCGGCGACCAGCGCCGTCACCGGCAGGTAGCCGTCCTTCTTGACGTCGGCCTGGCCATCGGCGCTGAGGACGTAGCGGAGAAACTCACGGCGCAGCGGATCGAGTTTGTCACCCGGCTTGTGGGCGAGGCTGAGCCAGAGAAACCGGGAGAGCGGATACTCCCCCTCGTAGGCCGCCTTCGGCTCCGGAACCACGACAGTCCCGTTCTTCTTGGCCGCCAGCGGCAGGGCGCGGACGTCGGCCGTGCCGAAGCCGATGCCGCTGTAGCCGATGCCGAACTTGTCGCCACCAATCGCTTGGACGACGGCGGCACTGCCCGCCTGCTGCTTGACCGTGTCCTTGAAGTCCCCTTTGAACAGGGCGTTTTCCTTGAAGTAGAGGTACGTGCCGCTGGCCGAGTTGCGGCCGTAGAGGACGATCGGCTTGTCCTTCCACTCGCCGCCGAGGCCGAGATCGCCCCAGGTGACGATGTCGTTCTTGGCACCCCCCTTGCGATTCTTCGAGAAGATCGCATCGACCTCCTCGAGCGACAGGCTCTTGATCGGGTTGTCGCGGTGCACGAACACCGCGAGCATGTCGATCGCCACAGGCAGCGTGGTCGGGGCGAAGCCGTGCTTCTTCTTGAAATCGTCGATCTCCTGCGGCTTCCAGTCGCGGCTCATCGGCCCGAACGAGGCCGTGCCCTCGATGAGCGCCGGCGGGGCGGTGGACGATCCCTTGCCCTCGATCGCCTCGCGGACCGCGGGGTAGTGCTTCTTAAACCCCTCCGCCCAGAGGGCGACGAGGTTGTTCATCGAATCGGAGCCGACGCACTTCAGCGATCCGGCGACCTCGCCCGACACCTTCGCGTAGGGCTTGAGCGCGGGGTCGAGTTCGGTGTCGAGGGCCAGCCCCGTGCGGCCGACCAGAACGAGGATTGCCGCAAGAACGAGCGTTCCCGCAGCCGTGGCGATTCGCTTCCAGTTCTGCATCCGCATCGTCATGTCTCCAGAAGGGCGGCCGTGCAACTGACTCAACGCAGCGGTTTGTAGCGACAGATTATGAGGCTTTCATGAGGCTTGGAAAGGCCGTCGCGCCGGCGTCGGCAAAAACCGGCCGGGGCCTTCCCGGCCGGGTCAGGCCATGAGCGCCCCGGTAAAAGTGGGTGTCGAGTCCATGCACCGGATACCGGAGGACGGGGCGTTCGCCGGGTTCAGGGGGCGGCGATGCCGACCTTGGTGAGCGCCTCGGTCGCCACCTGACCGGTGACCGGCAGGTAGCCGTCCTTCTTCACGTCGACCTGGCCATCGGCGCTGAGCACGTAGCGGAGAAACTCGCGCCGCAGCGGATCGAGCTGATCGCCGGGCTTGTGGCCGAGGCTGAGCCAGAGAAACCGGGCGAGGGGATACTCGCCCTCGTAAGCCGCCTGCGGCTCTGGAGCCACGGCAGGCTCACCCTTCTTCGCCGCCAGCGGCAGGGCGCGGACATTGGCGTTGCCGAAACCGATGCCGGCGTAGCCGATGCCGAACTTGTCCCCGCCCACCGCCTGCACAACGGCGGCGCTTCCCGCCTGCTGCTTGACGTTGTCCTTGAAGTCACCTTTAAACAGCGCGTTCTCCTTGAAATACAGGTAGGTGCCGCTCGCCGAGTTGCGGCCGTAGAGGACGATCGGCTTGTCCTTCCACTCGCCGCCGAGGCCGAGGTCGCCCCAGGTGAGGATGTCGTTCTTGGCCCCGCCCTTGCGGTTCTTGGAGAAGATTGCGTCGACCTCCTCGAGCGACAGGCTCTTGAGCGGGTTGTCGCGGTGCACGAACACGGCGAGCATGTCGATCGCCACGGGAAGCGTCGTGGGGGCGAAACCGTGCTTCTTCTTGAAGTCGTCGATCTCCTGCGGCTGCCAGTCGCGGCTCATCGCCCCGAACGAGGCCGTGCCCTCGATGAGCGCCGGCGGGACGGTGGACGACCCCTTGCCCTCGATCGCCTCGCGGACCGCGGGATAGTGCTTCTTGAACCCCTCCGCCCAGAGGGCGACGAGGTTGTTCATCGAATCGGAGCCGACGAACTTCATCGATCCGGCCACCTCGCCGGTGGCCTCCTTATATGGCCTGAGGGCGGGGTCGAGTTCCGTGTCGAGGGCCAGCCCCGTGCGGGCGACCAGAACGAGAATTCCCGCTGCCGTGGTGAGTCGCTTCCAGTCCGGCATCCGCATCGTCGTATCTCCAAACGGGGCGGCCGTGCAATCGACGCAACGAACTGTCGGTTAGCGGCAGATTGTGAGGCTTTCGTGAGGGCCGAAAAGGCCGTGGCGCCAAGGCCGGAAAAAACCGGCCGCCGGCCGCGTCGGCAGTGTCACGTCGGCAGTGTCCGGACGTGGGCGGCGGCGATCACGA
>JBIKKQ010000305.1:0-2882 GCA_044360305.1 Pirellulales bacterium
ACTGGATTCCCATGACGACCAGCCGGCGACACCAGCCCGCCACGATTCTGCCCCTGCACCGACCCTCCGGGCTGCACGCCCTGCTGGCGGACATCGTCGGCGCGGCGGCCCGCCGGCAGCGTGACCTGGGCGGCGGCCCCGTCGAGGCAACGCTCGACGTCGCCACCGGGCTCGACCTGCCCGTCGATCCGCGGCTGCTGCGCGGGATCGTCGCCCCGCTGGTGGCGGCCGCGTTCGCGGCCTCCGCCGTCCGCGACCGGCGCCGGCCGGGCTGTGGCGAGGTCGTCGTCACGGCCGTGGCGTTCGCCGACCGGGTGGAGATCGAGGTCGCCGACTCCGGCGATGCCGACGGGGCCGGTGCCGCGGTCGCCGACCTGCGCGGCCTCGTCGAACGGGCCGGGGGCACGCTCGGCGTCGCCCGCTGCCCCGAAGGGGGCATGGCGTACACGCTCTGCCTGCCCGGTCGCCTTGCCAGCAGCCGGGCCGCCTGACCCACCGGGGGGCGGCCGCTCCTCCCCACACGCACCACGCACCACCGCAGCCACGAGCCGGCCATGCCCAGCGACGACACCTATCCGAACGGTCCCGCGGCCGGGTTGATCCCCCGGGTCACCCCAGCGCAGATCATCGCCTGCGGCATCGTCGCCGCCTCGATCGGCTGGTCGTTCTGGCTGCTCCGCGACCGTCCGTTGAGTGACGAGGTCGAGCTCCTGCCGGGCACCGTGCTGCCGTATGCCGAGATGGCGGTCGTCGAGGCGGCGCTTGACAAGGCGCAGCTCACCGATCACCGCACCGACGACGGCCGCATCTGGGTGCCCCGGTCGCGTCACGGCACCTACCAGCGGGCGCTGGTCGATGCCCAGGCGCTGCCGCAGCGGTTTGGCAGCAGCCTGCACAAGGCGCTCGACCGGACCAGCCCGTGGCAGAGCACGCGGTCGCAGCAGCAGGCCTACCGGGTGGCGATCCAGGACGAGCTCAAGCAGGTGATCTGTGCGATGCCCGGCATCGAGGATGCGTCGGTGCTCTACGACGCCGAGGAGCGCCCGGCGTTCGACGGCGGCATCGCCGCCGGCACGACGCGGACCGCGAGTGTCAACGTCCGCACCAAGCCCGACGCCGAACTCGAGCCGCAGCGGGTGCAGGCGATCCGCGTCCTCGTCGCCTCGTCGATCGCCGGCCTGTCCGCCGACCGCGTCGCCGTCATCGACCTCCGGGCCGGGCAGCATCACGACGGACCGATCGCTGCCGCGGCGGACGGGGGCGCCGAGGGCCCGGCCGCCGATCCCGAACTCGCCCGACGGATGGCCCACGAAAAGCACCTCTCCACCAAGGTCAGGCGGGCGATCGGATTCGTGAAGGGGGCGATCGTCAACGTCACCGTGAGCTTCGCGGCGCCGACGCCGTCACCGGCGCCGGCCCCCGCACCGGACCGCGTGGAGCCGGCGACGCCGGCCCGCTCCCGGTCGGTGGCGGCCGCGAACGAGCCGGCCGAGGTCGGTCCCGTCCGCGCCGGCCGTGCCGCGCCCGGGCCCCAGCCCGCGACGGTGGCGCCGCCGTCCGCCCCGCACGCGGTCGTGGTCGCGATCGCCATCCCCGACGATCATTTCCAGGACGAGTTTCGGATCGCGCTGGCCCGCGATCCGCGGGCCGACCCCGCCGCCAGCGAGCGGCAGGCCGAGGAACGGATCCGCGGCATCGTGCGGCCGCTGCTGCCCCCCGAACTGTCGGCCGACCGCTGTCGGATCGCCGTAACGAGGATTCCCGCTGTCGGAACCGCGGCCGGCCGCCGCGACTTCAACGCGGCCCGGGCCGTGTCCCTGCGGCCGGTGACGGCGGCACCGCAGACCCCCGGGCAGTTCATCGATGCCACCTGGGTCGCGGTGGCCGGTGGCCGACCCGGCGACGTGCCGCGCGAGGCCTGGCTGGTGGCGATCGCCCTGTGCGCCATGCTGCTTGCCTGGCTCGTGCTCCGGGCCGGCGGTCGTCCGGCGCAGCCGCGGCGCGGCGACAAGGTCCGGCGCCAGCCGGCGACGCGGATCGACTGGGCCCGGCTCGATGCCGGCCGGCAGGGAGGCGACGACGCCGGTGCCGTTGACGTCCCCACGAGGACGGCCGCATGACCATGCATCGCATCGCACTGCTTGCGGCGACGATCGTGCTCGGACTCGCCACCGGCACTCCGGCCGCCGAGTCGGAACCTCCGGTGGCGCCCAGCCCCGACGCGCCGGTTCAGCCGGCTGCGTTCTCGGCCCCGGCGGCCCCTGCCCGGCGCGGCGGCCTGCCACTGATCACCGATCCGTCGTCCGCGACGCCGGCCGCCGGCCAGAAGTCGGTGCCGCAGCCGTTGCCCGATTGGCGGCTGCTGGCCGCGGTCGCGGCGGCGTTCGCAGTGCTCGCCGGCGTCAGGGCCAGAGCGGGACGCGGCCGAGCCCGGCTCCCGGCCGACGTGTTCGCGGTGCTCGGCGAGGCGCCGCTCGGGAGCGGTCAGGCGGTGCGCATCGTCCGCTTCGGGCCGAAGACGCTGCTCGTCGGATGCTCGTCGGCCGGCGTGCGGACGCTCGCCGAGATCGCCGACCCCCAGGCCACCGACTGCATCGTCGCCGCCTGCCGCGGTGCCCAGACACCCGGCCGTGTCCTGCCGCGGCCCCGGCCGACGGCCGGACCCCGGGCCACGCCGGCAGCCGAGCCGGCAGGGGAGGGGGCATGATCCGCATCCCGGTCCGCGGCCTCCGCGCAGCGACGGTCGTGCTCGCGCTGGTCGTGCTCGCGCTGGTCGCCGCCACGGCGCCGTCGATCCACGCCGACGAAACCCGGCCGGCCGCCTCGGCCGAGCCCGCCACGGTCGGCGACCGCATCGCGCCGGTCGGCGCGGAAGGACAACC
>JBIKKQ010000119.1:0-10626 GCA_044360305.1 Pirellulales bacterium
CGGAGCGGGTCGCTGGTGAAAAACCGGCGGCGGCAGGCGAGCCGGCCGGCCGGCCGGCGGGCATGAAACCCCTGCAACTTGAAAAGCGGCTGACGGCCGCCGAGGCCAGGAAACTGGCCGCCGCCGATCACGACCTCTGCCTGTTCGGGCTTTCGGGCCTGCCGGAGGGCACGGCGGCCGACGTGGCGGGTGCGTTTGAACCGCATCGCCACGTGCTGCGGGCGCCCGGGCTCGTCCGGATCGACGCCGAGGCGGCCGCCGCGCTGGCCCGGCATGCCGGGCCGGTCGAACTTCCCGATCTGCGGCGGCTCGATTCAGCGGCCCTGGCTCACAAACTGTCGGAGCGTGAAGGATCTTTCGCGCCGCTTTTCGTGGCCGAGATCACAGCCGAGGTCGTGGCCGCGCTCGACGAGGGCAAGGGTTGGACGGGGGTGTTGCCGGCGCTGGCCGTGCTCACGCCGGAGGTGGCCGCGGCGCTGGCGGCCTCGAAAAAATGGAACGGGCAACTGCCGGGTCTGACGGGTTTCGAGGCCGCCGACTCGGCCGAGGTGGCGAAGTCGCTCGCCAAGCGTCAGGGACCGCTCGCGCTTCCGAACCTCAGAAAAATCTCCCCGAGGACATTGTCGGCCCTGATCGAGAAGGAAGACGTCGACATTCCGCTCATCGAGGCGCTGGAACTGATCCAGGAGCCGGACGGCAGCCCGACCGACGACTTCGTGGTGCCGGAGGGTTTTCAGCAGCGGCGGAAGCAAAACAGGTAGCCCTGCTGCGCGTGCCGCGAACCGCGGCCCCGGGTGTCCTCCGCGCCACGCCGGTCGGCTTGCCCCGTGTTCACAGGTCATGTACACTGGTCACATGAAAATCTCCGCTTCGGCATTCAAGGCCCGCTGTCTGCGGCTCCTTGACCAAGTCAATCGCACGGGCGAGGAACTGGTCATTCTCAAGCGCGGCCGTCCGGTCGCCCGCCTCGTGCCCGCCCGCGAGGACAAGCCGTGGCTGGCGCTTCGCGGCCGGGGGGCGTTCGTCGGTGATCCATTCGCGCCCGTGATCGCCGAGGCGGAAATCGAAGCCCTGCGATGACCAGGCCGCTCCTCGACACGCACACATGGGTCTGGTGGATGCTCGGCGATCCACGGCTGCCGGCCCGCGAACGCGACCACCTCGACGGGCTGCCCGCGGCGTCTCGGCCGCTGCTCTGCGACATCAGCCTCTGGGAAGTCGCGCTGCTCGTGCAGTTCGGCCGGCTCGACCTCGCCGACGATCTCGAGACCTGGCTGGGAATCGCCGCGTCGCCCGCCACCGTCGAAATGCAACCGATCACCTCCGCGGCCGTGGCGGCGATGACGAAGCTTCCCAGGAGTTTTCACCAGGATCCGGCCGACCGCCTGATCGTGGCGACGGCACGGGCTCTCGACGTGCCCCTGGCCACGCACGATTCGCGTATCCGGCGGTCACGGCTCGTGCGGCTCTGGCCTACCTGAGCCAGTCAGGAACCTTTCGGCACGGCGGCGCGTCGAAGGATGGGCCGGCGTTCCCCGTGGACCGCTTTGGTGTCCCGCGGCTTTCGCATCAGGTAACAATTTCGCCATGCCACGTATTGCGTTCACGGTTGCCGTGCTGATGCTCGCCGCTGCGTCGGCGTCTGCGGCCGAGCCCGCCGCCGCGGTGCCCGCGCCGGTCGATGCCAACCGCGACGGGCCGATCCGAAATCCTGCGGGCGTGAAGGGCTACGCCGTTCACGAATGGGGCGTGTCCACGATCCATCCGGACCTGGAGATGGCCAACGCGGCGCTGGCCGCGGAGTGGGCCGACTGCCCGAAGGAACTGTACCGCACCGAGCCGCCGCACCTGCGAAACCTGCCAATTCGGGTGCCGGTGGCGAAACCGATCATCTACTTCCACTGGGACGGCGAGCAGCAGCCGCCCGAGCAGGGCCTGAAGATGAAGGTGCGGTTTCCAGACGGGCGGCCGGTGATCTGGTGGCCGGCGAGCGAGGAGGACGCGGGGCGGCCGGTGACGGATTCGCTCTCCTGGCGGATCTTTCTGCGGAAGCCGCCGGAGTCGCATGGCCCGGCCGGCGCGCGACCGCGCACGCCGCAGGTGGCCGACGACCATTGGTACGCGCAGGCGCGGAAAGTGAAGGCCGAGCCGGTGTTTTCATACGGCTCACACGGCGGCAACGACCAACGCAACGGAGGCACCGCCATCGACGCCGAGCAGTTCGTCTACTACGACGGCCTGATGAAGCCGCTGGCGTTCCTCGAGGCGCGGCGGACGCCGGCGGGCGCGATCGTCCTCGACGCGAAGGCGCCGTATCCGCTCCACGACCTGTGGTGCATCGACCGCACCGGCAACTCGGCAAAACTCGCCCGCGTGCCGCTGGTGCCGCCGGGCAAAAAAACGATCGACCTCGACTGGAAAACCGTGGCCGCGGACGACTGGCATGCCGCCACGGCCGAGGCGCTCGCTGCCGAGCTCGAAAAGACGGGCCTGCACGCCGACGAGGCCCGGTCGCTCGTTGCCATCTGGCAGCCGGGATTTTTCACGCGCCGGGCCTGACGCTCTTTTATCGGCTGCCGCAGCGGGAGTACGACCGGGTGACGACGCTCGCGCTCGATCCGGTGCCGGAGACGCTCGTCCGCGTGGGGATCGTGCACCACGCGCACGCCGAGCCGGAGCGGGTCGCTGGTGAAAAACCGGCGGCGGCAGGCGAGCCGGCCGGCCGGCCGGCGGGCATGAAACCCCTGCAACTTGAAAAGCGGCTGACGGCCGCCGAGGCCAGGAAACTGGCCGCCGCCGACCATGATCTCTGCCTGTTCGGGGCCTCGGAACTGACGGCCGACGTGGTCGAACGGCTCGCATCGCACCGGCACCGGCTGACGATCGTCGGGCCCTGCGCGATCGACGACGCCGCGGCCCGGGGCTTGGCCGGCCACGCCGGGCCGGTCTCCGTGCAGGGTATCGCGGTCGAGTCGCCGGAACTCGCCCGAAAACTGCTCGCTGATCCTGTGCGCGGCGGCATGAGCGGCGCCGCCGCAATGTCGGCCGAGGTCGCGGTGCTGGTCTGCAAACTCCCGAACTGGACCGGCGACTTCGGGTCGCTTGAGAGGCTCTCTCCCGACGTGGCCGAGACCCTCGTGGCGGCGAAGAAGTGGAATGGCCAGTTGCCGGGCGTGACGGCATTCACGGCCGCCGACTCGGTCGCGGTGGCAAAGGCGCTCGCCAATCGCCAAGGCCCACTCGCCCTCCCCAATCTCAGAAAAATCTCCCCGAGGACATTGTCGGCCCTGATCGAGAAGGAAGACGTCGACATTCCGCTCATCGAGGCGCTGGAACTGATCCAGGAGCCGGACGGCAGCCCGACCGACGACTTCGTCGTGCCGGAGAGATTTCAGTCGAAGGAAAAGCGGTAGAAGACCAGGGGCCAGCCATGCAGCCCTGAAGTCAATGCCGCTCAAGCCACGCCACGCGCTCACGCGAGGCCGCCCGCTCACTCCAGGTGGCCGGCGATGACGCGGCCGGCGCGGAGCGTGGCCACGATAAGCGTGGCCGGATCGACCGCGGCCGCGGCCGGATCTGGATCGTGGTGCGTTGGGCGGAGCACGACGAGGTCCGCCGGCCGGCCGATGGCGATCCGACCGCAGGACTTCTCCAGCATCAACGCCCACGCCCCCGCGCCGGTCGCCATCGCCAGCGCCTCGGTCGGGCTGGCGAGGCCCGCGTCCACGAGCACCCGGCATTCGCCGAGCACCGACAGGTCGGGATTCGAGCCCCGGCCGTCGGTGCCGAGCGCCACGCGGATGCCGGCCGCGCGAAACGCCGCGATCGGAGGGAGCACGCCCGCCAGGGCCCGCGTCGTCCGCGGACAGACGACCACGCAGAGCCGGTCGCGATGCCGGACGAGCCGGGCGAACGCCTCGTCGTCGTGCGGCAGCCGGGTGCCGTGGATCACGAGGCCGCGCGGCGCCCGCGCCAGCCGCGAGATCCAGTCGGCGGCGGAGAGGAGCCGCGGCGGGGCATCCTGCGGCCAGGCCCCGAGTTCGTCGAACAGCGTGCGAAAGTCGCCGCTGCCGGCGGCGAGCAGCGACTCCTCGGCCAGGCTCTCGGCGACGTGCGTCGCCAGCGGCAGCCGGCGGTCGCGGGCGGCGGTCACGACCCGCGCGGCAAGCGGCCCGCCGACCGAATAGGGGGCGTGCGGCGAGATGCCGGCGGCGATCCCCCGGGCGCAGAGGGCGTCGAGGCCGGCCGCGAGCCGCCGGCTGGCCCCGGCCTGGGCGGCGGTCGTGAGACCGAGCGCCTCGCAGAACACCCGCAGCCGCGGGCCGGCCGCCGCGTAGGCGGCGACGATGTCGCCGGTGCACGTGGTGGCGATCTCGCCGATCGCCGTCACGCCAGCCGCCGCCGACTCGGCGAGTCCGGCGCGGATCGCGGCAGCGACGCCGGCCCCGGCGTCGGCCTCCGGCCGGCCGCGGCGCAGGGCCACGATCCGCCGAATCCAGCCCGGCAGGCCTCCCGAAGCGTCGAGCGGCTCGGGCAGCGCCGAGAACTCGAGGTGCGTGTGGGCGTTGATGAGTCCGGGGAGGACGATCGCGTCGCCGAGGTCGATCGTACGGGCGGCGGCCGGCGCCGGGCCCGTGCCGACCGCGACGATCCGGCCGCGGCGGATCCAGAGCCAGGCATTCTCGACCGCCGGACCCGCCATCGTGAGGACGTGGCGGGCGCGGAGCACCAGCGTCGGCCGCGGGCCGTTCACGGCGCCGTCGCCGCCACCGGCAGGTGCACTCCGCGGGCCCGCTCCCGGGCCTCGTCCGCGGCCGGCGTCGGCTCGTCCTCGAAGAGCTCGTAGAACACGTTGCGACGGCGCGGAATCCAGCCGAGTTCGGAGATCGCCGAGCGGATCTGCTCGAGCGTCAGATGGTGGACGGTGCCGGCGGCGCTGACCACGTTCTCCTCGAGCATCAGGCTGCCCATGTCGTTGGCGCCGTAGAGCAGGGCGAGCTGGCCGATCTCGCGGCCCTGCGTCACCCAGCTCGACTGGATGTTGGCGACGTTGTCGAGATACAGCCGGGCGACGGCCTGCGTCTTCAGGTACTCGAACGCCCCGGCGGGCGGGATCTCGGCCATCTCGGTGTTGTCGGGCTGGAAAGACCAGCAGATGAAGGCGGTGAAGCCGCCGGTCTCGTCCTGGAGGGCACGGATCCGCTCCAGGTGCTCGACCCGCTCTGCCAATGTCTCGATGTGGCCGAACATCATCGTCGCCGTGCTCCGGCCGCCGAGGGCGTGCCACTGCCGATGCACCTCTAGCCAGTCGTCGGTCATCACCTTGCCGCGGGTCATCGCCGCCCGGACGCGATCGACGAGGATCTCGCCGCCGCCGCCGGGCAGCGAGCCGAGCCCCGCCCGGGCGAGCCGCTCGAGGACCTCGCGGAGCGGCCGCCTGGAGACCTTCGTGAAGTGGTGGATCTCGGGCGGCGAAAAACCGTGGACGTTGACCTGCGGAAAACGCTCCTTGATGTCGTGGAGCAGGTCCTCGTACCACTCCAGCGTGAGCGTCGGGTGGAGGCCGCCCTGGAGGAGGATCTGATCGCCGCCGACGGCGACCATCTCCGCGATCTTGCCCATCAGCGTCTCGCGGTCGAGGACGTATCCCTCGGGATGCTTCGGCCCCCGGTAGAAGGCGCAGAAGTCGCAGACCGCGGTGCAGACGTTGGTGTAGTTGATGTTGCGGTCGATGTTGTAGGTGCGATAGGGCTCGGGATGGAGCCGGCGGGTGACCGTGTCGGCCGCCCGGCCGATGGCGGCGAGTTCGTTCGACTCGAGCAGCCGCACGGCATCGTCGGCGTCGAGCCGGCGGCCGGAGAGCGTGTCGTCGAGGATCGTGCGGACGGTACGGCTCATGGGCGAAGCGGCGGGGAGGAATCAGGACACGGCGGCGAACGGCGGCGCGGGCGCGGGGGCGAGCCCGAGGCGGGTGGAGAGCCGGCGGAACAGGTCCACCGCCTCCCGCTCCCGTGGTCCGAGATCGTAATGCAGATTGTCGGCCAGGTAGGAGTGGCACTGGGCCACGGTCAGACCGTGGCGGGCCGCCTCGGCCGCGGCGATCGCCGCGAGGTTGGCCCGGCCCGAATCCCGGGCCGCCCCGAGCAGCCGATCGAGATCCGGGGCCACCACGCCGCGCCGGGCTGCCCAGACCGCGAACACGAAGGGCAGGCCGGTCCAGCGGCACCACTCGTCGCCGAGGTCCCAGGCGAGTTGAAACGCTCCGGACTCGAGGCCGCGACCGAGAGCCCGGTCGCCGATGAGCAGGACCGCGTCGGCGTCGGTGTCGCCCAGGCCGCTGCCGATCGGCAGCGTCTCAATCCGCGGCCGGACCCCGAATCGCTCCGCGAGCAGGATTCGGGCCAGCGCAGCGCTCGTCCGGGAGCCCTCGTCCACCGCCAGCGAGGCCACGCGGTGGACGGCCGTGCGGAAGAACAGTGTGACGCTCATCACCGGCCCGCGGCAGGCGATGCAGGCGTCGGACACGACCCGGTAGCCATCGCCGCGGAACAGTTCGACGGTCGGGATCAGGGCGACGTCGAGCCGGCCCGCGGCGAGTTGGTCGGCGAGCCGGCTGGGGAGGTCGTATCGCAGTTCGAGACCGGCCGCGGCCAAACCGTGGACGAGCGGCTTCGTGTTGAGGTACTGCACGGCGCCGAGCCGAATCCGCGGGGCCACCCCGTCGATCCCTGCCCGCGTCGCCGCCAGGTCGCTCCCGTCGATCATGACCAGCCTCGTGCTCCTCCATATGGAACCGCAGCCGGCCGCCGACGGTAACCGAAAAGCCCGGGGTGGAACAGGCCGGCGGACGTCACGCCCGCCGGCCGGAAAAACCGGTCCCCGCCCTCGGCTCGCCCCGTCAGGGCTCCAGTTGGCGGAACGCCCGCAGGCCGAGCCACAGCGGCACGACCGTGGCCACCAGGCCGAGAAGGGCCACGGCCACGGTGGCCGTATACCAGCCGGCGGGACCGGCGGCCCAGCCGACCGGCCCCGACGCCGCCCGGCCGGTGAACGAGGTGAACACGCCGGCGATCAGGGAGACGTGCGTCGGGAGGGCCGCCACGACGACCACCACCATGATGAACAGCGAGCTGAGCACCAGGCAGAGCGTGCCCCCGAACCCCGAGGCGATCTTGGCGGTGGACAACTCGCGAAAGTCGGGCATCCGCGCCCCGAGTCCGACGGCCAGCCCGGAAAGCCCGAGGCAGAGCATGACGCAGGTGAACAGTTGCAGCGCGGTGAGGCCCGCCGGGATGCCGAGCATCGCGTTGCTGAGGAGCACGAGGCCACAGCAGGGGGGCAGGCTGCCGACGAACGAGAACAGGAACTTCGACCACACGATCTGGTCGCGATGCACCGGCAGCAGACCGAGGATCCAGAACCGGCGGCCCTCGAGGCTGATCATCGGGTAGACGAACCGGGTCGTGAACGTGGACAGGATCAGGCCGACCACCGCGAGATTGAGGAACCCGATCAGCGACGCGTAGGCATTGTGGTAGTGGAACGAGCCGAGGTTGAGGAAGTACAGGCCGAGGAGGCCGAAGAAGATGAGAAACTGCGACCACTGGGCGATGTCGCGCCGGAAGAGCCGCAGGTCCTTGACGAGCAGCAGCCGCAGCGGCCGGCCGCGGGCCGACCCCGCCCGGACCAGCAACTCGTCGAACCAGGCGGACCGGCGCCGGCGGCGCGGTGCGGGCTGCGTCGCCAGCAGGCTGTAGCCGCGCCGGTAGACGAGCCCGGCGAGCCGACCGGCGAGCATGTGGAGCAGCAACGCGTTGGCCACCAGCACGGCGAGAAACCAGCCCGCCTCGCGCAGGGCCGCCGCGGACCGGGGGCCGTGCCGCGAGCCCGCGGCGGCCTCCAGCAGGCCCGAGGCCAGCCACCAGCTGGGGAGCAGTTTCTGCTCCGTGACCGTCAGCCGGGCGAAGGTGCGCTCGAACCATGCGGGGGGCATGCCGGCGTCGGGACCGCCGTCGGCCGTGGCCATCGACCAGCCGAGCCACAGGGCCGCCGCGCAGCAGGCGACGACGGCCGCGGTGAGGGCGTGGACTCGGAGCCGCGGCAGCCAGGCGACCAGCGCCATGCAAGCGATGCCGCCGATGGCCGCCGGGATGACCACGAAGGCCAGCATGAACACCGGAAGCATGGCGTAGAACGGCCAGCCCGCCTCGCGCTCGATTCCGAAGGCCACCAGCAGAGGGCTGCCGAGGAGCAGGAAGCCCCAGCCCGAGAACCAGAGTGCCTCGTGGAACTTGTGGGCGAAGATCGCCTCGGGCCGGATCGGCAGCGTCAGCAGCAGCCGGGCCTCCGTCGAGCAGTACATGCCGCTGTAAAGAAGGATCCCCGTGGAGAAGACCAGCATCAGCGTGAGGGAGAGAAAGAAGGCGTTGAACAAGAGCGCGACGACGTCGGCATGCAGGTCGCGGAGGAAGCGGAACCCGGCGAGCGCCAGCACGAACAGCGCCACCCAGAAGACGCAGCTCAGCACCGCCGCCAGGCTCAGCCGCAGGCGGGCCATGGTCAGCAGCGACCGCAGCGTCTCCCAGGCGACGGTGGCCCGGAGCCGAAGCAGGAGCCGGGCCTCGGCCTCGTTGGCCAGCAGGCGGACGCCACCGGCGGACGGGCAACCGTCGTTCATGCCGCCCCCCGGTCGTTCGGTCGTGTCCAGCGGCTCACGGCAGGGGCTCCCCGGCCGGGCCGCGGTCGGCCGTCAGCTGCAGGTACAGCTGCTCGAGGTTCATGCTCTCCACCGCCACCTGGGCCCGCAGTTCGGGGATGGTGCCGAGGAACCGCAGCCGGCCTTGCACCATGATGCCGACGCGGTCGGCGAGTTCCTCCGCCATGGCGAGGGTGTGGGTGGACATGAACACGGTCATCCCCTCGGCAACCCGCTCGCGCAACAGGTCCTTGACGATCCGCACGCTTCGCGGATCGAGCCCCACCATCGGCTCGTCGAGGACGAGCACGTCCGGATCGTGGAGCAGCGAGGCGGCGAACACCAGCCGCTGCTTCATGCCGAGCGAGTAGCTCTCGGCGAGGTCGTCGATGAACTCGCCCAGTTCGAAGTGGCCGATCTCGCGGTCGATGCACCGCCGCGCCGTGGTCCGCGGCATGCCGAACATGTCGGCGATGAAGCCGAGGAACTCCCGGCCGGTGAGCTTGTCGTACAGGCAGGGTTCGTCGGGGACGTAGCCAAGGTGCAGGTGGGCGGCCCGCGGATCGCGGACGGTGTCGTGGCCGCAGACCCGGATCGTGCCGGACGAGGGCCGGAGCAGGCCGACGAGCATCCGGATCGTCGTCGTCTTGCCGGCCCCGTTCGGGCCGAGGAGTGCGAACAGTTCGCCACGCGGGATCGCCAGCGAGAGATCGGCCACGGCGGTTCGCGCGGCATATCGGCGGATGACGTGGTCGAACTCGATCATGGCTGGTCCGGCATCGCCGCGGCGCGGTCGGGGGATTCGGCCTCGGCGGCGCGGGCCGCCGCCGCGCTGACGGCCAGTTCGACCGCCGCCTCGTCGTTGCGGCGCTCGAACACCAGCCGGGCGGCGAGAATCGCCGCCTCCTGGCGGAGCACCCGGCCGGAGCGGTCCACCCAGATGCGGAACCGGTGGCTGCCGCGGTTCGTCGGGTCGGCCCGGTAGCTGACGACGTGGGTCAGGGTGAGCTGGCCGTCCCAGTAGATCTGCTCCTCGCCGTCCACCTCGGCGTGGAGAATCTCGACGGTAGACCCGTTGCTGCGCAGCGGACTGAACACCGACACCTGCCAGCACCGGCCGGGAAACAGGCCGTGCATCAACGCCCGCGGCGAGAGTTCGTCGCCGGTGACGGCCTGCAAGGGGATCTGTTTGCGGGTCTCGTACCGCAGGTCGCCCGCCTGCAGGGTGACCGCCAGCGTCTCGTCGGCCATCGAACCGGTGAACACGATCGACTGGAGCACGCCGGGAAGATCGACGCGGGCGTCGAACGACCGCAGCCTCCCGGAGGAATCGAAGCGAAACCGGCTTTCCGTTTCGAGGGCCATCGCCGTCAGGGGGGCCGCGGGGCCCGCCGGCCGGAGGACGCTGGCGAGCACCTCGGCGGTCCATTTGGGAAGCATCTCGTCGAGCGGCACGCGGTCGAGGTGGAGCCTGCTGTCGACGGCGATCTGCCGGTCGTCGAGCCGCCGGGCCTCCGCCAGCGCCCAGCCAAGCGGCCGGTCGTTCCAGAGGACGGTCCAGGCGACCGGGGCGGAGTCATCGCCGGAAGCGACGATTTGACCAACGCCGGGGGGTGAACCGGTGGAAAACGACGGGGCGATCTTCTCAACCACCAGCCAGCCAGTGGCCAGGCACCAGAAGGCCACGACCATGACCGACACCCAAGGTCGTTGCAGCATGCGGTCAGCCCCCGGAGCGGCGCCGTCGCCCGGGGCAACGGGTCGGCCGCGCCTGACATTCCTCATTTCCGAACGACGCCGAATCATAGCGAAATCGGCCGGGGTGCGGAGGCTTCCCGGAGCCGAATTCATCGATTTCACATCATCTCCCGATTGCCCGCGCGGGAGGACAGCCGTAAACTGTCGGTCAGTCGCACCCGGGAAGCCCGGGC
>JBIKKQ010000306.1:0-2873 GCA_044360305.1 Pirellulales bacterium
GTCGCAGCCGACACAGCGTCTGCTCCGGCTTTGGGGAGCCGGGCGGAGCCCGGCTCCCCGCAAGCGATGCTTGCACCGTTGCTGGTGCTCGGAGCCGGGGGATCGGCGGAAACTCGAGGAGCGTGAGGCGGGCTTGCCTCAGCGACGAGACTTCTGCCGTCCGCCGGCGGGTTGGGCTGGAAACCGATGCGCGTGAGGCGATCGCGCGACGAAAGCGCCGAGAGAGACGCCCGCGATTCAGCCGGGGAGCTTGGCCCGCAGCGCGGCCACGACCGGGGCGGGCACGAACCGCAGCAGCCGCTCGTCGTCCGCCAGCGGCGTGATCTGCTTGAGCAGCGACGACGAGATGTGGGAGTACGCGGCGTCGGCCATCAGGAACACCGTCTCCACGGCCGGGTCGAGCTTGCGGTTGGCGAGCGTCATCGTGAACTCCGCCTCGATGTCGGTCAGCGACCGCACCCCGCGAAGCAGCACCGTCGCCCCCTGCTCGCGCACGAACGTCACCGACAGACCGCTGAACCGTTCGACCCGGACGTTGGGAAGTTCGGCCACGGCCTCCCGGACGAGCCGGACCCGCTCCTCCAGTGAGAACAGCGGCTGCTTGTCGGGGTTGATGCCGACGCCGACCACGATCGTGTCGTACAGCCGGCTGGCCCGGCCGATGACGTCGAGATGGCCGAGCGTGATCGGGTCGAACGACCCGGTGTAGACGGCGGTGCGGGCCGGACTCGGGGAGGTCATGGCGGGGATGCTCCGGGGAACGACCGCCGGGAGCGGCCGCCGGGAGCGGCCCTGAAAAAGCCGTCGCCGCAACCCGCCTCCCGACGAATCGTCGATTATGGTATGGATTCAGCGCCGGGGCGAAATCCCCCTCCCGGCCCGGAGGTCACCGCCGCGTGTCGAAGGTTATCGCAATGCTGGGCATGATCATGGCGGGCCTGCTCGCCGTGGTGTTCACGGCCGATCTCGCGGCCGCGGTGCCGTTCGGCCGAGCCAGCGTCGTGGCCGACGTGGGGTTCGTCGTCAGCAGCCTGCTCCTCGGCTATGCGAGCTGGCTGCTGATGGACCGCCGGCGTTCCTGAGGCCTCAGGCGGCCTTGAGGATCGAGCCGGCGACGGCGGCGTCGGAACCGCCCGCCAGCACCGCCGAAAGATCGGCGAGCCTGACCAGTCGGACGCCGCTGCCCGCCTGCCGCCGCTCGGCCCAGGCGCTGAACCGGTCGAGCCGCGTGCTCGCCGGCCCCGTCGGCCCGATCGGCACCCGGCCAACCTGGAGGATGCGCAGGGATCCCGGCCGCGGCCGGGTGAGCCCGCCCGTCAGCCATCCCAAGGGGCCGCGGCCCGACTCCGGCGCGGCCTTCACTTCCCACAGCCCCCAGACCGGGTTGCGACAGTCCCAGCCGCGCGGGGGCGGACGGCGACCGCCGCGCGGCTCAGCGCCGAATACGTCCACGAGCACGACGCGGATGCCCTCCTCGGCGAGCAGGGCATGATGCTCGAGCGGCCGCGGGCCACGGAGCACGGCCGACCCGAGTTCGGGCAGGCTGCGGCGGGCGTCGGCGATCCGTTCGCGGAGCGTGCGCCGGGAGTCGAGCCAGGCGGGGTCGATCGCCAACGCGATCTCGTCCCCGGCACGGGCCTGTCCGGCGGCGGCGATCGTCTCCGGGGCGGCCGACCAGGTCACCGGGCACCGCGACCGGCCCTCGGAACGCAGCCAGGCGGCGCGGGCGGCATTCGTCATGGCCGCGGGCAGTTCCGCACAGATCGCCAGGCGGGCTGGATCGACCTCGATTCGCATGCTCCCTCCCCCGGACGCCCCCGCGTCACGCTCCCGAGGGTATCGACGTCGGCGCGGCCGCTCTGCACTCCGGCAACGGGCTACCATCCCGGTCGTCGGCGACCGTGCGGGTTGGGGGATGTCTTCGGGCCGGGCGTCAATCCCGGGCGGCGGCCGCCATCGCGGCGACGAGCGCCGCGATCGTCGCCACAGCGGGTTCGGCGGCGGGCCGCAGGCCGAGGGGGGCGAGGGCCGCGGAGGTCACCGGGCTGATGCTGGCGATCCGCCAGTGGCGCATCCGTTCGCCGTACAGGGCGGCGGCCGCGGTGGCGATCGACGGACTCGTGACCGTGACCCAGTCGATGCCGGCGGCATCGATCGCCTCCAGGGTGGCGGCATCGATCGATTCCAGCGGCCGGTTGGCGTAGGCGGCCACCTCGTCCACCTGCTGGCCGCGGGCCCGGAGTTCACGGGGGAGGACGTCGCGGCCGCGGTCGGCCCGCACGAGCAGGAAGCGGCCGCCGGGGGGAACGGCGGCGAAGGCGGCTGCCAGGCCCTCGGAGCGAAACTCGTCGGGGGTCAGGTCGCAGGCCAGCCCGGCGGCGTCGAGTTCCCGGCGTGTCGCGCTGCCGATGGCGGCGATCCGCGCCGTCCCGAGCCAGCGGGCGTCGCGGCCGGCGGCCCGCAGTCGGGAGACGAAGCCGCGCACGCCGTTGACGCTGGTGAAGACGATCCAGTCGTAAGAGCCGGCCGCGGTGATCGCGTCGTCGAGCGGCTGCCAGGATTCAGGGTCGCCGAGGCGGACCACCGGCACGCAGATGGGGTCGCCCCCCGCGCCGCGAATGACGGCGGCGAGATCCTCCCCCTGGCCCGCGGGGCGCGTCACCAGCACCCGCTGGCCGGCGAGCGGACCGGACCGGGGGGCGGACTCGGTGGCCTCGCCGACGATGGCGATCGCCGGCGGCCGCAGGCCGGCGGCCGTCGCGTCCACGGCGCAGCGGGCGAGCGAACTGCTGACGATCCGCTGGTCGGGCCATGAGCAGCGGCTCACGATCGTCACCGGGGTGGCCGGCGGCTTTCCCGCCTCGAGCAGGGCA
>JBIKKQ010000308.1:0-2866 GCA_044360305.1 Pirellulales bacterium
GGCCGCGGGCAGGCGGACCATCCCTTGGCACGGCCGGTGTCGTCGCCCGGAGCGACGTGGACGGCGAAGCGGGCACGGGGCCACGCGCGATCTCCCGATCGACCGCGGTGCCGACGGCGCCGGCGGGGAGCAATCAGGCCGAAGCGATCGCCGCGCCGCGGACCGTGTCGTCGTCGGAGCAACCGCTGGTGGCGACCGCGCCGCAGCTTCCACGGGCCGGTGACCGGCCGGTGAGCGGGGCCGCGGTAACACAGGGCAGCGGCCCGCCGCCGATCGATGCGGACGAGGAGGAACTGTCGGTGCCGGGTCCGCAGGTGAGTGCGATCGTGTCCGCCGGTTCCGGCCAACGCGACATCATCGATCCCGGGACGGCGTCCGGAAGCGGTCCGCTGGAGCGGGTCGCTGCCGCGACGGTCCTGCCGACGGACGGCCGCGTTCGCGACGTCGCCGAGGCCTTTGCCCGTCGCGCGAAGGCGAGGCCTAAGGCCGCGCCCGGCTCGGCGGCCGAGACGGCCGACCGGCTCGTGGACCGGGGTCTCGAGTTCCTCGCACGATCCCAGCAGGCGGACGGCCGCTGGTCGCTCGGTCGGTTCGCCGGCGCCGGTGCGGACGACGTCCCGCGGCTGCAATCCGACACGGCGGCCACGGGCCTGGCCCTGCTCAGCTTCCTCGGCGCGGGGCACGATCACTACGGCGGCCCGTACCGCGACACCGTCCGGCGCGGGCTCGAGTATCTGCTCGCCGTGCAGAAGGCGGACGGCGACCTGTACGTGCCGGCCGACAAACTCTCCAACAGCTGCGCCTGGCTCTACAGCCACGGCATCGCGGCGATCGCCGTCTGCGAGGCGGTGGGGATGACGGGCGACCCCCGGATTCGTCCCGCCGCGGAAAAGGCGTGCGGATTCATCGCCGCGAGCCAGCATCCCGACCGTGGCGGCTGGCGGTACACGCCGGGCAGCGACGCCGACCTGTCGGTGAGCGGCTGGATGCTCGTCGCGGTCCGGTCGGGTGAGCTGGCGGGGGTGCGGACCGATCCGGCGACGCTCGCCGGCGTTCGCAGGCTGTTGGAGGCGTCGGCGTCCGCCGCGGCCCCGGCCCGGTATGCCTACAACCCGCGGAGTCCGCAGCAGCGGCCCTCGGCGTTGTCGGTCTCGTGCATGACCGCCGTGGGCGCCCTGATGCGGCTGCACACGGGGGACAAGCCCGATGTCCCGGGAATCCGCGAACCGTGTCGCGTGCTCGCAGACCTGCTTCCGACATACGGCACGGCGACGAACCGGAACCGCGACGCCTACCTCTGGTACTACGCCTCGCAGGCGCTGGTCCATGGTGGCGGCGCCGACTGGGACCGCTGGTATGCCGCGCTCGTGGAGACGCTGGCGGCGAAGCAGGAGCAGGCGGGGGCGAAGGCGGGCAGCTGGGATCCGTTGGGGCCGGTGCCGGACCGCTGGGGTGTGTATGGGGGCCGGCTCTACGTGACGGCGCTCCATCTGCTGTCGCTGGAGGTGCCCTACCGTCACCTGCCGACCTACGGCCGCGCCGCTGGGCGGTGACATGCTCGTCGCCGGCGGACTTTGCCGTTGCGACCTCCAGCGGCATGGTGCGTCCTGCGGTGCAGGCAAAGTGCACCGGCTCCTGCGCGTGCCACCGACCGGCTCCTCGTCATCCGAGTCAACGCACGTGACCACAAGCCGCCGCCATGTCGGCTGCGACGGCGCGAAAGTCAGTACGCATCCAGCCGCGTTGCGGCCTGAATGCCGCGCAGCCGCTTGCGACCGCGCTCGGTGCCGGTGGCGTCGAATTCCACGATCGAGCCGGTCTGGGCTTCCAGCACCAGCGTCCGGCCATCCTCCAGCCGGTCAATTCCCGTGGCGGCGTTGAACCCCTCCTTCGACCACACGACGGTGCCCGCGGCGTCCAGTTCCACCACCTTGTCGGTCAGCGCCGCGAGAACGTGCCCGTCCGCCAGCCGCACCGCCCCCTGCAGGCCGTTGAGATCCTCGATGGCCGTGATTTCATTTCCCTCCCGATCGATCTCCACGATCCGGTCGCTTTCCTGGCAGGCCACGAGCGTCGTGCCCTCCTCGAGACGGAACAGGGCGCAGGGACGGCCGACGACGGCCACCTCCCAGACGGCCCTGCCTTCCTCGTCGTACTCGGCGACGCGTTGTGCGTCGCCGAATCCGACCAGCGTGTTGCCGTCGGCGAGCCGCGCCAGGGCCGTCACGCCGGCCTGCAGATCGGCGATCTGCCAGACCTCCTTCCCCTGGTCGTCGAACTCCACGACTCGGCCCGGCGCGGCCGCGGACCCGACGAGCCGATGACCGTTCGGCAGCCCGACGCCGGCCCCGGGCTGCTTGAACGCCCGGCCCCAGACCTTCTGGCCGTCGGCCGAGAACTCGGCGATCTGGTTGGAGAACGGCATGCAGAGGAGCCGCCGTCCCAGTTCCCTGACCGGCTGCCGCTGGCGGTCGGCCGGCGCCACCACCGGACGCAACTGGGCCACGAGCCCCTCCCGCGCGATCCATCGCTTCCATGCGGCCACCTCGCGGCCGAGCCGGACATCGGCGGTCAGTCGCGCCGCGCCGGTCGATTCGATCGACACCGCGGTCGGCGCCAGCCGACGCAGCAGGGCCACGCTCTCGCGCCGCACGACCGTGTGGGGGGACGACAGCAGCGACGCGATCTGCTCCAGGCATTCCCGATCGCCCCGGGTGCCGAGCATCCGCGCCTCGTCCAGCCGCCCCAGTTCCTTGCGCAATGGACCGGCTGCGGCGACGGTGGCCGCCAGCAGCGACCGAAACTCCTCGACGGCCTGCGGGCCGTCACCGCGCAGCACATCGACCACGAGTCCGTCGGCACCGAT
>JBIKKQ010000307.1:0-2866 GCA_044360305.1 Pirellulales bacterium
GCCTGCTGAAGCAGGTCAACGACAAGGAGAGCATCGCCATGCGGCGAAGGATGGCCGGCTGGAATCCCGCCTACCTCTTCAAAGTCCTGCAAATCCCGGCGTAAAGTGTGCGTCGGCCCTGGGGGCACTCCAGCCCGACGGAAGCGAAAAGAAAGGCCCCGTGGTGGGCATGGTGCAGGTCTACGACTGGAAGGCCGGCAAGCTTACGTACGAGCTGAAGGGGCCGACACAGCCAGGACACGACAAACCGTTCGAGACGCTCTGGTTTCATCCCAGTTCCGAGTGGCTGCTGGCCTTCCCTGGTCTCGCGCGGGAGAACTCTGCATCGACGCTGATCTCCATCTTCGATCTGAAGGAAAAACGCTCCGCGAAGGACATTTCCAGCCCGATACCGAATTTCGGGCTGGCTGCCAGCGAGAAAGCCGACGTCCTCTACACGGTCGGCCGCGGCACAGTGTCCAAGTGGGAATTCACCGCCTGAAACATTCGCAAGGAGACTCGAAATGTCTGCATACATTTTACGGTCCTGCCTGATCCTGGCCGGAGTGCTGCTGTCGGGAACGACCCGGGCCGATGAGCTCCTGGGAGCGGATCGGTCGTTCGCAGACGTCATCGACCATTACGTCGATCAGAAACTCACCAAGGCGAAGGTCACGCCAGCTCCGCAAGCCGACGATGCGAAGCTCGCTCGCCGGCTCTACCTCGACCTCGCCGGCCGCATCCCGACGCCCACCGAAACCGTTGAATTCATTGACTCTACCGACCCGATGAAGCGGAGCAAACTAATCACGGAACTCGTCGCCTCGCCCGAGTTCATCCGCCATAACGCGACGGAATTCGACGTATTTCTGCGCAACGAGCACATTGATGTCAACATCGGCGTCCGAGAATACCTCCTGGCAGCGTTCAAGGAAAATCGCCCGTGGAACCAGATGTTCCGCGATTTGATCGGTAGCTCCGACACGCCGCACCCCGCCAAGCCCGAGCAGTACATTCTCAAGCGGCTCAAGGACCGTGACGCCCTGACCCGTGACATCAGCAGCGTCTTCTTCGGTCTGAACATCAGCTGCGCTCAGTGTCACAAACACCCTTACATCGAATCGCTGACCCAGGACTACTTCTTCGGGATGCGCGAGTTCTTCGCGGCGTCCTACGACTTCCAGGGCAACCTCCTCGACCGCCGGTTCGTGAAGCCGGCCGATTTCAAGCCGAAGGCCGGTGCCGACCGACCTGTGAAGATGATGTTTCTGAACGGCCAGACGGTAGAGCGTGAAGCCGAACCAGCCGAGGATCTCGCCAAAGCGATTCAAGAGGAGTCGAAGGCCATCGAACAGCTCGGAAAAGCCTATGCGAAGGACAAGACGCTGCCGCCACAGCCGAAATTCCAAGCCCGCATCAAGTTGGCAGACCTGGCCCTCCAGCCCGAAAACCGGGACCTGTTCGCCCGGGCCATGGTCAACCGACTCTGGTATCGCTTCTACGGCTACGGCCTTGTGATGCGGGTGGACCAGATGCACGACAACAACCCGGCGAGCCACCCCGAGCTTCTCGAATGGCTCGCACGCGACTTTGTCGCACATCAGTACGACCTGAAACGCCTGATCGCAGGACTGGTCTCCAGCAAAACCTACTCCCGCGGTAGTCAGTGGAAGCAGGACCCAGCTCCGGCCCCGGAATTCTTCGCGGTCGCTGCCATCCGGCCATTGACGCCATCCCAGTGGGCGGCGTCGTTTCAGATCGGCAATAACCCGTCGCTTCTTGGCCGCGACCAGAGCCCTGAGGTAAGAGAGAAGGCGATCATCACACTCGAAAGGGGGCACCAAAGCCTCATCGAGTATCCCCGAGAAGACATGCCGATCCCGGTCACTGAGGTGATGCGGCTCAGTAACGACCCGGGCCTCAACAAGATGATCGGGGCGCAGTTGCTGCCGGTGCTGAAGAAGGCTGGCGATCCCAAGGCGCAGATCACTGAGGCGGTGTGGGCCGTGCTGTCGCGCCCCCCAACCGCTGCCGAGTGCGAACTATTCGAGCGTTACCTGGAAGCCCGCAAGGATCGTCAGGATGTGGGCCTGCAGCAGATGGCCTGGGCGCTCATCAACAGCCCGGAGTTCCGGTTCAATCATTGAACTTGACCATTGAGATGAGAATTAAGCGATGACGAACTTAAATGTCCGCAGTGTCCGGTTTACACGCCGACAGGCCCTCAAGGCCTACCTCGACAGCAACGGCAGCTTCAACGCGCTGCTCGTTTCGCTGTTGTCCTCCGAATCCTTCCTGTACCGAACGATGCCTGCAGTCACTTCCACTTCCGGAGTCAAAAAATGAATCTTCCCACGCACCTCCCCGATCGCCGGACGCTGCTCAAGGGTGCCACGCTTGGCGCCGGCGGACTCCTGTTCGCTCCGCTGCTGCAGAAGGTGGCCGCGGCCGCCGAGGGCAAAGTCGCAGCGCCGAAGCGGGTGATCTTCCTCGTGTTCGACAACGGCTTTCGCGAAATCGACGGCACGTTGCCCGAGGGGGTACCGCTGGAGTCCGACAAGCTGCGGCAGATTCCCCTGAAGGGATTGAAGCTGCCGCTGGACATCGAGCCATTCGCGCCATTCCAGGACCGGATGACGATCCTGCACGGCCTGCGGGCCCATACCGCAGTAGACCACGGCGGCTTCTTCGCCGCGCTTTCCGGGAGTGCGGCCAACAAGCACACTCCCCAAGCCGAATCGATCGATGCCGCCATCGCCAAGCTCGCGCCGGGCGTGTTCCCGCTGTTGCACCTCGGCATCGGTGGAGGCACGACGGCGTACTGTTGTTCGGCCTGGGGCAAGAATCGGCCGATCGCGGCGCTATGCCGACCCGAGCTGGCGTACGA
>JBIKKQ010000120.1:0-10553 GCA_044360305.1 Pirellulales bacterium
TCGGGTCGACCGCATGCTCCTGTCGCGGGAGGCGTGGGAAGGGCCGCCGAGCCGGATGTCAGCCGGGTCCGGCGCCGACCTCGTGGTCGTCCTCGGTGGCGACGGCTCGATCCTGCGGACGGCCCGGTGGATGGCCTACGACCAGGTGCCCGTCCTCGGCGTCAACCTCGGCACGCTCGGCTTCCTCGCCGACGTGCCCCGGGCCGAGGCTCACGAGGCCGTGTCCGACATCCTCGCCGGCCGCTTCCGGCTGGTCGAGCATCTGATGTTCGAGTGCGAGATCGTCCGTGATGGCCGCCGGCTGTTGCTCGAACTGGGGCTCAACGAATCGTCGATCCTCGCCGGGCCGCCGTTCTCGATGATCGAGATCCAACTGCTCGTGGACGGCGAACTGGCGACGACCTACCGGGCCGACGGCCTGATCGTCTCGACGCCGGTCGGCTCCACGGCCCACAACCTCTCCGCCGGCGGGCCGATCGTGCGCAAGGATCTCGACGCCTTCGTGTTCACGCCCCTCAACCCCCACACCCTGTCCAACCGCACGGTCGTCGATTCGGCCGACCGGGCCTACGAACTGCTCGTCCCCCGGCCGAACGCCGGCTCGGCCTGCGTCGTCGACGGCCGAGCGGTGGCGGCCCTCCTGCCCGGGGACCGGGTGTTCGTGCGCCGGGCGGCCCCCAGATTCACCTTGGTCGAAACCGGCCGCCACGGCTACTATCGAACGCTCCGGGAGAAACTCGGCTGGGGAGGCGGCCTGCGGGCCTCCGAGCCGGGCGCGACAGGAGGTCGATGATGCGTGGGCGAATCCTCGCCATGATGCTGGCCTGCTGCGCGCAGGCCGCGCCGGCCGACGAGCCGGTGCTGCTCCGCTACCGGTTCCGCGTCGGGGACCGGATCGACGTGCAGGTCGCCCACCGCGCCCTCACCGAGACCACGATGAACGGCGTCTCCCAGGTGGTCGAGACGCAGACCGACTCGACGAAGTCCTGCCGCGTGGTCGCGGTCGGCGCGGATGGCGGGGCGACGCTGGAGTACTCCGTGGACGGGGTGACGATGATCTCGCGGACGAGCGACAAGGGGGAGGTCCGCTGGGCGAGCGGCCGCGGGGAGGAACCGCCGCCGGGCTACGAAGGGGTGCCGCTGAACCTCGGCGTGCCGCTGGCGCGACTGGTCATCGACGCCGACGGCCGGGTCCGCGACCGGCGCGAACTCCGCCCCTGCCCGCCGGCCGCCAGCGGAGACCTGACGGTGGTGCCGCTGCCGGAGCAGGCCGTCAGCCCGGGGTTCGAATGGACGGTGCCCCAGGAACTCGTGCTCGAGGCCTCGGGGGCGCGCAAGGCCGTCAGGACCCGGCTCCGCTACCGGCTCGAATCGGTTCGCGACGGGCTGGCCACGATCGCCGTCGACACCACGGTGCTCACGCCGCTCGACGACCCGCGGCTCGAGTCGCGGCTCCTCGAGCGGATCTGGGACGGCACCATCGTCTTCGACGTCGAGGAGGGGCGGGTCGTGTCGCGGAAGACCGCCATCGACCGGCGGGTCGTCGGCTTCGGCGGCCCGCAGTCGAGCCTGCGCTACAAGGCCAGCCAGGAGGAGCGGCTGAGCCGCTAGTTATCCGTGGGAAAAGGCATCCATGCCCTTTTTCCACTTGATCGACCGCGGGAAATGCCAAGGATTTCCCGGGTCGATGGCCCTCGCCTCCCGCTCGGGCAGACTTGCTCGACACGCTGCTGAGCCGGCGAAGCAGCCATTCCGGTGGCGGCACGATCTCCGCCATCAACTCGCCCGCAGCAGGTCCTCGACCCGGCGGATCGCCTCCTCGACGTCCCACGCGGCGTCGGCGAGCACGACCCGGGCCCGGCCCGCGACCCATTCGTTCACCGCCTTCTCGGCGGCGATGACGGTCGAATGGCTGCGCCGGCCGAAATAGCCGCCGATGTCGGCAAGCGCCGCCTTGGTGTGCTTGCGGGCGAGGAACATCGCCAGCATCCGCGGGTGGCTCGTCGCCTTCGCCCGCCGCGCCGATTGCAGGGCACCGGCCTCGATCCCGAACGCCTTGCAGACCGCCTTTTCGATGTCACCGATCCGCACGCTGCGGCCGCTGGCGCGGACCAGGTCGGCGAGCGCCTCCTCCGCCATCTCCAGTCCGACCGGCATGCCGAGCATCAGGCTCGTCGCCTCCAACCGGTTGACCGCGCCGCTCAACTCCCGGGCATGCCGGATCATGTGGCTGGCGACGTAGTGGATCACCTCGGCGGGCATCTCCAGCCCGCGGGCCCGGCAGAGGCCGGCCACGATCCCCTGCCGCACCTCGTAGTCCGGCGGCAGGATGCGGGCGGTCATGCCCCCGCGCAGCCGCGTGAGCAGGTCGGCCCCGAGACCCTCGATCGCCTCCGGCTCACGGTCGCAGGAGAAAACCATCTGTTTGCCCTGCCTTTGCAGGGCGTCGATCGTCTGCTGCAGTTCCACGAGCGTCGCCCGCTTGCCGACGAAGAACTGCAGGTCGTCGATGACGAGCAGGTCGGCATTGCGGCACGACCGGCGGAAGCCGGGCAGGCCGCTGCCGTGCAGCGCCTGGAGGAATCCGCTGGTGAACTGCTCGGCGGACAGGAAGGTCACCGTCGCCGTGGGATGGAGCCGGCGCACGCGGCCGCAGACACCCTCCAGCAGGTGCGTCTTGCCCACCCCGCTGGGGCCGTGAATCACCAGCGGCGACATCTCCCCCGGCCGCGTGACGGCGATCTCGGCGGCGCCGTAGGCCATCCGGTTGCAGGGACCGACGACGAAGCCCTCCAGGTCGAGAGGACGACGCCGGCCCGTCGTCAGCGGAGGAGACTCGGCCCGTGCCGGCCCCGCGGCGGCGCCTTCCCGCTCCTCCGTCCGCCCTCGTCGGCGGCGGCCCGGCCCGGGACCTTTTCCGGGAGAGGCCTCGTTCGCCGCGGCCGCGGAATCCGGCTCCGCCGATCCGGCCGCCAGCGGTTCCCAGTCGAGCGTCGCCGCCGGGCCGCAGATCGCGTGAACGGCAGCCGCGAACTCCCCGGAGAACGTCCGCCGCAGCCAGTCATGGGTGAAACCCGCCCCGGCCCTGACGACCACCCGTGGGGGGATGCCATCCTGCGGCGGAGCGACTTCGATCCGCGGTGCGTCGCCGAACCAGACGGCGAACCGGTCGGCGCCGAGGCGATCACGGAGGGCGGCCTCGATGCGGCCGGCCACGGAACCCGGCCCACTGGCCGCCGCAGTCCCGGCATCCGTGCGTTTCGCCATGGCTCCATCCATCGTTCGACGTCGCGGGACGTGCGTTGCGGCCGCCGCGTGCGGCTGCCGATACGCCTCCATCCATGGCCCGGCGGTCGCCTGAGCCTCCCCGACCGCGCGGAGTATAGGAGTGCTGGCAGTGCTGTCAAACCGCGCACCCATCCCACGAGAACGAGCGTGTTTCAGTCGCGCGGCGGGGTCTCGATGCCGGTTCACCGCGGCGCGTCCGGCGCGTCTGGCGCGGCCGGCGTGCATCGTGTATGATGCCTCTCCGCCGCACACTACCCGCGGCACGACAATTTTCATGCCGCCTGTGTCGAGAACACGCATCATGCGACGCTCCTGTCGGTCGCTATCGCCTCTGCAATCGCCCTCTCGAGACTGGCCGCGGGCCGCCATGCTGACGTGCGTCGTTCTGCTCGGTGGCGGCAGCGGACCGCTGGCATGGACTTCAGCGAGTGCCGCCCCCCCGGTGGAGACGGCGCCGCCCGTCGAGCAGACGCCCGGTGTCGGCTGGCTTGGCATGACGGTCGCGGAATCGAGCGATGCCGGCCGCTGGATCGTCACCGCCGTCGTCCCTGACGGACCGGCGGCGGTCGCCGGCATTCGCGTCAACGACGAGATCCGGGGCATGCACGGCCGGGGACTGACGAGTTTCGACGAGGTCACGCAGGCAGTCACGTCGGTCGCGGTCGGCCAGCAGGTGCCGGTCGCCGTGGCCCGCGCGGGCCAGCCTCAGGACGTCGTCCTCGTCGCGCAGCCGCGGCCCGTTCGCCCGCAGGGCCCGGCAGGCAATCCGGGTGCGGCGTCGGTCATCCCGACCATGGGAACCGATGTCGGCGACCGGTACGCCACGCGAACACAGGGGGGGCGATTCAGTCCCCCCGGCGACGATCCGACGCCTGCCGCCGACCGGCAGCCTGGTGTCGATCCGTTCCTGCCCACCGCGCCGTCCCGCTTCCAGTCGGAGGCCGCTCCCGCACCGCTCCCCGCGCGCACGCCGAATCCGACCGCCACCCCGCCGGGCCGCGGCGTTGCCGACGCCTGGGGAGGCATGCAAGGCTCGGCGCCCCAGGCGACGGCTCCGCGCATCCCACGCGGGCCCGCGGGCCGGACGCGTGTGGACCAGGAGCCCCGCGGCCGGACACCGGGCCGCATCGCACTCGGTGTCCGCACGGTGCCGATCGACGCCCCGACGCAGGCCCGGTTTCGACTGCCGCAGCCGAGCGGCGCCTACGTCGTCGGCGTGGTCGGCGAACTCCCCGCCTCCAAGGCAGGCGTGCCACCAGGCAGCGTCATCGTGGCCCTCGACGAACGGCCGGTGCATTCGCCCGACGAGCTGACGCGGCTGGTGACCGGCGGCCCCGTCGGTCGCCCGGTCCCGATCCGCTACGTGCTCCCCGGGGGAGAACAGAAGCAAGCGGAGGTCGTGCTGCAATCGCTCGACCTGCCGCTCGAGCAGGCCCTCGTTGGGCCGGAGACGGAGGCCGTGCCCACGCCGGCACCGCGCCGATCCGAGCGGCCGGTGCTGCCTGACGACGACGCCGAGGTGCGGGCGCTCCGCGAGGAGGTCCGACAGTTGCAGGATCGCGTACGCTGGCTCGAGCGCAGGCTCGGCGGCCTCGAGCCCCGAACTCCCTGAACGGTCTTTCGCGCCGTCGCAGCCGCTCCGGCTCACGATCGCCGGGCAAAGCCTTGCTCCGTGCCTGGTTTGGGTCTTCCGACGCCCTCTCGGCTGACGGTGTAGCAGCCGTTCGGTGGCACGCGCAGGAGCCGGTGCACTTTGCCTGCACCGGAGGACGCACCATCACACTGGAGGACGCAACGGCAAAGTCCGCCGGCGACGAGCATGTCACCGACCGGCGGATTGGGCGGAGAGAAGCGGCGGCCGTCGATCAGGCGGCGGGCGCTTCGGCACGACGGGCGACGCTGGTCGGCGGCAGACCGTGCCGGGCGAGTTCGTCGTCGAGCGGCACACCCACCGGACCGGGCAGGGCCGCAGCCCAACGGGCCACCCGCGACGGTTCCTTGCGCACTCGCGTCTCGCCGGGCCGACGGCCACCGGCGGTGGCCCACGCCTCGGCCTCATCGGACAGATGGCAGAGCAGCCGCTCCACCCCGGCGCGGTGCCGCTCGATGCCGTCGCGATCGAGGTCGGCGGGAATGGCCAGCGGCCGGCTGATGATGCCCCGGGCCCGGCTCCACGGACGCGGGATGGCGAACCGATCCCAGGTGGAGAGCCGCCACGGCCGCTGGTAGCCGAGCCCCATGGCGACGATCGGGATGCGGAGCGTGCTCGCGAGGAAGACGCAGCCCGGCGCCAGCCGGCGCCGCGGCCCGCGCGGTCCGTCGGGCGTGATCGTCAGGCTGCCGGTCGCGGCCCGCTCGGCCAGTTCCCGCAGCGCCGCCGAGCCCCCCTGGAACGTGCTCCCCCGGACCGTGCCGAAGCCCATCATGTGGGCCACGCGGGCGAGGATGTCGGCGTCTCCGTGCCGCGACAGGAGCATCGAAATGTTGCCGTGGCCGCGCAGGAAGAGGGGCAGGAGGATGTTCTCGTGCCAGAACACGAAGATCTTCGCGCCGCGAAAGCCCGGGTGCACCGGATCGGCCTCGGCGGCGCCGAATTCGCAGCGACAGTCGAGCGTCGCCATCCACTGCCGGATGCAGGCGGTCGAGACGAGCGACCAAGCGCCGATCGCCAGCGGGGATTTCAGTTTCACGCGTCAGCCTTCCTTCCTTGGATCAGCCCCGGTTCCGCGGCAGCCCGTCACGCCTCCGCGAGCGGCCAGGTGCCCGTGAACACCTCCTCGGCCGGACCGGTCATGAACACGCTGCCGGCGCCGACCCACTCCAGGTCGAGCCGGCCGCCGGGCAGGTCGGCGGCGACCGTCCGGCCGGTCCGGCCGGTGAGCGATCCGGCGACGCAGACAGCCGATGCCCCGGTGCCGCAGGCCATGGTGATGCCGCTGCCGCGTTCCCAGGTCCGCATCCGCACCCGATCGGCCGCCAGCACCTCGACGAAGTGCACGTTCACGCGGCGTGGGAAGATCGGGTGCGTCTCGATCCGCGGCCCCACCTGCTCCAGCGGCACGCTCGCGACGTCGCGGCAGTAGAAGACCACGTGCGGATTGCCCATCGAGACGCAGGTCATCCGCGGGTCGAGGCCGCAGGCATCCCACCATGGCTCGCGGCCGTCGACCGCCGGGCAGGCCGCGTCGACCACCGGTCCGGTGCCGGCGCCGACGACCGGGATGGCGGCGGCGTCGAGCAGCGGCGCTCCCATGTCGACCCGCACCCGGGAGGTCCGGGGGCCGGTCGGCGTGACGACGAGCGTGAGCACGCCCCGGCCGGTTTCGACGGCGACTTCGCCGGCCGCCGCATGACCGCGAGAGACGACGAGGTGGGCCACGCACCGCACCCCGTTGCCGCACATCTCCGATTCGCTGCCGTCGGCGTTGAACATCCGCATCCGCGCGGCCGCCACCTTCGAGGGCTCGACGAGGATCAGGCCGTCGCCCCCCACTCCTCGGTGCCGGTCGGCGATCCGCGGCGCCAGGGCGGCCGGATCGGCGGGGGGCCGCTCGGCGAAGCAGTCGACGTAGACGTAGTCGTTGGCCGCGCCGTGCATCTTCACGAATCGCAGGGGTCGTTCCGGCATGATCGGGGCCCCGTGGGGCGTGTGGCGTGGATCGGTTGGCGTCGGCATGCTAGCAGGCCCCGACCGGGGCGGGCAGTTCATCTCGGCGGCTCGCGCCGCCCCACCGCAAGACGCCCGCCCCCCTGCCGGGCCTGGAGCCGCTGGACTGCGCCGGCCAGCGTCGGAAAGGCCTCGGTCGTCGCCTGCGGCTCGGCGAGCGTGCCGTCGACGTGGACGAGGAGGAACTGGCCGCTGGCCCCGCCGAGGAGCCGCTTCACGGCCGGCAGTTGCGTCTCCGCATCGCCGACGATCGAGCGGAAGGTGAGATTGACGTTGGAGTCGAAGTCCACCTCGCCGGCCCCCACGAGGCTGATGGCGTCGCCGGACAGTTCGATGCTGTCGAGATAGGCCCGTGGCCCCTCGATGCGGAAGTCGACCGCGCTGCTGCTGAAGGCGTTGCGATCGGGCGCCTTGACCCGGAGGATCTTGAGCAGCGACATCACCACCGACAGCTCGTAGATGTCGGCGTCGCGGAGCCGGACCTGGCCGCGGCCGGCGAGCGAATGCATGCCGCCGCGCGAACCGGCGAGCTCCAGCGTCCCGAAGACCCGTCCCCGGTAGCGGTTTGGCCGGCCGCTGACGTCGGCCACCAGCCGCTCCAGGTCGGCCTCGCCGAGGCTGGCCGTGATCGTGAAATCGTTCCGCTCCGACAGGGCCACGCTGCCGTCGAGCTGGAGCGTGCCGCCGCCGAGCCGGGCCACGAGCCGGCGGGCGGATCCCGGCTCGCGGGCGGCGGCGCTGCCGAAGCGGACGCCGTCCTGGTCCATGAGCAGCGGCCCCCGGACCCCGGTCAGCTGCATCCCCCGCCAGGTCGCGCTGTCGATTGCCAGGTCGCCGACGGTCCACCAGCCGCGGCCGTCGCTCTGGCCGCGCAGCCGGACGCCCCCGTGCACGTGCTCCAGCGGCGTGCCGACGTCGAGCGCCGCCTCCTGAACGTCCACGGCCATGTCCCAGGCAGCGGCCGCCGGCCCCGGCACCGCCACCCGGCGGCCGTCCGGCTGCAGCACCTCGACCGGCTGCGTGGAGTAGATGTCGAGGCTGCCGGCGAGCGACAGCAGGCCCCCGAGCTGGATGCCGGAAATGGCCCGACGCAGACCGGCTGGCAGGGCCTCGAGCACCTCGTGATCGGCCCGGACACGGTCGGCCGTGAGCCGTGAGAACGACACCCGCCAGCCGCCGTCCGGCTGAAACTCGCACAGGCCCTCGGTCGCGACGGTCGTCCGGTCGTGCACGCCGCGCACCCCCTCGAACCGCAGCTGGCCGTCCTTCCAGGCGATCCTGCCCCGCAGCCGCTCCAGCCGGTAGGGAAACCAGGATGGCTCGATCGAGACCGTGTCGCCCACCGGGGTGGCGGACAGTTCGACGCTGGTGCGCCGGCCGCGGATGCGGTGCCGGACCGTGGCGCTGAACTCGGCGTTGCCGCGCGGATCGACATCGTCCCAGATCCGCTGGACGCCGAGCGGCAGAGCGCGGCGGAGTTCCGGCTCGAGCACGACTCCCCTGCCCTCCAGCCGCAGCGTCAGCTCGCCGTCGTCGCTGCCGAGCGGCTCGAGCTCGCCCGAGCAGCGCACCTCGCCGGTGTCGTTCGTGCCCACCATGTCGTGGATCGTCCATCGACCGCGATCCATGCGAATCACGCCGCTGACCTGCGACAGCGGATAGGGGAAGCCGGCGTAGCAGAGCGTGCAGCGATCGAAGCGAATGCCGAGCGAGTTGGCATGCCCGGCGGGCAGGTGCGGGCCGCGCTCGTGGCGGAACACGAACCCGACGGTCCCCGCCGCCCGCAGGGCGCGGACGATGTCGGCGCTCCGCGCCGGCATCGCGGCCAGCAGGGTGTCGTCGATCTGAATCTTGTCGCCGCGCACCTCCACGAACCCCTGCGCCCCCGCCCCGCCGAAGGCCAGACGGCCATCGACCTGGACCGGTTGCCCGCCGGCCTGCCCGGCGAGGTGCATGTCGAGACGCCCCTCACGAAAGGTCAGCGCCCCGACCGTGCGATCGACGCGATACGGGAACCGGTAATGGGTCAGCGAGACGTTGCGGCAGCGGACCGACACGTCGGGCTGGAGGACGCCGGACCGCCGGGCCATCCGCGCCGTGACGTCCACCTCGCCGGCGGGCAGCAGCCGGCTCCACTGCTGGGCGACGGGCTCCGGCAGGAGCGACTCGAACTGCCGTCCCACCACGAGCTTCTCCGCCTCCAGCGCGAGGTCGAAGTCGGCATCCCGGCGCCAGCCCGACCACTGCCCCGAGCCGGTGAGGAGGGTCGAGCCGGAGTGGGCCTTGAGCCACTGGCAGGAGACGCCCGAACGGTCGGCGGTGAACGCGGCGCTGGCGTCGCTGACCGTCAGGCCGACGGCCGGATGCTCGAATCGCCCCCCATCCAGCCTGCCGCTGACCGCAACCGTGGCGGCGTCGAGGGCCGAGAGCAGACCCGACGCCCGGCAGTCGAGCGCGACCCGGCCCTGCATGGCATCCGCCCAGCGGCGCTGGTCGGCGTCGAGCGGCAGCCAGGCGGTGGACCGCTTCGAGACGTCGATGGCGTGTACGGTGGCGACGATCTCGAAGCCCCCCGTGGCCGGCGCGAGCCGGCCCTCGAAGCCCGCCCGGTCGAACGTGTCCCCGGAGCACTGGCCGGCCACGCTCATCCCGGCGCCGTCGGCGGCGGGCCGGAGATCGACGGCGATCGACCGCATCGTGGTCCGCGCCGCCAGCCGCCGGTCCTCGATCACGATCGTCCCATCCTCGATGGCGACGGACACGGACGGCCCGCCCGGCCGCGGCCGCGCGAGGGCCGCTATGTTCCACCGGCCGTCCCCGGCACGGGCGGCGTGGAGCTGGGGGCGACGGACCCGGACCGCCGTGATCCGCGGCTCGCCCGTGCCCAACTCGGCGAGCGTCGCGGAACAGGCCAGCATGATCTCGTCGATGGCGAGGATCGTGCGGCAGTCGGCCGCCGCGGCAGGATCGACGACGGTCACGCCGCGGGCGACGATGCCCTCCCCCTGCACGACGGCAGCGGAGCGGACCCGGACGACGAGCGCGGGATACTCGGCCTGGAGCCGGGTCTCGAGCCGCCGGCGGATCACCTCGCCCACATGGCTCGACCCGACCGCGCCCGCCGCGACGATGCCGGCGACGGTGAGCGGCAGCGTCCAGCGGACGACCGTCCAGAGGATGTCGGCGAGCGATTTCACGATGGCGACGACGCGGGCGCGCGGTGGTCCCGATGGTCCCGATCGGGGGCGGGGAAGGTAGGCTTGACCCCGGGGCGGGTCAAGCGCCCCCCGCCCCTGCGCCCCCTGCCGGGAAACCGCGGTTTCGCCAGGCTGCTCCCCTTGCTATAGTGCCCGCTCTTCTGGCTCTTCCGACACCATTCGCGGGGGGTGAATCGCATGCACGCGACCACGACCAGTCTCAGTTCCGGCACGGCTGATGGATCGGCCTTCAATGCCCAGCGGCTGCTGTGGGCCGGGTTCATGGCGATCCTCGCCGCCGGCGTGGGCTTCGCGATCCGCGGCGGCATTCTCGGGCAATGGGCCGAGCAGTACGGTTTCACGCAGACCGAGCTGGGCGCGATCACCGGCGGCGGCCTGAC
>JBIKKQ010000309.1:0-2849 GCA_044360305.1 Pirellulales bacterium
GGCCCCGGGGCCCGAGGGCATCGACTTCTGGAAAGACTATTTCGGCCTCTCGTGAGGCCGGTGCCGGCCGCGTCCCCCTCGGCCAGGCCGGCCGGCCTGGCCGAGGGGGACGTTTGGACCGTCTGCACGGCCGGTGCTAGTCTTTATGAAAGTTGCGATCGTGCGAAGCCGAAGCCCTCTTACCACGAGGTCCATCATGGCAGTTCGGAGTGTGCATCGGGTGAGTTCGCAAGGTCATCAGAGCCGACTGCTGGTCGCGGCTCTCGTCCTGCTGGCGCTGGTCGCCGGGCCCCGGCCGGTGCTGGCGCAGATCGGCGGCATGGGTGGCATCGGTGGCGGCGGGTTTCGGGGCGGCATCGGTGGCGGCTTCGGCGCCGTCGGCGGCATCTCGATCGATGCCGAGGGCATCGTCCGCAACGCCGACGCGCGGGCGCTCGAAGCGCTCGCGGCGGAGCGGCGCAAGGCGCTGGCGGATGGCGCGGGGTTGGCGGCCGGGAAGCTTCGCAAGGTGTCGCTCGTGGCCGTCGTGGCGGAGGTCCGTGCGGCGGCGAAGGAGGGGCGACAGGTGTCCCTCGAGGCGTCGCTGCTCGGCGGCCTGGAACGCGTCACGCACGTGTTCGCCGATCCGGAGAAGCAGGACATCGTGCTGGCGGGCCCGGCCGACCGGATCGTGGTCGATGCCCGGGGCAATCTCGTGGCCGCCGGGAGCAGGCGGCCGACGCTGCAGCTCGAGGATCTGATCGTCGCCCTCAGAACGATCGATCAGGCCCGGGCCGGCGGCATCCAGTGCTCCATCGATCCGACCCGCGAGGGGATGACGAACTACGAGCGGCTGATGGCGGGCCTGAAGACGATGCCCGCCGACAAGGAACAGCTGTTCCGGCAGATGGAAACCGCGGTCGGCTCGCAGGTCGTGACGGTCCGCGGCGTTCCCGGCGACAGCCGGTTCGCCCGGGTGCTGGTGGCGGCCGACTACCGAATGAAGCGGATCGGCATGGGCCTCGATCCCTCCGGCGTCGCCGAGCTCCCCAGTTACCTGGCGCTGGTGCCCGCCGCCGGCAAGGCGGCGATGCTGCCGCGGTTCTGGCTGGAGGCCGAGTACGAGCCGCTGGCGCACGACGCCGACGAGCTGTCGTGGAGGTTCGGGGGGCGCAAGATGAAGTGCCTGTCGGAGAGCGACCTGCTGGCGAAGGACGGCGTCCAGCGGGGCGCGGGCCGGGCCGATGCCGCGGCCGAGAAGTGGTGCGCGGCGATGACGGCCAACTACGACGCCCTGGCGGCGAAGCAGCCGGTGTTCGGCGAACTGCTCAATTGCATCGACATGGCGGTGGTGGCGGCGATCATCCACGGCCGGCAGCTCGACCGGCGGGCGGGACTCGATCTCGCGCCGTTGCTCGACGGCAAAACGGTGCCGCTGCCGGTGTACGACGTCCCGGCGCGGGTGCCGACGGTGGCCACGGGCCTGAAGAAGGGGAGCAACTGGGTGCTGTCGGTATCGGGCGGCGTCCAGTTTCAGCCGTGGCAGTTCGCCGCCAACGGCGCCCTTGCTGCCGACGCCGCCGAGGCCCGCACGCTGGCGCTCGGCGGTCGGCCGGCACGCGGCGTGTTCTGGGACTGAGCCGATCGGCTCGAGCCGCCCCGGCGGCCGGCCGTCACCGATCGTCGTCGCAAGCCGCCGCCCAGGCGATGCTTTTCAGGCCGCAGGCCGCGTTCGGGAAATGCTCGTCGATCCAGCCGGCTTGGGCGAGCGCCGCCAGATCGGTCAGGCCGCCGGGAGGTGGCACCCGCTTGGCGAGCATGAGGCGGCCGTCGTGGGCCGCGGCGACGACGGCGGCGATCGAATCGCTCGTCACCTCCCAGCCGACCGGCAGGTTGCGGTGTCCTCCCGCGTCGGCCAGCCAGGCGTTGGTGTCGAGCACGCAGGCCGCCCACGTGCCGGGGGCACGGGCCAGCGGCAGGCCGAGCGCCGCCCCGACGAGTGACGCCGAAAGCTGGAGCGCCTCGATCGCCAGCCGGTGCATCAGTTCAGCCGCCTGCGGCGCCGCCGCATCGATCGCCCGCAGACCGTCCACGATCGGTCCGCCCCCCACGACGATGATCACCCGCCCGGCCCTCGGCCGGACATCGTCCACGAGGTCGTTGATCCGCGCGGGCCAGTCGGGGAGCGTGAGCAGGCTGCCACCGATCTTGAGGACGAGACTCCCGGTCGGGCTCGTCTCCGGGCCGGCGACGAGAACGCCGCGTTGCCAGCCGCCGGTCATCGGATGTCCCCGCGGGCGATCAGGGCGAGGGCATGGGCCGGGCCGCACCGCGAGGCCGAGGCGCCGATGCGGTCGGCGAGCGAGACGATCGTCGGCCGCCAGCCGAGCCTGGCGACCGCCATCCGGGCGAGCGGCTCGCCGTGGCCGGAGAGCACGAGGCCCGACGGCGTCCAGCCGCACCCCCGGGCCGCGGCGGCCAGGCCGCGGGCGAGCAGCCGGGCCTGAACCGCGGCACAGTGCGCCGCGGCGTCCAGCGCGTCGGCGGCCGTGAACCCGTCCGGCTCCAGCAGCATCGCGCGGGCGAGCCGCACGCGGGCGGCCGCCCGGGTCAGCGGCCCGCCGTCGGCGGTGTCGTGGCAGCCGGCGTCCTCCGCCAGCCCGCCGAGCAGGAGCCAGACGTCGCGCGACTCCGCGAACCGTTCGCCGGCCACCGGCCGACGGACCCCGGCGTGCGGAAGCGTGCGCACGATCGCCGCCAGCGGCGTCCTCTCGATGCCGGTGTAGACGAGCTCGCCGCAGAGCATCCGCCCGGCGTCGTCGAGGGCCGATGGCGCCGGGCGGCCGGCGGCGTGCGGCACCACGTCCCCG
>JBIKKQ010000310.1:0-2839 GCA_044360305.1 Pirellulales bacterium
GCTGGCGCCACCCGCCGCCACGCGCTCGTCCGTCAGCCGCTACCGACCGCCGCAGCGGTTGGCACGGCAGCATCCCTCCCGCCCGGCATGCCCGCCGGCGGGTGGGCACTCGTCTTCGCAGCACGCGCAGCCGCACGTCGCGCACCGGCAGGTGCCCGTCTCGCAGCAGCCGCAGCACGAGCACTGCGGGCAGCCGGCATGGGGGCTCCCGTTGACAGCGGTCACGAAGGGCACGAGGCCCAGCGTGGCCCAGAGAAAGAACTGCGTCATGAGAAAACTCCTTGTGTTCAAAGCCTTGGTTTCGAACGCTGAATCGATCACGCCATGGCGCGACGGGCGATTCAGTTCCGCCAGACTCCAAACAGGATCCGCGGCGGGCGGATCGGCACGGCCAGCAGGTCCGCGGCATACTCCCGGCTGACGCCCAGGGTCGGCGGCGCCGCCGGCGGCGCGGCCCACCATGCGGCCTGCGAATGGGCGGCGACCGGCGCAGGCGACGCTCCCGGCGACGGGGCCAGCGGCCGGTCCTGCCGGGCGTTCAACTGGCAGTGGCAGGGAGGGGCATCCGCCCCGTCGCACCGCCGGTCGGTGGTGGCCGGACACAGCGGGCAGCCGGCTACCGGTTCGGCGCCGGCCTCCGGCGCCACGGGCCCACCATGGCATGCGGCGCCGTTAAGACACTCTGGCGACCGGTCACAGCCGCGGCATACCCCCTGCGGCCCGGCCTGGGCGACGACGGCCGCAGACACCGCCATGACCCACACGATTCGTGTCCGAGTTCGCACCATCGCCCGCCGCGCCTCCCTGTAAAGACTTCTACGCGTGCCGGTGCCGGAGAGGTCGGGGCTCCCCGGATCGGCGGACGCCGCGGATCGACCGGGCGGCGCGGGCACCGGGCCGGCCGCGGTATGACACAGCCCGCCCTTGACGGGGGTGGTATGATTCGGGTGCATCAAGATCGACACGTGGAACGACGTGTCGTGTGAGTCCGGTCGAAAGCCGGGCTCGCATCCGAGCCTCTGCAAGGCAAACGGTGCTACCCGAGACGCGCGAGCGTGGAGGGGATGAGCGTGGGGTGCGTTGCCCCACGAAACAATATTGCAGCGGACCGGCGGGCCCCGTGCCTGCCGGGCCGACTCTTGATGCGTTCACCCCCCATGGAGAACGCATATGCCCCGGGGATTCCTTTCGGCACGGATCGACGACACCAATCGGCTCCACCACCTGTGGAACAACAACGGCACGTGGTGGATCCACTACACGCTTCACTGGGACTGCCGCAAGCGCCGGATCAGGCGGTCCCTGCGGACCGCCGACGCCGACGAGGCGGCGGCCCGCCGGGATGCGATCTTCGCCCGCCTCGTCGCCGAGGGGGAGGAGGTGCCGGAACGGCGACCGCGGCCGCTGCGCCGTGACGCCGAACCCGGCCCCGTCTGCGCCTCCGTCGCCTGAGCCCGATTCCTTCACCAGCACCTCGAAAGGAGCATCGACCATGACCGCGACCCATCTGACGATCTACCCCTACAAGCACCACGACTGCTGGGTCTTCGACGACCCGCGGACCGGCCTCAAGGAGGAGGCCTTCGTGTGCGGTGCCACGGAGATGATCAACCGGCTGGTGGCGACGAGGCAGATTCCGCGTGCCGAGCACGGGTTCGCCCTGTCGTTCTCCGGCACGCCGTTTCCGGGGCACGACGTCGAGCTGTCGTGGCTCCGGCCCGGCGAGCACGACGGCAACTGGTACCACGGCACCGTGACCGGCCTGGCCATGGAGTGCTGGCTCTGTCCGGCGCTGTTCTGCTACTTCGTCGATGCGCCGGCCAGGATCTACGTCCGCGCCGATCCGCTGCCGGAGGGCGTGAACCCGATCTGGGAGCCGCCGGCCGACGCCCAGCCGCGGCGGTTCGTCGAGCCGCCCCGCTGAACGCCCCCGCCGGGGGCAGCCACCGACGGCAGCCCCCGGCGGAGGGATCCGCAGACCGAGACCACGGCCGGAATCGCCGGGTCGCCTATACTCCAAATGTCGTTCCCCGGTGACGGCCGGGGAGATAACCGCCCGGCGGCGATCTCGCAGTGATCGCGACGGCTGGGATTCCTTTCGCGAAAGGAGGTGGTCTAGTGACGCAAGACTGTACTCGGGGGCTGCGCCGCTGACGGCGAGTCGACGGGCCTGCCGTTGACGCAGCCCATCAAAGGTTCCTACGGCTGCCGCCCCCTCACGGGGGCGGCAGCTTTTTTTTCAGCCATCCGCATCCTGCGCGGCGCGGCGCCGTCTCTGCAGCGTTCTGCCTCGCCGCGGGCGGGCGGCAGCCGCATTCCCGTTGGTGAATCCGCCGACAGCCGACATGGCTGTCAGCGGGTCAACGGCCTGTCAGCTGCCGACGATCCGGGCGATGGCCGCGATCATGGCCTCCCTGGTCAGGCCGGTGCGGGCGGGCGGCGTGATTGCGGCGTCGCGGCCCGACGGCGGCGGCCGCAGCCGCGGCGGCAGCGCGATGCCGACGTTCGCCCGCAGTTTCGCCAGCGCCGCCGGGCTCACCTGCTGCAGATTTCGCAGCGACAGCGACGCCCCCGTGTGCCGGGCGAGGATCGCCGCCGTCCGGTCGTTCAGGCTGCGGACCCCGTCGAGCGCGAGGAGGGGGTGTTTGACGAGTTCGCGTGCCACGTCCTCGGTGATCGACTGCATGCCGCTCAGGGCCAGTTCGCCCGCCCTGTGCGTGGCGAGGATGGCGGCGACGCGGGGCGTCAGATCGCAGACCGACGACAGATACAGGCCCGACAGCCCGGCGATGCCGCGGTAGAGGTGCTGGCCGGCAAGCACGGCGGCCCGGCGCCGGTC
>JBIKKQ010000121.1:0-10506 GCA_044360305.1 Pirellulales bacterium
GGCGGTGGAGAAGGGACCGGCCGAGGCCCTGCCGGCTGCGACGCCACTCGGCGACCGCCGGTCGATCGTCCACGCCGGCACGGTCGTGGCCGCCGGCCGCGGCACGGCGCTGGTGGTGGAGACCGGCATGCGGACCGAACTGGGGCGGATCGCCGGGATGCTCGAGCGGGTGACGCCCGAGCCGACGCCGCTCGAGCATCGGCTCGGTGAACTGGGGCGGCTGCTCGTCGTCGTCTGCCTGGCCGTCGTGGGGCTGATCCTCGCGGTCGAGGTGTGGCGCGGCGGAGGCTTCGCCGGGCTGCAGCGCAGGGGCCTGCTCGGAGAGGTGCTCGTCCGCAGCCTGAGCCTCGCCGTGGCCGCGGTGCCGGAGGGACTGCCGGCCGTGGTCACGCTCGTGCTCTCGCTCGGACTGCAGCGGATGGTGGCCCGCGGGGCGATCGTCCGCCGCCTGCCCAGCGTGGAGACGCTGGGCGCGGTGACCGTGATCTGCACCGACAAGACCGGCACCCTGACCCGCAACGAAATGACGCTGCGCGAGGTGGTCACCGCGGCCGGCCGGTTTCGCGTCACCGGCGTCGGCTATGCGCCGCGGGGGGAGTTTCACCGGCTGGCCGGCGGCGCGGACGAAGCGGTGGCCGTCGCGGACGAGCCCGACCTGGAGCGGCTGCTCGCGATCGGCGCCCGCTGCACCAACGCCAGCATCCGCCCCGGCGCGGATGGCGCCGACTGGGAGGTGGTCGGCGACCCGACGGAAGGGGCGCTGATCGTGGCGGCGCTGAAGGGGGGCGTGGCCGTGGCGGACGCCGACGAGCCGGTGGTCTACGAGATTCCCTTCGACGCGACGCGAAAACTGATGAGCGTGGTCGTGCGCCGGCGCGACGGAAGCCGCGTGCTGGAGACGAAGGGCGCGACCGAGGCTGTGCTCGCCCGCTGCGTGGCCGAGCTTCGCGACGGACGGCCGGAGCCGCTCACGCCGGCGCGGCGTGCGGAGATCCTCGCCGCGGCGGCCGGGCTCGCCGACCGGGCGCTGCGTGTCCTGTCGCTCGCCTGCCGGGATCTGCCCGCCGGGTTCACGGCCGATGCCGAGCCGGCGCATGCCGAGCGCGACCTTGTCCACGTCGGGCTCGCGGCGCTGCTCGATCCGCCGCGGGACGAGGCGCGGGCGGCGGTGGACCGCTGCCGATCGGCGGGCATCCGCCCGGTGATGATCACGGGCGACCATCCGGCCACGGCCCTGGCCGTGGGGCGGGAACTGGGCCTCACCGACGGCGGCCCGGCCGGCGGCCGCGTGGCCACGGGGGCCGACCTCGATGCCCTGTCGGACGAGCAACTGGCGGCCGCGGTCGCCGGGATCGCGATCTACGCCCGCGTCACCGCCGAGCACAAGCTGCGGGTGGTGCGGGCCTGGCAGAGGCACGGCGCGGTGGTGGCGATGACGGGGGATGGCGTCAACGACGCCCCGGCCGTGCAGGCGGCCGACATCGGCATCGCCATGGGCATCACCGGAACCGACGTGACGAAGGAGGCCTCCGACATGGTGCTCACCAACGACGACTTCGCGTCGATCGTCAGCGCCGTCGAGGAGGGCCGCGGTATCTACGACAACATCCAGAAGTTCATGCATTACCTGCTGGCCTGCAACGCCGGCGAGGTGCTGCTGATGCTCGTGGCGGCGGTCATCGGCTGGCCGCCCCCGCTGACCGCGATCCAGATCCTCTGGCTGAACCTCGTCACCGACGGCCTGCCCGCGCTGGCGCTGGGGCTCGAGCCCGCCGAGCCCGACATCATGCGGCGGCCGCCGCGACCGCCGCAGGCGCCGGTGCTGGGCTGGGGCCACGGCCTGACGATCCTCGCCCACGGGGCACTGGTGGCCGCGGTCTGCGTCGCCGGCTTCCGGTGGAGCTGGCCCGGCGGCGACGATCCGGCCCTGCTCCGCCACGCTCAGGCGGTGACGTTCTGCGTGGCCGCGTTCGCGCAGCTGTTGTTCGCCATCGGCTGTCGCAGCGACCGGTTCACCGCCTTCGCGATCGGGTTCTGGAAAAACCCTGCGCTGCTCGCGGCGGTCGTCCTGTCGGGTCTGCTGCAGATGACGGTCGTGATGCTGCCGGTGACCCGGCCGGTATTCGAGGTGCCGCACGGCCTGGGGATCGAATGGCTGGCCGTGCTCGGTCTGGCGGTCGTGCCGGTGACGGTGATCGAACTGGCGAAGCTGGTCACGCGCCGGCGTTGACCGGCCGGACCGGCCGGGGGGAAATCAGGGACGGGAGCGGATTTCGCTCTGGAAATCCGCTCCCGTCCCTGATTTCCGAACGAGCACCGCGAGCATGATCGCGGCGACTGCCGCGAGGGCGGCGCTCGTGGCGAACGCGGCGCCGGCCCCGCCACCGTCGCGCCACAGCCAGCCCGCGAGCAGGCCGGCCGGGATCGCCATCAGGCCCTGCACCAGCGAATACCAGCCGAACCCCGCCCCCTGTCGTCCGGCGGGGGAGAGCTGGGCCACGAGGGCCCGTTCGGCCGGTTCGACGAGGCCGTAGCCGGCGGCGATCACGGCCAGCGCCGCGAGTCCGGCGGCCAGGCCGCCCCCGAGGGCGAGCCCCGCGTATCCGGCCGTGAACACGAGCCAGCCACAGATGACCGCCCGGCGCGGCGACAGCCGATCGATGACGGGGGCCGCGAGCCGGGCGAACAGGCTCTTCGTGATCCCGATGCCGAACCAGACCGCGGGCACGACCGCCGCAGGGACACCGAGGTCCCCCGCCCGCATGAGGAGAAACTGTTCGCTGGAAGCGGCGAGTGACCAGACGGCGACGCAGGCCAGCAGCAGCGACTGGTGCCGGTCGAGCCGCGGCGTGAGACCTGGGGCGGTTGAGGCCACGGCCTGGCGCTCGGGGGGGCGCTCGGGGTCGCGGACGGTGCCGCGGATGATCGCCAGCGTGGCCAGGCCGGGGAGTAGGCTGAGCAGAAACAGCATCCGCTCCCGTCCGGGAAAGAACCACAGGAAACCGAGCGCGACGAGTGGGCCGAGCGCCGCGCCGAGGTGATCGAGGGCGCGGATGTGGCCGAACGCCCGGCCCCGATCGGCGGGCCCCACGAGGTCGGTGACGAGCGCGTCGCGGGGGGCGGAGCGGATCCCCTTGCCGAGCCGGTCGGTCGCCCGCACCGCCAGTGCCGCCAGGGGTGAGCCGACGACTCCCATAAGCGGCCGGACGATCGCCGACAGTCCGTAGCCGAGGAGGATCAGCGGCCGGCGTCCGATCCGGTCGGAGAGCCCCCCCGCCGGCAGCCGGCTGATCGCGGCCACGGCATTCGCGACGCCGTCGATGAGGCCGACGCTCAGCGCTGAACCGCCGAGCTCGCGGGTGATGAACGCGGGCAGGAGCGGGTAGATCGCCTCGCTGGAGAGGTCGGTGAGGAAGCTCGTCCAGCCGAGGCCGCGAACGGCCGGGGGCAGGGGACGACCGTGGGGGCGGGAGCGGATTTCCGGAGCGAAATCCGCTCCCGTCCCCGATGGACCCACGTGCGTCACCCCCAGCGGCGCTGGACGTGCTTCTTCATGAAGGCCAGCGAGTCGGTGGCGAGCTGGTCCTCGGAGGGAAACATCTTCCGCCAGATCTTGGTCGCCGCCACGATGCCGGGGAGCGCGAGGCCGAACGCCTCGACCACCATCCAGCCGTCGTAGCCGGCCGCCTTGAGCGCGTCGAACGACTCGTCCCAGTGAACGTGGCCGGTGCCGGGGATGCTGCGGTCGTTCTCCGAGATGTGGACGAGCACCGTCCACGGGGCGGCGGCATGGATCGCCGCCGTGAGGTTCTTCTCCTCGATGTTGGCGTGGAAGGTGTCGTACATCATCCGCACGTGGGGATGATCGACCGCCTGCACGAACTTCACCGTCTGCTCGACGCTGGTGAGGAAGTAGTTCTCGAAGCGGTTGAGGTACTCGGTGGCGATCGTGACCCCGGCCTGGGCGGCGTGGGCGGCGACCTGCCGCATCGTGTCCACGCCCCACTTGAACTCGTCCTCGGTCGGGCCCGTGCCGGTGAACTCGCCGATCGCCGAGTGGGTCGGGCCGCAGAGGATCTTGACGCCGGCGGCGTGGCAGCAGTCGAGCGTCTTCTTCATGGCATCGACGGCGGCAGCCCGCACGGAGGCCGACGGGCTGATCGGATTGTCGCCCGCGTTGCGGACCGTGACCGCCGTCCGCTCGAGGCCGAGTTCGTCGAGGCGTTTGCCCCATTGCCGGTGGAGCGACTCGTCGAGCTCGAAGATCGGCATCTCGATCCCGTGGTAGCCGAGAGCCTTGATCTTCTCCACGATCGGCACCATGCCGTCGTGCATGCGGTCGGTCCAGAGGAGGAGGTTGAGGCCGTATTTCATGGGGTCTGCTCCGGTTCCAGAAGAGGGCGTGGCTCGGGGTCGCGACTCGAACCGGCAGATTCAAGCATGGCGACCGGGGGAGCGGCAAGGGGCGCGACCGCCGCGGCCGGACCGGCGCGTCCCGTCCGCGGGCTGCTCTGGAATCGGCAGGCGGCCCGATCGTGTCGGCTGCCCGGTATAGTACGCGGCCGAAGGCCCGACGATGCGCCCCGGAGCGACGGCATGCGGATCGACGCCCATCATCACCTCTGGAACTACTCGGCCGAGTCCTACCCCTGGATCGACGACCGGATGCAGGTGCTGAGGCGAGACTTCACGCCGCGTGACCTGCTGGAGGAGATGCGGGCGAGCCGCATGGACCACGCCGTCGCCGTCCAGGCACGGCAGTCGATCGAGGAGACCCGGTTTCTGCTCGATCATGCCGGCAGTCATCCCTTCATCAAGGGCGTCGTCGGCTGGGTGCCGCTGGCCGACCCGGACGTGGGCCGCGTGCTCGAATCGTTTCGCGACCAGCCGCTGCTCAAGGGGGTGCGGCACGTGGTGCAGGATGAGCCGGACGACCGGTTCCTCGACCGTGACGACTTCAACGCTGGCATCCGCGCGCTGCGGCCACTGGGGCTTGTCTACGACATCCTGATCTACGGCCGGCAACTGCCGATGGCCGTGCGGTTCGTCGATCGGCATCCGGAGCAGCGGTTCGTCATCGACCACATCGCCAAGCCGCGGATCGGGGCGGCGGGGATCGACCGCGATTGGGAGCGGGGCTTTCGGGCGTTGGCGGAACGGCCGCATGTGAGCTGCAAGTTCTCGGCGCTCGTGACCGAGGTCACGGAGCCGACGTGGACGGTAGCGATGCTGCGGCCCTACTGGGACGTGGCCCTGGAGGCATTCGGGCCGCGGCGGCTGATGTTCGGCAGCGACTGGCCCGTCTGCCTGCTGCGGTCGTCGTACGCCGACTGGGTGGCCGCGGCCGGGGCGTTGGCGGGCGACCTGGCCGCGGAGGAGCAGGCCGCGTTCTGGGGCGGCAACGCGAACCGGGAGTATCGGCTGGGCATCGGCTGATGGCGGCCGCGGCGGCCGGTCGCGGCGGACGCCGGGCCCGGGTTTCAAGGCCGCTCATCCGTGGGGCCGGTCGGCCGATCGGTGCTAGAATTCGAAGTGAATCGCGGTACACAGGGCCCGCCGGGAGCCGATTCACCGTCATGAAGATCAGCCATCGATCTTATGCCGTTCGCGCCTTGATCGCGGGCGGAGCGGCGCTGGTCGCGGCGGCGGTCGCTCCGGCCGCTGAACGTCCGAATTACAACCGCGACATTCGGCCGATCCTTTCCGACAACTGCTTCGGCTGCCACGGGCCCGACGAGCACGACCGCAAGGCGGGCCTGCGGCTCGATGTCCCGCAGCCCGCGACGCCGGCCGCCGATTCGGGGCTCCCGGCGATCGTGCCGGGACGGCCGGACGCCAGCGAACTGGTGGCGCGGATCGTCGCGGACGACCCCGACCACATCATGCCGCCGCCGGAGAGCAACAAGAAGCTCACGGCCGTGCAGAAGGACACGCTGCGCCGCTGGATCGCTGCGGGCGCGGTCTACGAACCGCACTGGTCATACCTGCCGCCGGTCCGGCCCGAGGTGCCGGCGGTGCGGAACGCGGCATGGCCGAAGAACCCGATCGACCGGTTCATCCTCGCCCGCCTCGACGCCGAGGGGCTCGCCCCGGCGCCGGAAGCCGACCGCTCGACGCTCGTCCGCCGGCTCGCGCTCGACCTGACCGGCCTGCCCCCCACGCGGGCCGAGGCGGAAGAGTTTCTCGCCGACGAGTCTCCCGACGCCTACGGCAGGCTCGTCGATCGTCTGCTCGCCTCGCCCCAATACGGCGAACGGATGGCCGTGGACTGGCTCGACGCCGCCCGCTACGCCGACACCAACGGCCACCAGGTCGATCGCGACCGCGAGAACTGGCCGTGGCGTGACTGGGTGATCCGGGCCTTCAACGACAACATGCCGTTCGACCGGTTCACGATCGAACAGCTGGCCGGCGACCTGCTGCCGAACCCGACCCGCGATCAACGGGTCGCGACCGGCTTTCATCGCAATCACATGCTCAACGAGGAGGGGGGTGTCATCGCCGAGGAGTTTCTCGCCGAGCTCACCGGCGATCGCGTGGAGACGACGGCCACCGTGTGGCTCGGCCAGACCTTCAATTGCTGCCGTTGTCACAACCACAAGTTCGACCCGTTGACGCAGCGCGAGTTCTATTCGCTCAAGGCCTTCTTCCACAACGTCGACGAAAAGGGCGTGGGCGACTACGAAGCCCATATACGCGTCAACGCCCCGCCGTTCCTCCGGCTGCCGACGCCCGAGCAGGAGGCGGCGCTCGCCGACCTGAAGGCACGGATCGCCGCCGCTGAGCAGAAGCTCGAGGCCGCCAGGGCCGACAGGAAGCGGGCCGAGGAGCAGACGGCGCGGCAGGCGGCGGCGGCGGCGGACAAGCCCGCTGCCGATGCGGCGGAGCCGAAGGCACCCGGTGGAAGCCCTGCGACGGCCGCGGCCGATGCCGTCAAGCTGGCGGAGAGCGAACTCAATCAGCTGCGCAAGGCGCACGGCAGCCTCGAACAGTCGATCCCCACGGCCCTGGTGATGGAAGAACGCCCCGCACCGCGCAAGACGTTCATCCTCAACCGCGGCGACTACTCGAGCCCGGGCGAGGAGGTGACCGCGGCCACGCCCGCCGCGCTGCCGGCGATGGCCGCCGACCTGCCGAAGAACAGGCTCGGCCTGGCCCGCTGGCTCGTCGCCGCCGACAACCCGCTCACGCCCCGCGTGACCGTGAATCGCCTCTGGCAGTCGTTCTTCGGCACCGGTCTCGTCGCCACCACCGAGGACTTCGGCTCGCAGGGGTCGCCGCCGAGCCACCCGGACCTCCTCGACTGGCTGGCGGTTGAATTCCGCGAAACCGGCTGGGACGTGAAGCGGTTGGTGCGGCTGATGGTGACGAGCGCCGCCTACCGCCAGGCGTCGGCGATCCCGCCCGGCCTCGCGGGGCGCGACCCGCAGAACCGGCTGCTCGCCCGCGGTCCGCGTTTTCGGCTGCAGGCGGAGTTCGTCCGCGATCAGGCGATCGCCGCCAGCGGCCTCCTCGTGCCCCGCATCGGCGGTCCGTCGGTGAAGCCCTATCATCCGCCGGGACTGTACGAGCAGGTGGTCAACCAGCGTGACAACCCCAATCCCACCTACGAGCAGGGCACGGGTGAGGCCCTCCACCGGCGCAGTCTCTACACCTACTGGAAAAGGTCGGTGCCCCATCCGGCGATGCTCGCCTTCGACGCGCCCTTCCGCGAGACCTGCTCCGTGAAGCGGTCGCGGACGAACACGCCGATGCAGGCCCTCGCGCTGATGAACGATCCGACGTTCGTGGAGGCGTCGAAGTTCCTCGCCGCCCGGATGATCCGCGAAGGCGGCAGCGACGCCGCCGGCCGAATCGCCCACGGCTTCTGGCTCGTCCTCGCCCGGCCCCCGGAGCCACGGGAAGTCGACGTGATGGCGAAGGTCCTGGAGCGGTTTCAGGCCGAATATGCCGCGGCTCCGGCGGCGGCCCGGGCCTTGCTGGAGGTCGGCGACGCCCGTGACGATGAAGCCTTCAGGGAGCCCGCGCGGGCCGGCGACCTCGCCGCCTACACCCTGCTCGCCAATCTTCTGCTCTGCCGCGACGAGGCGGTGACGAGGAACTGAACGCCGTGCTCGATCATCCACTCCAATCGGCCGTCGCCCGCCGCCAGTTCCTCGGGGGCTCGTGCGTCGGCGTCGGCGCAGCCGCGCTGGCCTCGCTGCTCGGGCCGCGGGCCGAGGCGGCTGGCGGCCTGCCCGGTTTTCCGAACTTCGCCCCCAGGGCCCGGCGGGTCATCTGGCTCACGCAGGCCGGCGCGCCGTCGCAGATCGACCTGTTCGACCACAAGCCGAACCTGAAGGACCAGTTCAACAAGGATCTCCCCGACTCGATCCGCCAGGGGCAGCGGCTCACCGGCATGACCAGCGGCCAGGCGCGGTTCCCCGTCGCCCCGACGATCTTCGCGTTCAGGCAGCACGGTCGGAGCGGCACCTGGATGAGCGATCTTCTGCCGCACACGGCGAGAATCGCCGACGACATCTGCGTCATCAAGACGCTCCACACCGAGGCGATCAACCACGACCCGGCCATGACGCTGCTCCAGACCGGCCACCAGATCGCCGGCCGGCCGTCGCTCGGGGCCTGGGTGTCGTACGGCCTCGGAGACGAGAACGCCAACCTGCCCGCGTTCGTGGTGATGATCTCGCGGCCCACCGGCCCCACCAACGCCCAGCCGCTCCACGAGCGGATGTGGGGGGCGGGGTTCCTGCCCACGAAGCACCAGGGCGTGCGATTCAGTCCGGGTCGCGACCCCGTGCTCTATCTCACCGACCCGCCGGGCGTGAGCCGGGAACGGCGGCGCGAGTTTCTCGACGCGCTCGACGGCCTCAACCGGATGACGCTCGACACCTTCCACGATCCCGAGACGGCCGCCCGCATCGACCAGTTCGAGATGGCCTTCCGGATGCAGGCGGCGGTGCCGGAACTCGCCGACCTGTCGAGCGAGCCGGCACGCACGTTCGAGCGGTACGGCCCCGAATCGAAGAAACCGGGAAGCTACGCGGCCAACTGCATCCTCGCCCGACGGCTCGTCGAGCGGGGTGTGCGGTTCGTGCAACTGTATCACCGTGGCTGGGACCAGCACACCGACTGCCCCGCCGGCCTCAAGACGCAGTGCTACGACACCGATCAGGCCTCGGCCGCGCTGGTGAGCGACCTCAAGGACCGCGGGCTCCTCGACGACACGCTCGTGGTCTGGGGGGGCGAGTTCGGCCGCACGGTCTACTCGCAGGGTGGGCTCACGGCGAAGAACTACGGCCGCGACCACCACCCGCGGTGCTACAGCGTGTGGCTGGCGGGGGCGGGCGTGCGCTCGGGCACGACCTACGGCGAGACGGACGACTTCTCGTACAACATCGTCAGGGACCCGGTCCACATCCACGACCTCAACGCCACGACGCTGCACCTCCTCGGCATCGACCACACGAAGCTCACCAACCGCTTCGCCGGTCGCGACTACCGCCTCACCGACGTCCACGGCAACCTGGTCCGTGGCATCCTGTCGTAGCCGGCGGGCGGCCGGAGAAAACGCCCCGGTCACGGCCGGCGGTTTGTCCGGCCGTCGGCACTTCGGCTATTCTCCCCGGCTCGGCCTCGTTCCGCCTTCGCTCCCGGAGTCTTGCCCATCCGATGATCAGGATCCATCCCTTCGCCGCCCTCCGCCCCAACGCCGACCACGCCGCCGAGGTGGCCAGCGACCCCTACGACGTGATCTCCACCGCCGAGGCCCGGGAGCGGGCCGCCGGCAGGCCGCGGTCGTTTCTCCACGTGGTTCGCTCGGAGATCGATCTACCCCAGGAGACCGACGACCACGCTCCGGAGGTCTACGCCCAGGCCGACCGCAATCTGCAGGCGATGATCGCCACCGGCACGCTCGTGCGCGACCCGGCCCCCGGCCTGTACCTCTATCGCCAGGTGCGCGAGGGCCGCGCCCAGACGGGTATCGTGTGCTGCGTCGAGGCGGCCCAGTACGACTCCGGGGAGATCCGCAAGCACGAGAAGACCCGGCCCGACAAGGAGGACGACCGCACCCGGCACCTGCTGGCCACGGCCTGTCACGCGGAGCCCGTGTTCCTCTGCTTTCGCGACCGCGCCGGAATCGTCGCCGGCTCCGCGACGCTCGCCGCCCGGATCGCGGCCGACGCGACGGGCACGCCGCTGTTCGACTTCGTCGCCCCCGACGGCGTGCAGCACACGGGCTGGAAGGTGGCCGACGTCGCCGCCTACCGCGACGCCTTCCGCGGGCTCGACCTGCTGTACATCGCCGACGGTCACCACCGCTCGGCCGGCGGCTCCCGGGCCGCGGCGGCCTCGGCGGCCCGCGACCCGCGGCACTCGGGCGCGGAGGAATACGGCCGCTTCCTCGCGGTCGTCTTCCCGCACGACCAGCTGCGGATCCTGCCCTACAACCGGGTCGTCAAGGACCTGAACGGCCTGTCGCCGGAGTCGTTCCTCGAGAAGTTGCGG
>JBIKKQ010000325.1:0-2830 GCA_044360305.1 Pirellulales bacterium
GCCGTACATCGTGGCGACGTTGCAGTAGGCGAACAGCGTGCGCAGATGCGAGCCGGGCCTCCACATCGGGTCGTGCGAGCGGGTCCATGGCCCCCACAGTTCCCCAGGGTCGGTGATTCCGGGGAATTTGCCCGCGGCCACCATTTCGATGAGTTTGCACGTTGCCTCTTCGACAGGGGAAATCACCATCACCTTCCGACCGTGCTTCTCGTTGATTTGGTCGGTGAGCTTCTCCAGGGCGAGGAGACCGTCCGGTGAGTCTTTACGTGGTTTCCAATGGAGCACCTTCTTGTCGCCACGGGGTTCGGTATGGGGCGTGTAATACGACTGCCAGACGAGGCGGAAATTCGGATTGTTCTTGACGCCCGCGGCACAGAGGATCGCGGGAGTCGAATCGAGCCCGACTGCGCCCGCCCAATTACCCGCGTCCGGGTAGCAGTGCGGCGTTGCGAGCAGCAGCATGTCGAAATCGCCGCGCTCGAGCCCGTCGAGCTTGCCGGGCCGGATCCCCTTCTGCCCTATCATGTCGTGCCAGGTGCCGAGGTATGGCCCGCCCAGGGTCTTGTGCATGTCGATGCCCGCGGCCTTGACGACGGCATCCTCGCAGCCGAACAGGATCAGCATGTAGCCGACCCGGGCACCGGCCGGCTTGGCCGGCGCTGGGTCCGCGGCCACGCCGCACGCGGCGCACAATGCCATCACGGCCAACGCACTCAGTTTCACCATCGGATTCATCGTTTGCTCCTTCATTGGTTACGAACTCATGGCTGTCGAAAATATCATATGAATCGCTCACTTTTTCGGCTTTAGCTCCCGCCCCGCTTCGCCCGGCGGCAGGCTGATCTTTGGGTTGGCCCCGAGGGCGACACGGGCCGCGGGCGAGGCCTTCTTCAGTCCCTTGAGTGAGACCGGGCCGATCGCCTTGGCCAGCGATTCAGCGGCCTCGTCACCGATCTCCTCCAGTCCGTCGAGGACGAGATCGCCCTCGTGCGCGGCAAAAGCCCGGGCCACCGGGACGGAGAGCGACTTGAGGCCGGAAAGGTCGACCTTGCCCTTGTGGGTCGCCAGCGCCGCGGCGACGTCGTCGGAGATCGTCGTCAGCTTCGCGAACTTCAAGTCGCCCGGCTGGGCCGCGTACTTTGCGGCGAGCGGCGCGGATGTGAGCGAAGTCAGCGAGGGCAGGCCGTTGAGTTTGCCCTTGGACTCAGCGAGCGCCTTGGCCACGTCGTCGGTGATCTCGGCGACTCCGTTGAGCGTGCTATGCGGCCCCCCTCCATACCTCGACACCACCGCGACCGCAAACGCCGGCGAAGTCAGTTTCTTCAAACCGTTGAAGTCGATCATCCGATGCGGCCCCGAAGCCATCTGCTTGGCGATGGCCTCTGCCGTCTCGTCGGTGAGTTCGGGGCCGAACATTCGGATGTCGAGGATGCCGCCGCCCTTCGCGAGCGCCACCGCCGTGGCGGGGGAGAGCGTCTTCAAGCCCCACATCCGCATGTTCGTGGGCGGTCCCGACATGGCCGCGGCCGCCTCGGGGGAGATCGATTCCAAGCTGTGCATGCCGAAGCCGTGGCGACTGGCGACAATCGCCGCGCCGGCCTCGGGAGAGAGTTCCGTCAGCCCGATGTCGATCCAGCGGGGAAAACCCTTGCCAGCCTCGAGATATGCCGGCGGGCAAAGCGCCCGGGTGATCTCGGGCGTGATCCGCCGCACACTGCCGAGCCAGACCACCTCCTGCCGCCCCAGCCGCTCCGCCAGCGGAAGCGACGTCAGGCTTGGGAGGCTGTCGAGCCGAGTGTCGCCGACGCGCTTGGCCAGTGCCCCCGCAGTCTCGTCCGATAGTTCCTTCAAGCCCAGGACCAGCACGCCGGTGTGCGGAGCGAGTGCCTTGGCAGCCGCGGGGGATAATTCAGCCAGCTTCGGCAGACCGAGGCGGCCCTCGCATTGTGCCAGAGCGGCAGCCGACTCGAGCGTGAGCGTGGTCAGGGCATCGAAATAGAGGTCTCCTTTGTAGTTGGCCAGAACTGCCGCCACTTCGGGGGACAAATCCGTCACGCTCAACTGTAGGGAGTTGGGCTGCTTGAGCAGTTCGGTGGCCTGCTCGACGGTCAGCGTCTTGGCTCGCTTTGGATCGACTTTCTGAGCATGGACTTGCCCCTGCACAAGTACGCTGAGAAGCATCACGAGTGCGATGGTGGTGAGGAATCGAGGCATGCGCAGATCCTGTCCGATTGTTTGATACTGGCGGACTACTTGCCCGCACTCTTGGTTACGCCGGTTCGCTTGTTCTGTTTGTCGTAGACGACCAGGTGGGTCCACTGCGTGTCCCCCACGTTGACGAGGACCGCCACCGCATGGCGTCCCGTCCCGTCCCGTCCACATAGTACTTCACGTTGGAGACGCCGAAGGATAGCCCGGTCAATGGCACTTCCGCACCGGTCTTCCGGCTGATGAGCGACTCGGGAGCGTAGGGCGGAGCGGCCCGGGCGTCCGGAGCGGGTTTCTCGAAACGCCCTGCACCCGCTGCGGTGGCGTTCTTCTCGCGTCAGCGCAGACCGCGCCCCAGTCGGCCGTTCCCGTGGCTTCGACGCCTCGCGGCCGATGCCGGTCAGAGGCTGTGGATGTCGCTCACGGGCAGCTGGTCGGGCGACAAAGGATAGGTCGGCCAATGGCACTTCGGCAAGCGTCGGCCGAGCGGGGCGAATCATGAGGAGCAACCGCCGGAGCTGATCGGACTGGATGCGACCCGATCGTGGAGGTGCCGAAGAGCTTCCTATCCACGCTCAAGGTCGGATTTTTCTCGTCGGCGCAGACCGGTCTTGAAACCGCT
>JBIKKQ010000311.1:0-2830 GCA_044360305.1 Pirellulales bacterium
TCGCCGCGCTCGTCGTCAGCACGCTCGTCGGCGGCCTCGCCGCCGCGCTGCTGCGGTCCGGACGGCCACTGGCCACGGCCGCCACCCGGGTGTACGTCGAACTGATCCGCGGCACGCCGCTCCTCGTCCAACTGCTGCTCGGCTTCTACTTCGTCGGCACCGCCATCGGCCTGCAAAACCGCTACGTCGCCGGCGTCCTCCTCCTCTCCCTGTTCAGCGGCGCCTACATGGCCGAGATCTTCCGCGGCGGCATCGACGCCATCCCGCGCACCCAGATCGACAGCGGCCGGGCGATCGGACTCACGCCCTGGCAGATCCAGCGGTTCGTCGTCCTGCCGCAGGCGGTGCGGATCGTGCTCCCGGCGGTGGCGGGCCAGTTCGTCTCGCTCGTCAAGGACTCGTCGCTGCTCTCGGTGCTGTCGATCGCCGAGTTCACGCTCGCCGCGCAGGAGGTCAATGCCTTCACCTACGCCACGCTCGAGACCTACCTGCCGTTGGCCGCTGGATACCTCGCTCTCACGCTCCCGCTGGCCGCCGTCTCGCGCTGGCTGGAGCGCCGCCTCCGCTACGAGCCGGTCTGAACCGGCCGCCGCTTCCGATGCGTCTCGTCATCCACGGACTCGTGCAGCGGTTTCCCCGGCCCGACGGCGGCCAGGCGACGGTCCTCGACCGGCTCGACCTCGAGACCGGCGCGATCCGCACGCTGGTGCTCGTCGGCCCCTCGGGCGGCGGCAAATCGACGCTCCTGCGGATCCTCGCCGGGCTCGACCGTCCCGCGGCGGGCAGCATCTCCTTCGATGGCGTGCCGCTGCCGGCGGACGAGCGCGGTCTGCTGCGTTATCGCCGCACCGTGGGCACGGTCTTCCAGGCATACAACCTGTTTCCGCACCTCACCGCCATGGACAACCTTCTCCTGCCGCTCGTCCGCGTCCACGGCCTGTCCCCCGACGAAGCCGCCGCGCGGGTCCGCGAGCCGCTGCGCCGCTTCGGCCTCGAGGAGCACGTCCACAAGCGGCCGGCCGAGCTCTCCGGCGGGCAGCGGCAGCGGATCGCGATCCTCCGGGCGCTCGCCGTCAGGCCGCAGCGGCTGTTCCTCGACGAGCCGACGTCGGCGCTCGATCCGGAGATGGCCGCCGAGGTGCTTGAGATGATCGGTGAACTCCGGGCGGGGGGCACGCAGTTCGTGCTCGTGACCCACGAGATGGACTTCGCCCGCCGCGCCGCCGACGAGTTGGCCTTCGTCGCCGACGGCCGCGTCCTCGCCCACGCCCCGGCGGACGAGTTCTTCTCGGCCGCGGCCGATCCCCGGGTCCGTGCCTTCCTGCACCGGGAGCCCCTGCCATGACGACGCCCGCCCCCGACCACGCCTCCGCCCCCACCGGCGCCGACCATCGGGATGACACGAGCCTGCGGGCGTTTCTCGGCAGCCTCGTGGCCGACGCCGTCGCCATGCCGGTCCACTGGTATTACGACACCGCGGCCCTCGATCGCGACTACCCGCGGCTCGCCGACCCGACGCGGCCGCCGGAACACCTGCCGCCGCGGTCGCCGCATCCAGACAGCATCCTCTGGCGGTCGAGCTGGACGCCGCCGACGCCGCAGACCGACATCCTCCACGACCAGGCGCGGTACTGGGGACAGCGCGGCGTCCACTACCACCAGTTCCTCGCCGCCGGCGACAACACGCTCAACTACCGTCTCGCCGTGGAACTGTTCGCGGTCCTGCGGCGCGACCGGGAGTACGACCCGGAACGCTGGCTGGACCGCTACGTCGCGTTCATGACCAAGCCTGGCCGGCACCGCGACACCTACGTCGAGGAGTACCATCGGCACTTCTTCACGAACCTCGGCAGCGGCCGGAAGCCGATCAACTGCGGCGTCCGCGACGTCCACATCGGCGGCCTCACGGCGGTGGCGGCGATCGTGGCCGGCCTCGGCCCGCGGCATCCGGACATCCGCCGTGTCGTGCGGCTGCACGTCTCGCTCACGCACCGCGACGACGACGTCCTCGCCGCCGCCGACGCGTTGGCCCGGCTCCTCGTTCGCCTCACGCGGCCCGACCGGGCGGAGGCGGAACACGACCTGCGCGAGGCGATCATCGAGGAGGCGGGGGACTGGGCGTCCGCCGCCAAACTCGCAGCCTGGGACCGGCGGGCCGACGCCGGACCGGCCGTCTGCCCCGACCGCGCCGTGGTGGGCACCGTCCTCAGCCCTGCCTGCTACATCGACGACGCCTTTCCAGCGGCGCTGTACCTCGCCGCCCGGCACGCCGGCGACTTCGCCGCGGGCGTGCGGGCCAACGCCCTGTGCGGCGGCGACAACTGCCACCGCGCCGCGGTCGTGGGGGCGCTGCTCGCGGCCGTTTCGCCACCGCCCGACGCACTGCTGGCCGGGCTCGCGGCCCGTGATATGGTTGAGCGTCTGGCCCCGTCCCCGTAGTTCCGGATCGCGCATGGTTTCCACACTCTCCGCCGCGGCCCGCGGCCGGTTCGCCGACCTCGAACACCCCCTGGCCCCGACCCGCACGCCGCTGCTCACGGCCGACCCCGCCGCCACCGACCCGGTCGCCGTCAAACGGGCCGAACTGCGGCACTACTTCCACCAGACCTGCGGGCTCTACGAGCGGCTCTTCGACCTGATCCGCGACGATGCTTCCTACTACGATCGGCCGGAGCCGCTCCGCCATCCGCTGATCTTCTACTTCGGCCATCCGGCGGTCTTCTACGTCAACAAGCTGACCGCCGGCCGGTTCATCCCGCGCCGCATCGACCCGCGGCTGGAGGCGATGCTCGCCGTCGGCGTGGACGAGATGTCGTGGGACGACCTCAAC
>JBIKKQ010000122.1:0-10447 GCA_044360305.1 Pirellulales bacterium
CCGTCGCAGCCGACACAGCGTCTGCTCCGGCTTGGGGTCGCCGGGCAGAGCCCGGCTCCGCGACACGCTGCGGGCCCAGATCGACCGCGCGGTGCGCGGCGCCGGCCGATCCGCGTGAGGCCGGCGCCTGTCGGGCCGCCGACCGCTCAGGGGCGCGGAGCCGGCGCCGCCAGCAGCCGGTCGATCGCCCCCGTCTCGACGGCGTGCCGGAAGGCGTCCACGTCGCGGTACACCGCGGCGCTCGTCAGCTGCACGACCCAGTTGTGGACCAGCGGCGTGATCGTGACCACGGTCCGGGCGTGCCGGCAGGCCTCCCACATCTCGATCGCCGTCCCCATCGAGGCCTCCGGCACCCAGGCCACGAGCAGGTCGAACTCGCGGCACATGGCGACGTGGCCGAGAAACACCTCCCGGGCCCGGCGCATGTCGTAGCCCACCGACGTGGCATGATTGGCGAACGGATCGTAGACTTCGGCCTCCGGCCAGCGGGCCTGCACGAGGTCGCGCAGGGTGGTCCGATAGGTCTGATCGTGCACGAGCGCCGCCACGTGCGAGCCCTGCATGATCCCAGCGAGGAAGATTCGCATGCCTGTTTCTCGGAAGACGACGACGAAGAAACCGGCCCCCGGGGCCGTGAAGCCCGCCAGTGTACGGGGCGGAGCGAAGGGGAGCGGGACGCCCGCGGCCGCCGCGGGCCCAGACGTGGCCGCCGCCCGGCGGGTGCTCCTCGACCTGCTGGCGATTCCCGGGGTCTCGGGGAAGGAGCGGGCCGTGGCCGAGCGGATCGTGAAATGGCTGCGGGAGGCGGGCTGCCCGGCCGCAGCCATCGGCTTCGACACCGCGCACACGAAGACGCCGCTGCGCGGCGAGGTCGGCAACCTGATCGTGAAACTGCCCGGCACGCAGCCCGGCCCGCGCCGGCTGCTGATGGCCCACATGGACACCGTGCCGGTCTGCCTCGGCGCCAAGCCGGTGGTCCGCGGCGGGCACGTGGAGAGCGCCGATCCGAAGACCGGCCTCGGCGGCGACGACCGGGCGGGCGTGGCCGTGGTGCTCTCGACGGCGCTCGAGATCCTGCGCCGCGGCCTGCCCCATCCGCCGCTGACGCTCCTGTTCGCCATCCAGGAGGAGGTCGGGCTGTACGGGGCCCGGTTCGTCAAGGCGGCCGATCTCGGCCGGCCGAAGCTGGCCTTCAACTTCGACGGCGGTGCCGTGGAGAAGATCACCGTCGGCGCCACCGGCGGCTACCGGATGGACATCGCCATCGAGGGCATTCCCAGCCATGCCGGCGTGGCGCCGGAGAAGGGGGTGTCGGCGATCGCCATCGCGGCGCTGGCGATCGCGACGCTCGTCGAGCAGGGCTGGCACGGGCTGGTGGAGAAGGATGGCAGGCGGGGCACGAGCAACGTCGGCGTGATCCACGCCGGCGCCGCCACCAACGTGGTGGCCGAGTCGGCCGCGCTCCGCGCCGAGGCCCGGAGCCACGACGCCGCGTTTCGCGGCCGGATCGTCAAGGCGATCGAGAAGGCTTTCGCCGACGCCGTACGGAAGGTGCGGAGCGTGGATGGGAAGGCTGGCCGGGTGACGTTCGACGGCCACCTCGACTACGAGGCCTTCCGGCTCGACGCGGACGAGCCGTGCGTCGTCGCGGCGCAGGAAGCGGTGCGGGCGATCGGCCTCGCGCCCCGGCTCGACATCTCCAACGGCGGCCTCGACGCCAACTGGATGTTCGCCAACGGCGTGCCCACGGTCACGCTCGGCTGCGGGCAGATGGAGATCCACACGACGCAGGAACGGCTTGACCTCGCCGCCTTCGAGCACGCCTGCCGGGCGGCGCTGCTGCTGGCGACCGGCGGCGCGAAGTCGTAGAATCCTGGTCATGGCCACGGAAGGATTCAACAGCCCGCTCGCGATCGACCGCGTCCACCAGGGGGACTGCCTCGACCTGCTCGGGCGGATGCCTGCGGGGAGCGTGCAGCTCGCCTTCGCCGATCCGCCGTTCAACATCGGCTACGAGTACGACACCTACGACGACGACCGGCCGGCGGACGACTACCTCGCCTGGTCGAAACGCTGGATGGGCGAGATTCATCGGGTGCTCGACGCCGCCGGCACGTTCTGGCTGGCGATCGGCGACGAGTACGCGGCCGAGCTCAAGCTGATCGCCACCCGCGAACTGGGCTTCACCTGCCGCAGCTGGGTGATCTGGTACTACACGTTCGGCGTGAACTGCAAGTACAAGTTCAGCCGCTCCCACGCGCACCTGTTTCACTTCGTGAAGGATCCGGGACACTGCACCTTCAACCTCGACGCCATCCGCGTGCCGTCGGCCCGCGAGCTCGTGTATGGCGACCGGCGGGCGAATGCCAAGGGGCGGCTGCCCGACGACACCTGGATCCTCCGGCCGCAGGATCTGCCGGAGGGGTTCTCCGCAGAGGAGGATACCTGGTTCTTCCCCCGGGTTTGCGGCACGTTCAAGGAACGCTCCGGCTGGCACGGCTGCCAGATGCCCGAGCAGTTGCTGGGGCGAATCATCCGCGCCTGCAGCAACCCCGGCGATCTCGTCCTCGACCCTTTCGGCGGCAGCGGCACGACGCTGGCAGTCGCCAAGAAACTCGGCCGCTCGTTCCTGGGCCTCGAACTGTCCGTCGAGTATGCGGCTCGGATCGACGCCCGGCTGGTGGCGATCAACGCCGGGGATCCGCTCGACGGCGCGGCCGAGCCGCTCAAGAGCGCACCGGCGACGAAGGATGGCCGCCGGCTCGACCGGAATCGCCCCGCCACCGGTCGTCGCGGCGGGACGCGGAAGCGGCGCGTGGGCGCGCAGGACGGCGCGGACGACTCCGCATCGGGGCGGGGCGGGCGGCTGTTGTGAGCCGGCGTGACTCCGCGGGCCACGGCGGAGCCGGAGGCGGGATGAGCAGACGCCGACAGCACGGAGAAGACGTGGCCAACGCCCCCGAGGGCTTCCAGGCGGCGCCCGCCGATGGCGGCCTGTCGATCGACCGGCTGGCCCAGGCGTTCGCGGCGATGATGGGCACCGATCGGGCCGGCGCGGATCCGGGAACGGACACCGACGCAGAGGTCGTGCACGTCGATGCCTCGCCCGACCTCGACGAGCGGGCGGCCGACGACGACGCCACCTGCCGCGTCAACCCGGCGACGATCCTGGAGGCGCTGCTGTTCGTCGGTCTGCCCGGTGGCCGACCGATCTCCAGCCGGATGGTGGCCAGCCTGATGCGGGGCGTGCGGCCGCAGGAAATCGACGAGCTCGCCGAGGAACTGGGGCGGCGCTGCCGGGCCGACAACTGTCCCTACGAGGTCGTGTCGCGGGACGACGGCTGGATCATGCGGCTGCGGCCGGAGCATGCCCGGTTCGGCGCGGTGCTGGAGAGCCGGGCCCGGCGGCTGCGGCTCGACGCGGAGGCGCTCGACGCGTTGGCGGTCGTCGCCTGGAACCAGCCCGTGCCGCGCGGTCGGCTCGTGGAACTCGGCTGCGATGCCCGCCCCGGCACGCTCCGGACGCTCGTCCGCCGCGGCCTGCTGGCCGTCGAACGGACCGCGGGGGATGACGAGCCGCGGTACGTGACGACGCCGCGATTCCTCGAGGTGTTTCGGCTGGAGCGACTGGAGGACCTGCCGAAACCGACCGAGCCGCCGACATGACCCGTGGGCATTCCGGAGGCCGGGCTGCGGCTCGGGCGGGCAGCCTGTTCCTGGCCGGTGCACCAGCCGGTCGCCGTCAGGGGGCCTTGGCGGGCTGCTGCAGGAGATAGGCGAGCAGGTGCGGGAGATTGGCCTCGCCGACGAGGTCGATGACGTTCGCCGGCATCGGCGAGAGCCGCGACGTCATCGTCTCCTCGATCTCCCCCTTCGGCACCCGCACCTCCTTGCCGGTCGCGTCGGCGAACACGACGCTGCCGTCCTCTTCGCGCAGACGGAGTCCGGAGACCACGCGGCCGTCGGCCAGCGTGACCGTCGTCGTCCGGAACGCCTCGTCCACGTTGCGGCTCGGGTCGAGGATGTCCTCGAGGAGCCGGTCCGCTCCCCGTTGCCCGACGCCGTCGAGCTGCGGTCCGACGAGGCCGCCGCGATTGGCATAGCGGTGACAGGCCGCACAATTCTTCACGAACAGTTCCCCGCCGGTCTCGGCGGATCCCCCGGCCTTGCCGAAATGGCCGGCCACCCTGCCGATGGTGTCCTGGATCCGCTTGTCGGCCGGCTGAAGCCCCGCCGTCAGGGTCTTGATCCGCTCGTCGAGGTCGGCGATGCCCTGCTGCTTGAGCCGCCCGACGACCTGGCCGTCCTGCAGCAGCAGGGCCGATGCCCTGCCCGATCCGATCAGGTCGAGAAGCAGGCTGCCCCCTTCCTTCCGCTCCAGCAGCACCATCGCCCAGTCCTTCTGCTGTGCCGCGGTGGCCAGCTTCATCGCCCCGGCAATCGCCGCCTGGAACGCCGGCGCATCGGCGGAGGCGCACTGCCGGGCGAAGGTGATCCGCACCGGGTACGGCGCGGCGCCGGCGGCGATCAGCGCCGTGGCGGCGTCCACCGTCCGGCTGCGATCGATGGCGGACAGCGCCGCGATCGCTTCGCCGCGAATCAGGTCGTTTCGCCGCGCGTCTCCCGCGACCTTGGCGATGTCACCCCACGCACCGGTGAGCTTCGGTGCCTTGATACCCTTCGCGATGACGACCGCGGTTTTGATCAGGTCATCGGACATACCCTTGCCACCATCGGACAGCGTCTTGCAGGCGACATCCACGGCCCAGCGGCCGAGTTCCGTCTCAGAGCCGGGCCCGCGTCCCTGCTCCAGCGAGTTGCCCAACAACGACCTGAGGATGCGGGCCTGCAGGCCCGCATCCTCGCCGCAAGCGGCCCGGGCAGCCCGCGCCGCCGAATCGACCTCCGCGGGGCCAAGTTGCCGGGCAACGGCCGGGAGCACCTTGTCCCACGCTGCCGCCGGCATGCCCCGCGTGCTCGCAAGGTGGAGAGCCCGGCGCGCCGCGGCGGGATTCGGCACGAGTGCGGCGATTTCGCACAACCGTGCCACGCCGTTGCCCGGGGCGTCGATTGCGGCCCAGTCCTCGGGCTTCAGCGCGGCGAGCTGGAACCGGACCGCGATGCGCAACGCGTGGACGAGCTGGGGATCCTGTCCGGGGGTTTCTGCCCAGCACCGCAGGAGCGGCTCGATCGCGGCCCGCGACGGATGCCTGGCCAGAGCCTCGGCCGCGGCCCGGCGGACGAAAGGATCGGGGTCGGCGAGCCGGCCGCGGACCAGTTCGGCCTGCCCCTCGTCCCAGCTGGGCAGTGCCTGGACCGCCTTCACGAGGTGCACCCGCACCAGTCGCGACTCGTCGGCCAGTGCCGCCGCGATCGTCGCGGAGTCGAGTTTCCCCAGCAGGGCCAGCGCCCGGACCGCCCGGGCCCGGTGGTGCTCGACGGGCGACTTCCGCCGCAGCAGGTCCACCACCGCGGCACTGCCGCGGCCGCGTTCCACCAGTTCCTCCATCGCCAGCCGGCGCACTGTCTCGGTCGGATCGCCGAGCCGCGCCACCAGGGCCTCGTCCGACAGCTTCGTCAGGTCCTTGGGCAGCGTCGGCTCGACGGGCGTTCCGCCGGGTTCCCCCTTCCAGACCACCCGCCAGATCCGACCGCGTTCCCGATCACGGCGTGGATGCTTCAGGTCCACCTCGTAGTGGCCGATGATGCAGTTGTAGAAGTCGGCGACGTACAGCCCCCCGTCCGGTCCGAGCTGCAGGTCCACCGGCCGGAACCAGAGGTCGTCGCAGGTGAGGAAGTCGGTCGGCTTCTGCACCCATGGCGACGAGCCCCGCCACTCGAGCGCGTCGGCGTGCACCCGGCAGTTCACCACGTTGCCGACGAATACCTGGTCGCGGTAGGCGGGAGGAAATCGATCCGTGTCGCTGATCGCCACCGCGGCGATGCCGGTCGAGCCGTGGCCGTCATTCGTCATCGCGGGCGCCCCGCCGAGGCCGTCGTCGTAGTCTGCGTTCCTTCCTGCGAACAGGCTTGGGTAGCGACCGCCGGGCAGCAGCAATGTCAGCGGCGAGGTATGGCAGTCGGCGTTGAACCGGTTGCCGAGCGCGTCGAAACTCATGCCGAACGGGTTCACCTGGCCCCAGGTCACCTGTTCGATGGCCGACCCGTCGGGACGAAAGCGGTAGGTGTTGCCGGAGTTCAACGTCAGGACGACGTCCCCCTCGCCACGGAGCCTTACCTGCGAATCATTGCGAAAGCCGTGGTTCGCATAGACCCAGCCGTCGGCGCCGAGCCGGAACGAGTTCTGGTTGCCGTGGGTGTCGGCGAAGGCGAACGGGCCGTAGAGGATCTCGCGCTGGTCGGCCTTTCCGTCATCGTCGGTGTCGGTCAGTTTCCAGATGTGCGGGATCGACCAGACGATCGCGGCCGTCTTGCCTCCCGGCGGCCGCGGCAGGGGCAGCACGCCGATCGGGATGTTGAGCTCGTCGGCGAACAGCGTGGCCTTCCGCGCCCGGCCGTCGGGGCCAAAGTCCTCGAGGATCGTCAGCCCGTCCCGCGGCTTCTTGTCGGCCGCGGCCGCGAACGGATACTCGACGGAGTGCGTCACCCAGAGCCGGCCCCGGGCGTCGAACGCCATGTTCATCGGCTTCTGGATCTGTGGCTCCGCCGCTACCACTTGGATCTCGAAGCCCGCCGGCAGTTTGAACTTTTCCCGCTGCTGCTCCGGAGCGAGCGGGCCGGACTCGACCACCGGCGGGGCGGCTCGGGCGGTCGTCGCCAAGCACGGTGTCAGGGCGGCGGTCAGGGCCAGCGTCACGACCGCCCTGAAACCTCGTCGGGCTCCGCGATGAAACAGACGCAGAAGAGACTCGCGACCAGGACCCATGTCGTTGCGCTCCACTGGTGTCGCTTTCAACCGGGCAACGGAAACACCCGTCAGCACCAATGAGAATCTTAGTCGCGTCCCCACGGAGCACCAACGGACCGGTCCGGGAACGGGTCCGGTCATGAGGGCACACGCGTCGTGCCGCCCCGGGGCCGGTGTGCGCCCGGCGTTTCGCACGGCAGCCAGGCCGCCCAAGAGCGACGCCGCAGGAGTCCTGCGGGATCACAGCCAAGGCTCCGATCCTCGCGTTGGGAATCATCGAGCGGGCGATGCGACCGCGGAGGATCTACGCCGCGGTCACTTGAACGGGTCTTCTTCGCTCTCGGCGGGAAGCGCCGGCTTCTTCTTCGGCTGCGGCTCCATTTCCGGTTCCAGTTCGGCCGGCGGCGGATTGGCAGGATTCGCAGCCGGAGGCAGGGGCTCGGGCGCGGGCCGCAGATCGGGCGCCGGAGGTTGCCGCTCCTCGAACGGATTGGCCTCGTCGGTCGGCGGCGCTGTCAGCGGTCCCTCGGGCCGGCGCCGACGCAACACGTCGGGCTGCGCGTCCTCGATGTCGGAATACCGCCGGCGGTCCGCATCGCGTCGCCGCTGCAGCATCGCGACCCGGGCCCGGGTCCGGTGCCGCTCCAGTGCCAGCCGTTCCGAACCCTGCACCCGCTCCAACGACCGCGCCACCGGCCAGTTGCCGCCGGTCTCCGACTCCCGCCGCGCCCCTTCGGCGAAGTCGGCCTCGGCCTCGTCGCTGCGGCCCAATTTCAGCGCGGCGAGGCCGCGGAAGTACCAGGCCCGCGGGTCGGTGGAGCCGGCCTCGATCGCCGAGGAAAAATCCTCGTAGGCCCGGTCGTAGGCGCCGGCGAAGTAGCCGTGCACGCCGTTCCCGTAGGCGGCGGCGAGCGGCAGGCTCTCGATCGTCAGCTGCTGAGCCCGGGCGGCGACGCCGTCGGAAACGACCGCCACGAGGGCTCCGCCGGCCACGGCTGCCGCGAGCCGACGTGCCACGAACGCCAACACCCCTCTCCGATCCGTCATCGCGCGTCTCCACATTCGCGGGCAGTGTACCACGACCGGAAATCATCGGCCCGACCAGCCGGCAAGGCCCCGCCGGTCGCCCGCCACCCGGACAACTGGCAGGACCGGACCGTCAGCCGGGCCGCAGGGTCTTCCCAACCGCTTCGTTCCAGCGGGCGGCGGCATGACGGCGAAATGTCTCCTCGTCGAGGAACACGGCCGGTCGCACCAGTTGCAGCATCAGCCGCTGCTCCGGCCAGCCGAAGGCGGCCAGCAGGGCATCGAACCGGTCGGCCGGGCAGGTGCCCTTGAGGTCCACGAGCAGCACCCGGCCATGGCGTTCGAAGGCGTTGCCGTCCACCTGCCAGCAGAGCCCCTCGCGCGGGCTCGTCCAGACGAACGAGCCGTCGGGTTCGGCGTACATCCGCTCCAGGGCCGCCAGCCGTTCGAACGCCGCGTCGAAGCCGATGGCGAGCGGGGTGGCGAGGGCCTCCCGCGGCACGGCGAGCACCGGCCAGGTGCCCCAGGCATCGACATGGCTGCCCGCGGGATGGGCCGGCTCGGGCAGGGCATGCAGCGCCGCGTCGAAGGCGTAGGCCACGGGCGGTGGCTGCCGGACGGCTGCGGTTCCGGAGGTCATGGCTCATCTCCGACGCTGGCACGTACCCAGGCGGCGTAGGCCGGCGAGGCGATCGCGCGGACGAGGATGATCTCGGGGGTCTCGTAGGAATGCGCGGCGGCGATCGCGGCCTGGCAGGCCGCAGACCGGGCGACCGTTGTCTTGAACGTGCAACGCCACTCGGTCGCGGTCTCCACGGCCCCCTGCCAGCGATACGTGCTCCGGATCGGCCCGTCGATCTGCCCGCAGGCGGCGAGCCGGTCGCGCACGACCGTCGTCGCGCATGTCTCCGCAGCCGCGGCCGCGTCGAACGTCGTTCGAATCTCGACGATCTCGTCGCCGGCGTCGATCGCGGGCCCGGTCATGCCGCCTCCACGATTCGCGCGCTGAATTGTGGCCGCGGGGCGGCGATCGCCACGGCAGGTTCGTCGCCGAGCCAGTCAAGGCGGACCTCGTCACCGTGGCGGGTGAGGATCGCCGTCGGTGGCGGGCCGGGCGCGACCGTCGGAGCCCCGAGGCAGACAAGCGACGCACGCGGCCCGGCGTGCCCGCCGCCCTGCGCAGGCGGATGGCCGAGGAGGAGAAACCCCGCGGCGCCGTGACCGTCCGCGCCGCGGCCGGTCGGAAGCCCGACTGGGAGGTCGAAGGGATCGGCGGTCCCGGCGTCGTCCTCGGCGTCTGCCGCGGCGAGCGTCGCCGCGACGGCATCGACCGGGTCGTATTCGACCGCGCAGGTCGGGCGGGTGCGGCGGGCCTCGCGCCACCACCCATCGACCGCCGCCTTCCACTGCTCGCCGACGTTCGCCAGCGCGCCGCCGTGTCGCAGCCGCCAGCGACGGAACACGGCTGCCATCTGCGCGGGGCGAGCGGCGACGAGCGCCGCCACGAGCGGTCGCGCGGCCGGCCAGCCGGTTGCATCCTCCCGAAGCGTCGCGCCAAACCGGGCCACGAGATCGACGGCGAGGCTCTCGGCGAGCGTCGGTCCGCGGTCGCGCGGGTGCCGTGATTCGCCGTCGCCGCAGCTGAACGGGTCGAACTCGTGGCCGTGCCGGATACTCGCGGCGCAGGCTGACCCCGACCAGACGCCGCCGAGCACGATCCGATGCCGGCCGGCGACGGCCTGGGCATCCTCCAGCCACGCGTCGCGATCGCCGGCAAGGATCGCCACTGCGGCCGGCACGGGCATCTCGGTGCCGGGTGCAGGCCGGCCGTGGCGGTTGGCCCGGGGCAAGGGAATCCCCCGCCGCGCCCAGCGACGCAGTCCGGCGAGCAGCCGACCGCCGCGGGCCGCCGCCTGCGCGAGCACGCGGTCCCGGGCCGCGGCCGCCCGCGGCCCGCGCTGCCAGGGACGTACCGCGTCGGTCCACGCCGTCGAGGTCAGGAGGTCGAAGGTGTCGCCGGCCAGCACGACATCGATGCGCTGGGGGGGGAGGTAACGGCCGTCGCGGCGGAACCCGGCACGAATCGCGGCCCGGCGGACCGCCCGCAGCCACGCGACCTGGTCGTGCCGGCTCGCGGACACGAGCGTGCCATCGGCGATTCCCCAGTTTGCGACCACGACGAGCATCGGCTGCCTCCCGCTGCTCATCGGCCTCGACGCCGGCGTTGGTGGCGGGGCCTGCCGACGAAACCGGTCATGACGGCGGCAGGGGAAAAAGGGCTGGCGACTTTCGCGCCGTCGCAGCCGACATGGCGTCTGCTCCGGCTTGGGGTCGCCGGGCGGAGCCCGGCTCCGCGCAAGCGATGATCGCACCGTTGCAGATGCGCTGGCTTTCGCGCCGTCGCAGCCGACATGGCGTCTGCTCCGGCTTGAGGTCGCCGGGCGGAGCCCGGCTCCGCGCAAGCGATGATCGCACCGTTGCAGATGCGCTGGCTTTAGCGCCGTCGCAGCCGACATGGCGTCTGCTCCGGCTTGAGGTCGCCGGGCGGAGCCC
>JBIKKQ010000312.1:0-2808 GCA_044360305.1 Pirellulales bacterium
TCACCGACCGGCGGCCCCTGACCCCCAAACGCCTGTCCTGTCCCGTGGGCCTTTGGAGGGGGCTGGGGGACGGAAGATGCCTGTCCCAATTCGGGCGTCGAATGCTGGAACTCTCGAAAACGACCGATTTCTGCCTTTTGCCTGACGTTATTCTTCCATCCAGTGCTTGCGTTGTGAGTGCATTCAATCATAATGCGGCCTGAAAGATGATGGAAACGTGCAAAACCACGACCGACGTGCGCGACTTCTGGAACTGATCCGCGTCCGCGGATTCGTGGCAATCGAGGAATTGGTCCGCGAAATGGCCGTCTCCGAATCGACCATCCGCCGCGATCTCGACGCCCTCGAGGAGCGGGGCGCAGCGAGGCGCACCCATGGCGGCGTACTCTATGCCGGCGGCATGCCCCGGCTCGCCGAGTTCGACGAACGGCAGCCGGCCCACTGGGCGGCCAAGCGGGCGATCGCCGCCCGGGCGGCCGAACTGATCGCCGATGGCGAGACGGTGCTCCTCGACGGCGGCACGACCACCTACGAGGTCGCCCGCTTGCTCGTCGGTCGGTCGCTCCAGGTCGTCACCAACAGCCTGCCCGTCGCCAACCTGTTCGCCTCCGAGTCGCGGACCGACCTTGTGCTCCTCGGCGGCTACGTCTCGCCGCGAACCGGCGTCTGCCTCGGTCCCTACGCCAACGAACTGCTCGGCAGGCTGCACGTCACCACCACCGTGCTCTCGGCCGCCGGCATCGCCGCCGAGGGGCTGTTCAATGCCCACCTGCTGCTCGCGGAAACGGAGCAGGCGATGCTGCGGGCGGCCGGCAGGGTCATCGTCGTCGCCGACAGCTCCAAGTTCGGCCAGCGCAGCCTGACGCTCGTGGCGCCACTCGCCAAGATCGACGTCTTCGTCTCCGACGACGCCCTCGCCCAGCCGTGGCGGGATGCGATCGCCGCGGCGGGCGCCCGGCTCGTCGTGGCGGAAATCGCCGCTGCCGCCGGCACCGATCCATCCCCACCCCACCGGAGCCGCCGCGCATGACCGTCGCCGCCCCCCCGGCCCCGTTTGCCGGCCTCGACCGTGGCTCCGTGGAGCGGGTCGTCCGCGAGATCGTTCTCCGATCGGCCGGCGGCCCGCCCCCGTCGCAGGCCGCCTCGGCCGCGCGGGCCGAGCCGAAGCTGGTCGTGAGCATCTCCGCACGCCACTGCCACCTCACCGACGAGCACGTCGTGAAGCTGTTCGGCCCGGGCCGCACGTTGACCCCGATGAAAAACCTCTACCAGGACGGGTTCTACGCCGCCGAGGAGACGGTGATGCTCGTCGGCCCGAAGCGGAAGATGCTGCCGACGGTCCGTGTGCTCGGGCCCACCCGCAAAGCGTCGCAGGTGGAGCTCGCGTTCACCGACGCAATCTCGCTGGGCATCGACCTGCCGGTGCGGCCCAGCGGCAAGATCGCGGGCACCCCCGGCTGCGTCCTCGTCGGCCCGGCCGGCGCGATCGAACTCGCCGAGGGGGTGATCCGGGCCGAGCGGCACGTCCACATGAACTTCGCCGACGCCGAGCACTTCGGCGTCCGGGACGGCGACCGGATGAGCCTCGTGATCAAGGGTGCCTGCGCGACGGTGTTTCGCGACCTGCTCGTGCGGGCCGACGCCACCAGCAAGCTCGAGGTGCACATTGACACCGACGAGGGCAACGCCGCCGACCTCGACCACGCGACGGGCGTCGAACTCGTCCGGCAGACCTGAGAAAGATGTGCGATGACCGTTCACCGCAATGCCCGATTCCGCCAGCCCGACAACCGAGGGGTTGCCTGTGCCCTGGAGCCGGCGTTGCTGACAAGCGGCGCCCGGAGGGCGGAGCGCAGGCAGCATCGAGTGAGCGCAGGCCGGGAGGTCCGGAGCGAACGTCCGGGCGACAGGGCACGGGCGACCCCGGCGCCGGACGAGCCCTGAACACCGTGCGTGACCGACGCGAGACATGGCATGGCGAAGAAGAAGGCGGCGAAACGATCGCAATCACGAACACGAAACACGACCGTGCAGCCGGCGCGTGCCGGTGCGGTCGGCGGGGACGGCCCCGCCATGGCTGGTAGAGCGACAGTGACAGGAGCAAGCACACAGATGGCGAAAAATGTCGAAGCCCTCGGCATGATCGAGGTGAAGGGATTCGTCACCCTCGTCGAGGCGGTGGACGCGATGATGAAGGCGGCGAACGTCACCTTCCTGGGTTGGGACAAGATCGGCAGCGGACTCGTGACGGCGTTCGTCTCGGGCGACGTGGCCGCGGTGAAGGCGGCGACCGACGCGGGTGCGGCGGCCGGCGGCCGGATTGGCGACGTGGTCAGCGTGCAGGTGATCGCCCGGCCCCACGAGGACCTCGGGATCGTCCTGCCGTCGTAGGCCGGCAGCCCGTTCCTTCCGCAGATGCAGTTGAACCTCTTTCCCGAGATCGAAACCTTTTCCGCGATCGAAACCAAGACCCTTCAACCCCAAGGACAGACCATGAACACGGCAATCGGACTTCTCGAAACCAAGGGACTCGTCGGCCTCGTCGAGGCGACGGACGCGATGGCCAAGGCGGCCAACGTGAAGATTCTCAAGCGGATCAGCATCGGCAACGCCTTCGTGGCGACGGTCGTGCAGGGTGACGTGGGCAGCGTGCGGGCGGCCGTCGAGGCCGGCGCGACCGCAGCCCAGCACGTGGGCGAGCTCGTCGCCAGCCACGTCATTCCGCGTCCCGCCGACAGCCTCGTGACCGCGTTCTTCAGCTAGTTTCACGCCGGCACGGCCATCCATGGCCCGTGCCGGCTTGGCAAC
>JBIKKQ010000313.1:0-2801 GCA_044360305.1 Pirellulales bacterium
AAATCCCGGTCGCTGGAGAGCCGGATCGAGGCACTGTTTCTCGCGGCGTATGCCCGGCAACCGACGGCCGCCGAGATCGGCGAGGTGCGATCCTATCTCGATGAAAAGCAGCAGTCGGTGGCGGCCTGGGAGGACCTGATCTGGGTGCTGATCAACAGCAAGGAATTCCTGTTCACCCGCTGAGCCGGCGGCTCATCCGCAGTCGGCCGCCGGCCTCCGTTCCCCGCCAACGTCCCCCCACCTCCCGAGGCCTGGCACCGTGCCGTCGCATCGAACGGGTTTGATTCGCCGGCTGACGCTGCTCGGCCTGGGGTCGCTGCTCCTCGTCGTCCGGCCTGCGGCCGGGCAGTTGCCCAATCCACGGCTCAACGGCCTGAGTCCCTCCGGGGCCCGCGTTGGAACCACGGTCGAGGTCGTGCCCCGAGGTGAGGACGTCGACGGGCCGGAGGCGATCTTCTTCTCGCACCCCGGGATCTCCGGGACCCTGGCGAAACCCGACGTGCCCGTCTGGCAGAGGCCGCAGTCTGCGCCGTTCAGCGTCACCGTCGCGCCCGACGTGCCCGCGGGGGTGTACGAGGCCCGGGTCGGCGGCCGGTTCGGGCTTTCGACGTCGTGGCCGTTCCTCGTCGGCGACCTGCCCGTGGTGCAGGAGAAGGGGAGCAACGATTCGCCGGCCAACGCCATGGTCATCGAGCCCGAGACCATCGTCGAAGGGGAACTCGTGGGCAACAAGGTCGATCACTACCGCTTTCGGGCCGAGCCCGGCCAGGCGTTCGTTCTCGCCTGCGAGTGCCGGCCGCTGCATGGCCGCTTCGACCTGATGGTCGAGGTGACCGGGCCCGGCGGGGCGCTGCTCGGCTCGGCGGTCGCATCGCGGAGCCGGGAGCCGGTGATCGCGTTCAAGGTCCGCGAGGCGGGCGATCATGGCATTCGGGTCAGCGATGCGACCTTCCGGGGCAGCGATCCGAAGGACGGACCGGTCGATCGGTACCGGCTCACGCTCTCCAGCCGGCCGCGGCTGACCGCCGTCTGGCCGCCGGTGGCGGCGGCCGGCGTCTCCGGCAGCCATCGGCTCCTCGGCTTCCTCCTCCCTGGCGGCCGGCCCGTGGGCGGCCGACGACTCGAGGCAATCGACGTCGTCATCCCGCCGCTGGCGGCATCGACCCGCCGTTCCGGCGACGGCTTCCCGCTGACCGGTCTGGCGTCCGTCGCCATCGATGCCGCCCCGTATCGGCTGACCGCGCCGAACGGCCCGTCCAATCCGGTCGCGATCGGCGTGGCGGCGGCTCCGCCGCTGCCGGAGGTCGAGCCCAACGAGCGGTCGGCGCCGCAGAAGGTGCAGATTCCCTGCGACGTCGTCGGCCGGTTCGATGACCCGGCCGATCACGACTGGTACACCTTCGACGCCGCGAAGGGGGATCGGCTCGCCGTCGAGGTTCTGGCCGAGCGGCTCGGCGCCGTCACCGACGTGGTGGTGGTGGTGGAGCATCTGGGCCGCGATCCGCAGGGCAAGGAGCAGGTGCGGACGGTCGTCGAGCAGGACGACCCGCCACGCCGGTTCGCGCATCCGCCGTGCGATTTCGAATCGTCCGATCCCCGGTTCGTGTTCGCGGCGGACCAGGACGGCTCGTATCGGATCGGCGTCCGCAACCTCGCCGGCGGCTCGTATGCCGACACGGGGGCGATGTACAGGCTGCTCGTCGGGCCCGCGGTCGGCGATTTCCGGCTGCTGGCCGCCGTCGGCGACCTGGCGGCCAACCCAGGCGACGCGAACGACGCCACGCTGAACCTGCCGACGATCCCCCGGCTGCGACGCGGCGGCCGGGTGCCGGTCGTGGTGCAGGTGCACCGCAGCCCGGGATTCGACGGCCCGGTGATGCTCGGGGTCGAGGGGCTGCCGCCGGGGGTCACCTGTCCGCCGGTCACGATCGCCGCCGACGTCAACGAGGGATCGGTCGTCCTCGCCGCGGCGGACGACGTCGCCGCCTGGCGCGGCCCGATCCGCGTGATCGGAACGGCCCGGATCGGCGCCGAGGATCGGCGGCGGGAGGCGGTCTGGGCCGCTGTCACCTGGACCAGAAAAAATCCCCAGCAGGGGACGTCCGCCCGGCTGGTGGACGAGATGCCGCTGGAAGTGATCGCCGAGGCCGCGCCGCTGCGGGTGTCCGTGCCGCAGGCCGAGTTCGGACCGGTGCCGCGGGGAGGCACGGTCAAGATCCCGTTCGTCCTCGACACCGCGCTCGAGATGAAGGGGGCGGCCCGGGTCGAGGTTCGCGACCTGCCGGCCGCCAAGCCCGGGCCCCCCTACCCGAAGACACCGACGAAGAAACTCGACGACGGTCTCAAGGCGGGCGAGATCGAGATCACGATTCCGGCCGACACGCCGCTGGGCGAGCACTCGATCTTCCTCGTGGCCCAGGCCAGCCTGGTCAGGGTCCGCGATCCTGAGGCCCTCGCCGCCGCGACCGCGGCCCTGGCCGACTTCGCGGCCCGCCGGACCACGCTCGAGGCGGCGGTGCAGGCGGCTGGCGACGACGGCGGCATGGCCAAGGCCGCCCTCGACGCCCATCTCAAGGACGAAAAACCGCTGACGCAGCGGGTGGACGGCGTGAAGAAGGCCAACGAGCCGAAGCCGACGGACGTGTTCGCCGCTTCGCAGTCGATCCGGCTCACCGTCACCGCCCCGCAGCCTCCGGCCGGTGCCAAGGCGGCCCGGTCGGCACCGCTGCTTCCGCTGCTCGCTCAGGCCGCGATCGCCCTCGCCGGAGCCGAGGAACCGCGGACGGTCGATTTCGGCCGCG
>JBIKKQ010000314.1:0-2793 GCA_044360305.1 Pirellulales bacterium
GTTCGCCCCGCATCGCTGCGGACGGCGCTGGCGACGAGCCGTCGCCCCCTGATCATTGGCTACAGTCCGGATGACATGGCCGCCCGCCATAACAATTCCAGTTGGTTCATCCAGTGCCTGCCGCTCTACGACGGCTTCATCACGACGAAGAGCTACGGCGTGGCTGAACTGGCGGCGCTCGGCTGCCGTAACGTGGTCTTCGTTGACAACGCCTACGACCCATTGCAGCACCGCCCCGCCCTGGAGGCCGACGGCTCTCCGGTTGCGTTCGAGACGGACGTCGGCTTCGTCGGCTCGCATGAGCGGGACCGCGCGGAGCTGATCGAGTTTCTGGCTCGCGCCGGCATTCCGGTCACGATCCGGGGCAATGGCTGGGAGACCGTCGCAAACAGGCGCATCCCGGGCCTCACGATCCTGCCGCCGGTCTATGGCGACGACTACGCCCGAGCGATCAGCGCCACCCGGATCAATCTTACCTTCCTGCGCAAGATGAACCGCGACCTGCAAACGACCCGCACGATCGAAATCCCGGCATGCGGCGGCTTCATGCTCGCCGAACAATCCAACGAGCACGACCGGATGTTTCAAGACGGGCGTGAAGCGGTGTTTTTCGAGCGGCCGGAGGAACTCCTGGCCAAGACCCGTTACTACCTCCGCCACGAGGCTGATCGCGCCGCGATCGCCGCCGCCGGGCGGACGCGGTGCGTCGCGTCAGACTACAGCTACGCGTCGCGACTCCGGTCCGCGATCGTGGCCCTCGGCTTCGGTGACCGGATTCCGTCCTCTCCCGCTGCGGCCATGTCATGACCGATTTTCGGAGTACGTTTTACGAGCGATACGTTTCCGACTTCAAGGCCTCCGTCCTGCTGCAGGGAGCCGCCCTCCAGAGCTACTGGAAGTGGTGCGATGGACGGGTTCTCCCGCTGATCGCGGATGTGCCCCGAGACTCAGGCGTGCTGGAAATCGGCTGTGGCCCCGGCTACATGCTCGAGTACCTCCGTGCCAAGGGTTTTTCCCGTGTCACCGGGATCGACATCTCCGCCGAGCAGGTTGCCATCGCCGTGGGCCGCGGCGCCGATGCGAAGGTGGCCGACGTGTTCGAAGAGCTTTCCAGGCATGATGGGACGTTGTCGCTGATTCTCGCCTTCGATGTCGTGGAGCATTTTTCCAAGGAGGAAAACCTGCGGCTGTTCACCGCGATTCACCGGGCTCTACGACCCGACGGAATCGTCGTGCTCCAGACGCCGAACGGGGCGGCTCTGTTCGGTGGCCAGATCATCTATGGCGACCTGACCCACATGACGATCTTCAATCCCAACTCGCTTTCTCAATTGCTCCGCCGCACCGGATTCGCGGACGTGACGTTCCGCGAGACGGCGCCCGTCGCCAAAAATGCGATCGGGCTGGTCCGTCTGGTGATCTGGTCGGTGGCGCGAAGTGTCGCCAATCTCGTCCGCGCCGCCGAGACCGGCGCCGGCCAGGCCGTCTGGACGCAGAACCAACTCTGCCGGGCCAGGCGTCGCGAGTAAGCCCGTGATCATGCAGGTGTGCATTGAGCCCGAAGAGAAGCAGGGGGGCCTATACCGCTACGTCACCGACTTTGCAGCCGTCGCGCCTGCCGGCACCGTGGCACTTCGCAAGTCCACCTTGACCCACCCGCGGCCCGGTGAGATCAGCATCGGAGTCGGAGCTCTGGGCCTGACGCCGTATCGGCGTCACTTGCCTGCGCTGGCTGCCAAGGCCCTCGCCGAGGCGATCAAGGACGCATCGCACGTGGTCTGCCACAGCCTGTACCGCGGTCATGTCACAACGCTCGCCGAAATCTGTCGCGCCCGCAACATCCCCTACTCGATTGTTGCCCACGGCATGCTCGATCCCTGGACTCTCAGCCGCTTCCGGTGGCTCAAGGAGATCTGGCTTCGCCGCGGGGGTCGGCAGGCCATCGAGTCCGCCACCCACCTGCTTTTCACCACATCACGGGAGATGGAAAAGGCGATGCCCGCGGTGCCCGGGGCACGGCCGGCGATTCTGCGCCCTGCCGTCACGCCGTTTGCGGACCGTCGCGAGCCAGCCCGCCGAGAAGCCCGTGCGGATCTCGGCATTCCCGCGGACGCGCGACTCCTCATCTGGATCGGCCGCTTCGACCGGATGAAGCGACCGCTGGAGACGTTTCGGGCGTTTGCAAGGGCCCAGCCGACCCGCACGGTGCTGGCGGTTGCGGGGTTTCCCGCGACCGTCACGGAAGGGCAGATGCGTCGGGAACTCGCCGGCGCGGGTGCGATGGTGAGGTATCTCGGTCCCGTCACCGGGAAGCGTCGGGCGACCCTTTTTTCCGCCGCGGACGGCTTTGTCTCCTTCTCGTTCCGGGAGAATTTCGGCTATTCGTTCGCGGAAGCCATGGCCCACGGGCTGCCATGCCTCGTGTCGGCCGGGCACGACCTGCTGGCTGACGTGTCCGGCCATGATGTCGGCTGGGTGGCGGCATCCGCAGCCGATCGCTGGAGCGAGTGTTTCGCAGCCTTCGATGCCGCCAGCGACGACGTGCTTGCCCGCATCGGCGAACGGAACGCGGCTTGGGCCCGCGATCATCTGTCCGTCGATCGCATGCGGCAGTCAATCGCGGCCCTGATGCACGTGGCGGCGTAGGACTGACTCGTCCGATGAGTTCGCAACGGTCGATCGAGTCACGACTGGCTTCCGCGTCGCTGGCTTCGTTCGCCTCCTTCATTGTGACGTTGCTCCAATCGCTTCTGATGGTTCCGCTGCTGCTGGCGGTGTGGAAGCCGGAGGTGT
>JBIKKQ010000123.1:0-10373 GCA_044360305.1 Pirellulales bacterium
CGGCGCCGCGTCGGCGGGCGCCGGACCGAGCCACTGCGCCACCACCTCGTCGTCGATCTCCCTGGCGGGGTCGATCTCCAGCAGGCTCCAGCGCCACATCGTCTCCGGCCAGACGACGAGGTCGGGACGGGTATCGGCGGGCCAGAGCCGCAGCCCCGCCATGGTGATCCCGTCGTAATGCCTGACGACGTCGGCCGCCGCGTCGGGGTCGTGCTTGAGCTCGGTGTCGATCGATCCCTGCACGAGGAGCGCGTCGAACGGCTCCCCGGCGGGCGCCGGCGCCGTCGCCAACCGCCACTCGCCGTAGGCGATCGCGGCCAGCAGCACCGCGCCGGCCAGCGACGCCTCCAGCAGCGGCCGCCGCCGGCCGGAGCCGGGCAGCAGCGCGGCGATGCCGGCGGCGCCGGCCATCACCAGGCCGCCGACGCCGACCGCGCCGACCGCGTCGGCGACCTGGATGACCGCCGTCCAGCGCCACTGGGTGTGACCGAGCCCCGCGAACGTGAACCCTCCCAGCACCCAGCCCCGCGCCTGCTCGCAGGCCATCCAGGCGACGGCCGCGGCGGGCACGAGCGGCCAGCCGAACCGGCCCACGAGCCGCCGTGCCAGCCAGATGAACAGCGGCAGGTAGAGGGCGAGGTAGGCCGAGAGCAGCACCCAGCCGATCGCCGTCGCCGGATGCGGCAGCCGCAGCCAGTGGATGGCGAGCAGCCAGTGGACGAAACCCGCCCCCCAGACGGCCAGCCACGGTCGCCTCCCCGGCAGCGGCCCGCCGCGCACGATCGCCAGCCACGGGAGCGGCGCCAGCCAGGCCGCCCACCACAGGTCGGCCGGCGGCTGCACGAGGAACATCGCCACGGCACCGCCGAAGGCGAGGGCGTGGAACCGGGCCGCGGCGGTCATGGCGGCCCCTCGAACTCGGCGAGAGCCTCGCCCGGCGCGACCGGGTCGTCCTCGTCGCGCAGGATGGCGACGAGCCGGCCGGCGATCGGCGCCCCGAGGTCGATCGTGGCGGCCCCGGCGACGATCTCCACCACCCGGTCGCCGGCCGCGACCCGCTCTCCCTCACCCACGAACCACAGCGAGATGGCCAGGGGCAGGTCGCCGCAGCCGAGGTCGGGCACGACGAGCCGGGCGCGCCGCACCGCCGGCCGCTCCACGGGCGCGGGCCGCTCCGCTGGCGTCGGCGTGTCGTGCGGCTGGTTCATGTCACCCGGCGCTCCGCTACCGCTGCTCGCGCAGCCAGTGCAAGAGCACGCGCCCCACCGCCTCCAGCGACTCGGCCGAGCACCGCGCGGGAACGTCGTCCATCGTGTGCCAGGCTGGGTAGTCGAAGTCGATGATGTCACAGGTCGGGATCCGGCCGATGTTCCGCAGCGGCAGGTGGTCGTCCTTGACATCGTGCTTCGGCTGCGGCACGAACTGCTTCACCCCCAGCCGCCGGGCCACGGCCCAGATCGACTCGACCACGGGTCGGGTGTCGGGCCACTCGACGCTGTTGACTTCCTGCCAGATCTGCAGGTCGCGGTCGGCGACCATGTCCACGATCACGCCGCAGCGGTAGCGGTGGTCGAGCCGGCCGGCCGCCCTGTCGGCGGCGTACTGCTGGGCGAAGGCGGTCGAGCCGAGAAAGTAGCGGTCCGTGTCCTGGAACACGTATTCCTCGGCGTCGAACAGGACGAAGTCGACGCCGACCGGCCCGGCCAGCCCGGGCATGGCCGCGCCGAGCTCCATCATCAGGGCCACGCCGCTGGCGCCGTCGTTGGCACCGATGAACGTGCCGCGCGGATCGACCGGATCGCGATCGGGGAACGGTCGCGTGTCGTAGTGGGCCCCGAGCAGGATCCGTTCCTTCCGCTCGGGGTGCCACTCGACGATCAGGTTTTCCATGTGCACCGGCTTGCCGGTCCGCGGATCGCGGATTCGGAACGCCTGTCCGGTCACCTTCCCCCCCGCGGCACGAAAGTGCTCGACGAGCAGGGCCCGCTGCTTCGTCATCGCCGCCGAGCCGGTGGGCCGCGGCCCGAGGTCGCAGATCGCCTGCAGATGGCGGATGGCGCGGGCCCCGGAAAACCCTGGCTGCTCCCCGGCCGCCACGGCGATCATGCCCGCGGCGACGAGCAGTGCCGCGACCATCCCCGCGCTCCCCGGCTGCATCGCTGCTCTCCTCGTTCCCGGCGGCCGGCTTCAAGCCGCGACGTCGCGCCGGCCAAAGTGTACCGCGGCGGCGTTGCCGGCCGACAGGCCGATCCGGGCCGGTTCCCGGCGGCGGCACGCGCGCCGATGGAGCGGGCGACGCGGCACCGGTAGACTCTTCCAATCGAACAGGGCGGAGGACCGCGGACTTGATGACGACCAGACCGATCGGCTGCCGCCTGCGAAACCGTGGCGGCCGGTTGTGGATCACCGCCCGCCGTCTGCTGATCGTGGCCCTGTTGCTGCCCATCCCGGGCCTGCTTCCTCCCGCTCCGGCCCGGGCCGGCGGCGGCCCGGAGAACCTGCTGCTGGTCGTCAACCCGGCGAGCGCCGACAGCCTCGCCATCGCCAACGCGTTCATCGAGCTCCGCGCCATCCCGGCGCTCAACGTGTTCATGCTCCCCTGGAAGGCCGGGGACGAGAGCACGACGATCGACCGGTTTCGCGGCGAGATCCTCCTCCCCGTGCTGCGGACGATCGAGGCCCGCGGCCTGGCCCCGCAGATCGACTACGTGGTCTATTCCAGCGGCTTTCCCTGGCGGATCGATTTCGCCGCCGAACTGCCGGCCGAGCTCGCCAAGGTGCCGGCGCTCAAGTTTCCATCGGCCTCGCTCACCGGGATGACGATGCTGTACGGCACCGTGCAGAGCGGCCAGCCGGCGTGGCTCGACCCGGAGAGCAACGACTACTTCCGGCCGCTGGGGGCGGACGGCGCCCCGCCGACGACGGTCGGCTTCCGCAGCTGGTACGGGTGGAGCGACCGGGGCGATCTGCTGGAGGTCGGAGGCAACCGCTACCTGCTCTCGACGATGCTCGGCGTGACCGCGGGCCGCGGCAACACCGTGGCCGAGGTCGTCGCCGCCCTGCGGTCCGCCGCCGCCGCCGATGGCACCCGGCCGCCCGGCACGCTGTACTTCATGACCAACGCCGACGTCCGAACCAAGGCCCGGTTCAACCCGGTCAAGGGCACGGTGAAGGCGATCGAGGCGGCGGGGGCACAGGCGGAGATCCTGCCGGGCATCCTCCCGGCCGGCCGCCGGAACGTCGCCGGCCTGATGACCGGCACGCCCGATTTCGACTGGGACTCGAGCAACGCCCGGCTCCTGCCGGGGGCGATCTGCGACAACCTGACGAGCTTCGGCGCCGTGTTCACGCCCGGCGCCGGGCAGACCCCGCTCTCGCATTTCATCCGGGCCGGCGCCGCCGGCGCCTGCGGCACGGTCGTGGAACCGTTCGTGATGCTCCCCAACGGCAATGCCGCCACGCAGCCCCAGGCCCACCAGGCCAAGTTTCCCCACCCCGGCCTGCTGCTCCACTACGCCCGCGGCGCGAGCCTCGCCGAGGCGTTCTTCCAGTCGGTCCATTCGCCCTACCAGCTGCTGGTGGTCGGCGATCCGCTCTGTCAGCCGTGGGCGGTCGTGCCCCGGGTGGAGGTGATCGACGCCGCGACCGGCAAGCCGCTGGCGGACAACGCCCCCCTCTCCGGAAAAGTCGAGTTCGAGCCGCGGGTGACCGTGGCGAACGACGGCCGGGCGGACCGGTTCGAACTGTTCCTCGACGGGGCGCGGGTCGCCCAGTGCGGCCCCGGGCAACGGCTGCCGCTCGACACCGCGGTGTTCGCCGACGGCCACCACGACCTGCGGCTGGTGGCCATCGACGCCGGCCCGATCGAGACGCAGGGCCGCCGGATCGTGCCGGTGCAGTTCGCGAACCACGGCCGCTCGCTCGCGGTCGCGGTGGAACCGCGCCGCGTGACGCCGCAGGGATCGGTGCGGGTGCGGGTCTCGGGCACGGGCATCAGTGCCGCGCTGATCCACGCGGCCGGCCGCGTGCTCGGCCGGACCTCCGCCGCCGAGGCGACGATCGAGGTGCCGGCCGAATTGCTCGGCCGGGGCACCGTGACGATCCGGGCCACGGGCCGGTCGGGGCCGGGGTCCGCGGAGGCGGTCAACGCCGAGCCGGTCACGGTCCAGGTCGGCGACTGACGACCGGTCGCCATCATGGTGCCGGATCGCCGGCGGCGGCGTCGGCCGCCGCGTCGTCGGCAGTCATGCCGGCCAGGTGGCCGGTGTCGTTGAACGCCAGCAGATCCGGACCGGGCCAGCGGAGCGTCGAGACCGAGCAGTTGTCGAGCGCGGGCAGCCGCGTGAACGGCCGCTCGGCCGCGGCGGCGAGGAGCGGGTGCGTGCGGCCGAGCAGGCTGCCGAGCGCCGCCGTGAGGATGCCGCCGTGGGCCACCACCACGATCGCGCCCGCCGCGCGGGCCGCAAGCGACTCGAGCGCGGCCCGGCCGCGGGCCGCGAGCTGCGCCCGGGATTCGCCCCCGGGAATCGCGAACTCGGCATCGCCCGACCGCCAGCGGGCCACTTCGTCCGGGAACCGCATCTCCAGTTCCGCCCACAGATGTCCCTGGAAGATGCCGGCGTCGAGTTCGGCGAGCTCCTCGGCGATCCGCACCGTGAGGCCGCGGGCGGCGGCGATCGGTTCGGCGGTGTGCCGGGCGCGGACGAGCGGGCTCGACCAGACCTCGTCCACCCGCGGCAGGGTGCGGACCCAGTCGGCCATCGCCGCCGCCTGCCGCCGACCGTCCGGACTGAGCGCGACGTCGGCGCGGCCCTGCACGCGCCCCTCCTGGTTGGACACGCTGCGGCCGTGACGGACGAGATATTGGAGCATCGTCCTGACGAATCTACCGCAGCGGATTGACCCCGGGGAGACGGGCGAGGTCGGCCCGGCCCGCCTCGGCCGCCGGCCGGACCGCAGGCTGATGGACCTGCGACAGCCGATCGACGAATCCCGGGCCGGCCTCCTTGAGCACGTACACCTCGCTGTCGGCCTGGCTGCCGCCGTGCGGACGGACGATGCAGATCACCTCCGCCCGCCCCTGGTGCCGGCGGACCTGATCGAGGAGCGCCCGCTCGCCGGGGGACGGATCGGCGCCGGCCGCGACGTCGGGCCGGGCCGCGGGATCGGTCGATGCGGTGGGCACCGCCTCGTCGCGGGGCCGCCGGTCGAACGACGCCGTCGGCATCTCGGCGGGCATCGCCGGTGATCCGGCGACCGCGGCGTCGGCGCCGGGATAGACGTGCCGGTAGACGAACGCCAGGCCGGCGGCGTCGAGCTGCTCGTGCACGGCCGGCAGGGCCGTGAAGATGCCCTCGTCGTATTCCTTGTCGGCCGCGCTGCAGACCCCGATCAACGTGCCGTCGGCGGCGAACAGGCCGCCGCCGCTGCGGCCCTGGACGGGCTGCCCCGCCACCTCGACGTTCGCCGGACCGAGATAGCGGTCGATGGCGGTCACCTTGCTGTGCTGAACCGTGGGCGTCGCGCCGCCGTCGCAGCCGACGGAGATCACGGCGTCGCCCGGCGCCGGACGGCGATCGCCGCCGCCGACGCGAACCGGCTCCAGCGGCACGTCGGTGAACACGCTCACCAGCGCCAGGTCGCGCTGCAGATCCCACGACACGACCTCGCCCGCCACGCCCCGCGGCCCGCCGGGCGCGAACAGATCGACCTCGATCCGCCCCTGCCCCTGCGAGTCGCGGAAGATGTGCCCGCAGGTCAGGATCAGGGCCTCCCCCTGGCGACAGTCGATCACCGTGCCGGTGCCACGGGCGATCCCCTTGCCGTCATCGACCCGCAGCCGGACCGTCGCGTTGAGCAGCCGGCGATCGAGCAACACCCGCTCGTCGCTGGGCGGCGCCGCGGCGGCCGGCTCGGCCCGAGGCGGGGCTGGCGCCGTGACCGGCCTGACCTGCCGGGACAGCGCTGCGGCAACGGCCGGCGCGGCGGCGAGGGCCGCCGCCGGCGTGTTCGCCCGGGCCGTTGGCTCGATCGCCAGCGGCGCCGCGGCGGCCGCCGTGGGGACGGGCATGCCGGGCATCTGGGCGGGACCGCGCGGGGCCGCGGCGACCGCGACGCCGCCGAGCGGCGTTGCCGCGCGGGCGAGCAGTTTTTCGAGTTCGCCCCGGGTGGTGGCCCCGTTGATCCGGCCCACCTCGTGCCCCTTCACGACGAGCACGTAGCAGGGCACGGCGGAGACGCCGAACCGACGGACGAGGTCGAGTTCGCGGTCGCAATCGACCGTCCGCACCACCCAGCCGGCCGCGGCGACGTCGCGGAGCAGCGGCGCCATCTGCCGGCAGTGGGCACACCACTCGGCCGAGAACTCGAGGAGCATGGCCTCGCCGGCCGCGGCCTGCGCGGCCGGGTTGGGGGCGACGGGGTTCGCGGCGGCCGGTCCGGTCCACGAACAGACCGAGCAGACGACGAGAAGGGCGAGGGCGGTGCGATGTCTGCCTGACAGCATCTTTCCTGGCTCCGGGCTTCGGGAACGCGTGTGGGGGCGGAATACTGCCCGGCGCGCCGGACCGCCACAAGCCCAGTTGGGCGCTGCCGGCGCTTGCCCAAACCACCAGGCGGATGCTGTTTCCCACCCCGCGGTCCGGTCCTACAATCCCGACTCGCCCAATCCGCCCGCACGCCATCGCGACGCCGCATGCCCGCCGTCACTCCCCGCCGCATCCTCGTCACCTCGGCGCTCCCCTACGCCAACGGCCACATCCATCTCGGGCACCTCGTCGAGTACATCCAGACCGACGTCTTCGTCCGCTTCCAGAAGCTCCGCGGCCACCGTGCGGTCTATCTCTGCGCCGACGACACGCACGGCACGGCGATCATGATCCGGGCCCGGGCGGAAGGGCGCAGCGAGCAGGAACTGATCGCGGCCATGCGGGCGGCACACCAGGCCGACTTCGCCGGCTTCCAGATCGCCTTCGATCACTACGGCTCGACTGACAGCGACGCCAACCGTCGGCTGTGCGCCGAGATCTGGCGGCGGCTCCGCGACCGCGGGCTCGTCGTCTCGCGGTCGGTCAGCCAACTGTATGACGTCGAGGCCGGCGTGTTCCTCGCCGACCGGTTCGTGAAGGGAGGCTGCCCGAAGTGCGGCGCGGCCGACCAGTACGGCGACGCCTGCGAGCAGTGCAACGCCACCTACGCGCCGGCCGACCTCGTCGATCCGCGCAGCACGCTCTCCGGCACCCGGCCCGAGGTCCGGTCGGCCGAGCACCTGTTCGTGACGCTCGAGCAGATGCACGGGTTTCTCGACCACTGGACGCGGCACTCGGCCGCGCTCGACCCGCCCGTCGCCAACTACCTCGCCGGCCACTTCCTCGGCGAGCCGCTCCGCGACTGGGACGTCTCCCGACCCGCCCCGTACTTCGGCTTCGAGATCCCCGACGCCCCCGGCCACTACTGGTACGTCTGGTTCGATGCGCCGATCGGCTACCTCGCCGCCACGACCGAATGGTGCGCCGACCGCGGCGACGCCTTCGACGCCTGGTGGGGCCGGGGCGGGACGAACGAGCCGCCGGCCGAGATCCACCACTTCATCGGCAAGGACATCGTCTACTTCCACACGCTGTTCTGGCCGGCGCTGCTCGAGGCCGCCGACCTGGCGCTGCCGACCCGGGTCCGCGTCCACGGCTTCCTGACCGTCAACGGCGCGAAGATGTCGAAGGCCCGCGGCACGTTCCTCCTCGCCCGCACCTACCTCGACCACCTCGATCCGGGCATGCTCCGCTACTACTACGCGGCCAAGCTCTCCGGCGGCATCGACGACATCGACCTCGATCTCGACGACTTCGCGGCCAAGGTCAACGGCGACCTCGTCGGCAAGGTGGTGAACCTCGCCAGCCGCACGGCCCGCTGGCTGGAGAAGACCGGCCTCGCCGACCGCTATCCGGACGACGGCGGCCTGTTCGCCCTCGCCGCGGCCGACGGCGCGGCGATCGCCGCCGCCTACGAGGCCTGCGACACGGCCCGGGCGATGCGGCTGGTGATGGCGGCAGCCGACCGGGCCAACGCCTACGTCGATGCCGAGCAACCGTGGAAGCTGGCCAAGGCCGGGCCCGAATCCGCCGGCCGGCTCCGCGACGTGGCCAGCGTGTCCCTCAACCTGTTCCGGCAGATCGCCGTCTACCTGGCGCCGGTCCTGCCGGCGCTGGCTGAGCAGGCCGGGGCCCTCGTCGGCGGCCCAATCCGTTCCTGGGACGAGTCGCAGACGCCGCTCGTCGGCCAGCCGGTGGCGGCGTTCCTTCCGATGATGCGGCGGGTCGAGCCGGCCCAGGTGTCGGCCCTGCTCGCCGCGGTAACCGACCAGCGTCAGGACCCATCCCCGAAGACAGGAGCAGCACCGATGGACGCGCACGACAACCCTCAGGCAACGACCGCCGGCCCGCACGACGGCGACGCGGCCCTCGTCGCCGAGCCGCTCGCGGCCCAGTGCACGATCGACGATTTCGCGAAGATCGACCTCCGGGTGGCGCGGATCGTCGCGGCCGAGGAGGTGCCGGAGGCGAAGAAGCTCCTCCAGCTCACCGTCAGCCTCGGCGGCGAGAACCGGCGGACCGTGTTCGCCGGCATCAAGGGGTTCCACGATCCGGCGGCGCTCGTCGGCCGGCTGGTGGTGATCGTCGCCAACCTCGCTCCCCGGCAGATGAAGTTCGGCCTCAGCGAGGGGATGGTCGTGGCCGCCAGCGGCGCCGGCGGCCCAGGTGTCTACCTGCTGTCCCCCGACGCCGGCGCCGTGCCCGGGATGCGGCTCCACTGAACCGGCCGACGGAGCGTGTAGTATTCTCGCCGTCGGCCGGGCCGCCCGGCCGCACCCGCGCTCCGAGGAGGTCCAGGCCATGCCCGCGAACACCATCGTCTTTCCGACCGACTTCTCCACCGCCAGCGACGCCGCGCTCGTGCATGCCGCGGCGCTGGCCCGGCAGTCGGGCAGCCGGCTCCTGATCGTGCACGTCGAGGAGCCGCCGCTGGCCTACGGCGGCGGCGAACTGTATTACGGCCTGCCCGAGCCGAGCTCCGAACGAATCCTGAAGATGCTCGAGGACGTCAAGCCCGCCGACACGGCCGTGCCCTTCACCCATCGGCTCACGATGGGGGATCCGGCGGCCGAGATCGTGCGCATCGCCACCGACGAGCAGGCGGAGATGATCGTCCTCGGCACGCACGGCCGCACCGGCCTCTCGCGGCTGCTGATGGGCAGCGTGGCGGAGGCGATCGTCCGCCGGGCGCCCTGCCCCGTCCTCATCTACCGGGAGACGGCGGAGCGGCTCGCGGCCCGGAAGCCGGAACCCGCCCGGGCATGACGGCACGGCCGATCCTCGAACTCCGGGCCCGAATCCGCTCGCGGCTGCGCGACCTGTTCGACGGCCGCGGGTTCCTCGAGGTGGACACCCCCGTGCTGTCGACGGAGGTGCTGCCGGAGCCGTTCATCGATCCGCTCGCCGTGCCGATTCCGGGGGCCGCCGACCGCTGGCTGCAGGCCAGTCCCGAGGCCCTGATGAAGCGGCTGCTGGCAGCCGGCTCGGGGCCGATCTACCAGTTCGCCCGGTCGTTCCGCGCCGGCGAGCAGGGGCGGCAGCACGACCTCGAGTTCGTGCTCCTCGAATGGTACGCACCACAGGCGACGCTCGCCGACACCGCCGACCTGCTGGAGCGGCTCTGCCATGCCGCGCTCGGCACGGCGGGCATCGAGCGGACGACCTGTTCGGCCGCGTTCTCCGCCGCGGCCGGCGTCGATCCGCTCCGGGCGTCGCTCGGAGAGATGGAAGCCGCCGTGGCTGCCGCCGGCATCGCCGCCCCCGCGCCGGATCCGCAGGCGGGCCCCGGCGACCGCTGGGACCGGGCCTTCGAGCTGCTGCTCAGCGGCGTCGTGCAGCCCGGGCTCGGTCATCGACGGCCGACGATGCTCGAGGCCTGGCCCCCCTCGCAGGCCGCCTTCGCCCGCGTCGATGCCGATCCTCCCGCCGCCCGGCGGTTCGAGCTGTTCGTGACCGGCGTCGAACTCGCCAACGGCTGGGAGGAGGAGACGAGCCGCGACGTGCTCGCCGCCCGGATCGCGGCCGCCAACGGGGTGCGGGTCGCGACCGGCAGGCCGGCGCTGCCGGTGCCGGCCCGGCTGCTAGCCGCCCACGGGCCGGGCATGCCCGAGGGCGTCGGGGCGGCGCTCGGCTTCGACCGGCTGGTGATGCTGGCGGCGGCCGCCGATTCGATCGACGCCGTCCGTCCCTTCCGCTCCGCCGACGCCTGATACGGCTCACACTTGATTCTCGCGCACCAAAAGACACCGCTGCCCCAGCGGACAGGAAGGGGTTGCCCATGCCCCA
>JBIKKQ010000124.1:0-10292 GCA_044360305.1 Pirellulales bacterium
CAGCCGCCGCGACCGACTTTCCGCTCCTCGTCCCCCGGGCGTTCGCCGCGCGGATGCGGCCCGGCGACCCGGACGATCCCCTCCTGCTCCAGGTGCTGCCCCGGCCGGCCGAACGCCGCGCGGTGGAGGGATTCGTGGCCGACCCGCTGGCCGAGTCGGCGGCCCGGGCGGCACCCGGGCTGGTGAGGAAATACGCCGGCCGGGCACTGGTGCTCGCCACCGGCGGCTGTGCCGTCAACTGCCGCTACTGTTTCCGCCGCGAGTTTCCCTACGCCGAAAGCGGCGCGACGCAGGCGGGGGTCGCCGCGGCGCTGGCGGCCGTCGCCGCCGACCCGTCGCTGGAGGAACTGATCCTGTCCGGTGGCGACCCGCTGCTGCTCGACGACGGCCGGCTCGCCGGCGTCGTCGCGGCGGCGGCGGCGATTCCACACCTGCGCCGGCTGCGGATCCACACCCGGCTGCCGGTCGTGCTCCCGGCACGGGTCACCGACGAACTCGTGGCCACGCTGGCCGCGACCCGGCTGACCTGCGTGGTCGTGATCCACGCCAATCACGCCGCCGAACTCGACGACGCGGTGGCCCGGTCCGTTCGCCGCCTCGCCGGCGCTCCCGCGCTGCTCCTCAATCAGGCCGTGCTGCTGGCCGGGATCAACGACACGCTGGCCGCCCAGCGGGCGCTGTCCGAGCGGCTCGTGGAGATCGGCGTCGCGCCCTACTACCTGCATCTTCTCGACCGCGTCCGCGGTGCCGCGGAGTTCGAGCTGCCGGAGACCGCGGCCCGGGACCTGCACCGACGGCTGCGGGAGACGCTGCCGGGCTACGCCGTGCCCCGGCTCGTCCGCGAGATCCCGGGGGAGCTGGCCAAGGTGCCGATCGCTTGAAACCGCCCGCCGGCGCCCGCGGCAACGCGCCCGTGGCCGATGCGGCCGAGACGACGTACACTGCTCCGTCACGCCCCGCCCGGAGAAACTGCGATGAAAGTCCTGATCGGTGTCGATGGGTCGGAGTCATCGCTCGACGCGGTGCGGCTGGTGGCCCGGCTCGTGGCGCCCGCCCGTGACGGGGTGGCGATCTACTTCTCGCCGCTGGAGCTGGAAAAACGCCTCCCCGGCCGGCCGCGACGGATCGTGGACGGCGCCGCCGCCGCGCTCTTCGAGGAGGCCTGCAGCCTGCTGCCCGCCGGGTTCATGCGCCCCCCCGAGATGATCTGCAGTTCGAAGTCGGCGGCCGTCGGGCTGCTCGAGTCGGCCGCGGAATGGAAGGCCGATCTGCTCGTGGTGGGCGCCCGCGGCCACGGGTCGCTCGAGCGGCTGCTCCTCGGGAGCGTGTCCCGGGCCGTCGTGCACGGCGCCAGCCTGCCGGTACTCGTCGCCCGCGGTGCCGCGGCGCACGACCCGTTCCGCGTCCTCGCCTGCCATCATCCTGCCAGTGCCGCGGCGGTGACGCGGGCGGTCGCGGAGATCAACTGGCCCGCCGGGACCATCGGCCGCGTCATCGGGGTCACCGAGTCGCTGCTGGCTGGTCCGGTGCCCGACTGGGTGCGGAAGCGGGTGCGCGATCCCGATGCCGCGGCGATGGCCCAGGCCTGGCAGAACGAACATGACGAAGAGGTCGCGGCCCTCGCGGGCCGACTGGCCGCGTTTCGCGCCGAGCTGCCCGGGCCGTTCCACGGACACGAGCCGCTCGTCGCCGAGGGCAATCCGGCCGAACGGATCCTCGAGCGGACGCGGGCCGACGCCATCGACCTCATCGTCCTCGGTCGGACGCCGACCGACGCCTTTTCCCGCTGGCTGCTCGGCAGCACCTCGGAGGCCGTGCTCTCACAGGCCGCCGCCAGCGTGCTGCTCGTGCCGGTGGCGAAGGCCTGACGGCAGGCGTCGTTCGTCAGCCCGCGGCGGCCGCGCGACAGCGGGCCACGAACGCGGCGTAGTCGCGGGGCGTGTCGATGCCGCGGGCCGCGTGCTCGATCGCCGCCGCCGCCAGCGGGATCCCCGCCTCGACGAGCCGCAGCTGCTCCAGGCTCTCGACGTCGGCGAGCCGCGATCCGGGGAGGGAGTTCCAGGCCTCGAGCACGCGGCGTCGGTAGGCATACAGCCCGACGTGCTGCCAGTAGAGCGGCGGCACGGCGCGGATCAGGTCTTCCGTCCAGTCCCGCGCGGCGGGCACCGGCGCCCGGCTGAAATAGACCGCCCGCCAGGCATCGACGACGGGCTGGCCCGCTCCGTCCCGCCAGGGTGTCAGCACCGCCTTCACCGCCGCCGGGTCGCGCAGGTCCTCCGCGCAGCGCAGCGGGGTCACGAGCGTGGCGACGCCCGCCTCCGGGCAGCGGCCGAGGAGGCTCACCGCGGTGTCGATCGCCTCCCCCGCCAGTTCCGGCTCGTCCCCCTGCACGTTGACGACGATGTCCGCGGCCGGCAGCCGGTCGAGGGCGGCGACGATTCGCTCCGTCCCGCTGGCACAGTCCGGGGAGGTCATCACGGCCACGCCCCCGAAGCCGCGGACGGCGGCGGCGATCTCCTCGCTGTCGGTGGCCACGGCGACGGCGGCCGCCGATCGGGCCAGTCGGGCCGCCAGCCAGGTGTGTTCCACCAGGGTGCGTCCGCTGTCGGCGAGCAGCATCTTGCGTGGCAATCTGCGGCTCGAGAGCCGGGCCGGGATCACGATCAGGACGGTTTCGGGACGACGGGATGTCATGGAACGCTCGCTCGATTTTCGCTCGCTTGACCAGGGCCGTAAACTGTCGAAAATGCGGATCGCGGCGCGAGTTGCGGTTGCAATCCGACGAAACGGGGGATTTTCCAGATGTGCGGCATCCTCGGCTACGTCGGTTTTCGCCAGGCGGTGCCCGTCGTCCTGGCCGGGCTACGCCGGCTCGAGTATCGCGGCTACGACTCGGCCGGCATCGCCACGCTGAATGACGACGGCACGATCCGCGTCCGCAAGGCGGCCGGCCGGCTCGGCCGGTTGGAGGCGTTGCTCGACGAGGAGGCTGGGGACGGCTCGATCGCCATCGGCCACACCCGCTGGGCGACCCACGGCGCGCCGACGGACGACAACGCCCACCCGCACCTCGGCTGTCCCGATGCGGACGAAAGCCCGTCGGTGGCCGTCGTCCACAACGGGGTGATCGAAAACTTCCGCGACATCAAATCCAGGCTCGAGGCCGCGGGCTACCGGTTTCGCTCCCAGACCGACACCGAGGTCATCGCCCATCTCATCGACCACTGCCTGCGCGGTCGCCTGCAGGGGGACGGTCCGGGGGACGGGCCCGGGGACGACCCCGCCGACTCCCCGTGGGTGGCCGCCGTCCGCGAGGCGCTGGCGGCCCTGCGCGGCACCTACGGGCTGCTGGTGCTGTTCCGCGACCAGCCGGGCATGCTGGTCGCCGCCCGGCTGGGCAGCCCGCTGGCGGTGGGCATCGGTGCCGACGAGCAGTTCGTGGCCAGTGACGCCAGCGCGGTCGCCGGTCGGGCCGACCGGATCGTCCATCTCGCCGACCACGAGCTGGCCATCGTCACGGCCGACAGCCTGCGGATCATCCACCGCGACGCGGGACGGATCGAGCCGGTGGTGCGGCCGCTCGACCTGACCGCCGACGACGTCGAAACCGGCGACTTCCCGCACTTCATGCTCAAGGAGATCCACGAGCAGCCGGAGACGATCCGGGCGGCGATGCGCGGCCGGCTGTCGCGGGACGACGCCAGCGCCATGTTCGGCGGGCTCGACATGCCGGCTCGGAAACTGCAGCGGATCAACCGCATCCTGCTCACCGGCTGCGGCACGAGCTGGCACGCCGCCCTCGTCGGGGAATACCTGATCGAGGAGTTCGCCCGGCTGCCGGTGGAGGTCGAGTATGCCAGCGAACTGCGTTATCGGAACCCGCCCATCGACGAGGGGACGCTGCTGTTCGCCATCACCCAGTCGGGCGAGACGGCCGATACGCTGGCGGCAGTGCGGGAACTGAAGCGCAAGGGGCATCCCGCGCTGGCGATCTGCAACGTCGTCGGAAGCACGATCGCGACCGAGTCCGATGGCGGCATCTACCTCCATGCCGGACCGGAAATCGGCGTCGCCAGCACGAAGGCGTTCACGAGCCAGTGCACGGTGCTGGCGCTCCTGGCCCTGGCCTTCGGCCGCCTCCGGCACATGGGCTACGAGCAGGGGCTGCGGTTCATCGCCGAGCTGGAACGGCTCCCGGACCTCGTGGCCGAGGCCCTGCAGACGGACGACGTCGTCCGTGGGATCGCCGCCAAGTATCGGGACGCGGCCACCTTTCTGTACCTCGGACGGCAGTACAACTTCCCGCTGGCGCTGGAAGGCGCCCTGAAGCTCAAGGAGATCAGCTACATCCACGCCGAGGGCTATCCGGCGGCGGAAATGAAGCACGGGCCGATCGCACTGGTCGATGCCGCCACCCCGAGCGTGTTCCTGATCCCGCGCGGGGGCGTGTACGAGAAGGTGATGGCCAACGTCGAGGAGATCAAGGCGCGGAGCGGCCCGGTGATCGCGGTCTGCACCCGGGGTGACGACCGGGTGCGGCGGGTGGCCGACGACGTCATCGAACTTCCCGAGACGCCGGATTTTCTGCACCCGATCGTGGCCGCGATCCCCCTGCAGTTGCTCGCCTACCACATCGCCGTGCTGCGCGGCTGCGACGTGGACAAACCGCGGAACCTCGCCAAGAGCGTGACCGTCGAGTGACCGGCCGGCGGCCCGAGCCCGGCGGCCCCGGGGCGGATCGACGGCCGCGCGGCCGCGTCGCGGCCGTTTCTTGCAGGCGGACCGGCCGTTGCTAGGATCAGAGGGTCACTTGCCCGAGTGGCGGAATTGGCAGACGCGCAAGATTCAGGTTCTTGTCCAGGTAACTGGGTGGAGGTTCAAGTCCTCTCTCGGGCATTTTCGCGGTGATTCCGCCCGTCCCGGTCGCCGCCGGCGACCCTGCGGGGCCCTCGGTTGCCCGTGCCGCACGCCGCGGTACGATGGCTCCCGAGGCTGTAGCTCAGTCGGTAGAGCATCGGACTTTTAATCCGTTGGTCCTGGGTTCGAGCCCCAGCAGCCTCACTTGGCGGACTGGCTCGCAAAAACGGCGACTTTCGCACCGTCGAGTGCCGGGCCTACCGGACCGAATCCGGATGAATCGGGGTTTTGCCGGCCGGCCCGATCCGCTACACCCCCCTTCCGATTGGTGCTTGCCGGGTGTCCGGTCAATGGCCGGGCCACCGGTCCGCATCTCCCTGGCAGGGCATCCGACCATGCACCGGACGATCAACGAGGCATTGAAGACGCGGTTCCGCATCCCCGAGGCGGGGCGTCCCACCATGCACGACGTCGGCCCTTCCGGCACCCCCGCCGCCCACCGGAGCGGGATCGAGTCGGCAGGCGATGCATTTCCCGACGGGCTCGGCAACACATGGCCGCTCGTGGCCCCCGAGTTTCCGATCGCGGTCAGTTGGAGCCGCAAGGCCGCGAATACCACGATGCTGAAGTGGTTTCTTTACCAGAATGACTGGCTCGACGAGGCGGAATCGCTCTATCCGAACCGGATGCACGAGTACTGGCACACGCGGGTCAAGCAGACTTCCGGTTACGGATCGCTGTGCTACGCGACGCTCCTGGGACAGACGGGAAAACTCACGGTCAAGGTGGTTCGCGATCCTGGCCGCCGCGCGGTCAGCGCGTTCCTGCATTTCATTCGAGATCCGAAGTCGGGGCTTCGGGCCGCCTGGGAGGCGTTTCTCCCGTGGAAGCGGTGCCAGGGACTCGGCGACGCCGCCACGGCGACGTTCGAGGAATTTCTCCGCCACATCCTGGCGGCGCGCGACACGGGAACCCCGCTGGACCCGCACTTCGAGCCCCAGTGGAATCCGGCCCAGGACCCGCGTGTGCTGCTCCATGTTCCACTGGAGGACATCGAACCGCGCATCCGGGTGCTCGAGCGGCTCTACGGCCTACGCGAGTCCCCGTTTGAGCGGCTGTCGAAGTCGCCGCATCACAATGCGCCCCGCGAACGGTGGCGGTGGCCGGCGACGGCGGCGCGTCTGCCGCTCGATTCTGGTCGGCTCCGCACCATGGGCATCCCCTCCGCCGAGGTCTTTTTCGACGACCATACCCGGTCGCTGATTCGCCTCGCCTACCGGGAGGATTACGAGGGGTATTCGCGGTTCTACGGCGGGGCCGCCGGCACCCTCGCCCGGGCGGCATAACGCGTCAGGGTGGGCCGCGTTCCCCCGGCATTCGCCGAACCGCCCAGCCTCTCGAAACCGGCGAAAATGCCATTTCGACGGCGGCGGGGATGTGCTATTCCTCCCCACGCTCCCCGCCCACCTTCGTGAAGATCGAACCCATGAAACTCGGCAGGATGATCGGCGACCGCGTCTCCCGAATTCCGTGGATCGGATCGCGGATCGTTCGCGTGCAGGAGAAACTCCGGCGGGCAAGGCAGCGCCGCTCGCAGACCGGCGAATGTGGCGTGCCGCAGACCGCGGCCAGTGCCTGTCCGACGACGACCGCCGGGCATCCGCTCCCGGTCGCCGAATGGCTCGACGCGCGCTGGCCTGCCATCCGCCCGATCAACTGCTTTCCCGCGCCGGTCGCCGGGCTGCGCGTGTCGATCGTCACCGATGCGGTCGATCGCGCGCACCTCTTCGGCGGGGTGGGAACGGCGATCGTCCTCGGGGCCCTCCTCGCCAACCGGATGGCCGCCACGCTCCGGATCGTGACCCGCAACCAGCCGCCCGATCCCGGTGCGGTCGGCGGCGTGCTCGACGCCAACGGGGTCCGGCTGGAGACGCCTCTCGAAGCGGTCCATGCCCCGTATCAGGGCGGGCGCGAGCTCCCCATCTCCGAACGCGACTACTTCGTTTCGACCTCGTGGTGGACCACCCGCAGCCTCCTCTCGACCGTGCGGCGCGACCGGCTCGCGTACCTGCTCCAAGAGGACGAGCGGATGTTCTACCCCTTCGGCGATGAGCGGCTGCGGTGCGAGCAGGTGCTCCACGAACCCGATCTGCTCGTGGCGGTCAACGCGCGACTGCTGTTCGACCATCTCACCGCCGGGCCCGACCCGATTCCCGGCTTGGCGGAACGCGCCATCTGGTTCGAGCCCGCCTTTCCGGGTGCGGCCGGCGACGCGCGGCCTGTCGGCGGATCGGGAAAGCGGCGGCTGTTCTTCTATGCCCGGCCCAACAACCTTCGGAACCTGTTCGAGCTCGGCATCGAGTCGCTGGCGGCCGCCATCGCGGACGGCGCCTTCCATCCCTCCGAGTGGGACTTGTTCCTGGTCGGCAAGGACGTGCCCGACCTCGTCTTTCCGCGGGGCCTGCGGCCGAAGCTGGTGCAGGCGCTCGCCTGGGGCGAATACCAGGCGTTCGTCCGCTCCATGGATGCCGGGCTGGTGCTGATGGACACGCCGCACCCCTCGTACCCGCCCCTCGATCTCGCCGCCGCGGGGGCCGTCGTGCTCACCAACAGCCGCGGCATCAAAGAGGATCTGTCCCGCTATTCGGACAACATTCAGGTCGTGCCGCCGACGCTGGCCGCCATGCGGGCCGGGCTGGCGGCTCTGGCGACGGCCGCCGCCGATGCCGAGACGCGGGCGGCCAACCTGCGAAACGACCGCATCTGCCGCGACTGGGGCCGGGCCCTCGGCCCCACGGTCGAACGAATCGCCAGCCACTTCACCGAGGAAGGCGCCGTCACCCTCCGGCCCGCGCGGGCCGCCTGAACACCCTGCCACAACGCCATGTTTACCCGACTCGTCAGCGACAACTTTCACTACAACCCACCGTGGGAGGCCGAGCCGCTCGAGGATCGCCTGCGCGACATCGATCGGGATCTGCCCCGCGTGGCCTGGCTCTACGAGCGGCCCGACACGAGCACGTTCCGCTACCGCGTCTACAACATGGTCGAGAGCCTGCGCCGCGAAACGCCGCAGCAGGTGGCTGCCTCGTGGTTCAGCGGCACCGAGATCCGGCACCTGCTGCCGCGGGTCGCGGAACTGGACGCGCTCGTTCTCGCGCGCGTGCGGTACGACGCCGACGTCGGCCGCCTCATCGCGGCGGCGCGGGCGCATCGGGTGCCGGTGATCTTCGACTGCGACGACCTCGTGTTCGACATCGACTACGTGCACCTGATCCTCGACACGCTCGATCAAGACACGAAGACGAGCGCGAACTGGGACGGCTGGTACGCCTACTGCGGTCGCCTGGAAGCGGTGGCCAGGCTCTGCGATGCCGGCATCACCACCAACGCGTTTCTCGCGGAGCGGATGCGCGAGGTCGTCGGGGGGCCGGTGCACGTCGTTCCGAATTTCCTCAACCGCCACCAGCAGGAGGTGTCGGACCTGCTGCTCGGGGCGAAGCGGTCCCGCGGGTTCGCCGGAGACGGCACCGTCGGCATCGGCTACTTCAGCGGTTCGCCCACCCACAACCGCGACTTCGCGATCGCCGCCCCCGCCCTGGCGCGGCTGCTCGAATCCGACCCCGACGTGCGCGTGCGGGTGGTCGGCTTCATGGACACCACGGGCCCGCTGGGTGCCCATGCCAATCGCGTGGAGATGGTGCCGCTTCACGATTGGGTGAACCTCCAGCGGCTGATTGCCGAGATGGAGATCAACATCGCGCCGCTCCAGGACAACGTGTTCACCAACTGCAAGAGCGAGCTGAAGTTCTTCGAGGCGGCCGCCGTCGGCACCTGGACCGTCGCCACGCCCACGAGCACCTTCCGGCAGGCGATCGCGTCTCCGGAGGTGGGTCGGCTCACGGGAGCGGAGGGCTGGGACGCCGCGCTGCGGGAGGCGGTGGCGCTGGCTCGGGCGACGCCGCGTTACGCGCGGGTGGCCGAGGCCACTGCCGCGCTCGTCCGAGACACCTACGGATGGGATCGTTTCACGGACCGCATTCGCACGGCCACGGTGCTGCATGGCTGAAGCCGAACCGCCCGATCCCCGGCGCGACCTGCTCCTCGAGGGCCTCCCCTTGACGGCGCGGGTCGTGGAGGTGGGGGCGTCGTTTCGGCCGCTCGTCCCGAAGAGCCGGGGCTGGAACGCGTGCGTCGTCGATCACGACACGAAACAGGGCCTCGTCGCCAAGTATGCGGCCGCGGCGGTGAGCCCCGACGCGATCGAGGATGTGGACGTGATCTGGCGGGAGGGGCCGCTCCACGAGGCCTTTCCCTCCGCGGACCTCGGCACGTTCGACGCCGTGGTCGTGTCGCACGTGCTCGAGCACATGCCCGACCTGTTGGGCTTCCTCGACAGCGTGCGGCGGCTGGTGAGGGACGACGGCTGCCTCGTGTTCGCCCTGCCCGACAAGCGGTGGTGTTTCGACTTCTTTCGTCCGCACACGCTGGCGGGCGACGTGCTTCAGGCCCACCGCGAACGCCGCGTCCGTCACACGCCGGCCACGCTCTTCAACGAAGTGGCCTATTCGGTGACGCTTCGCGGCCAGCCCGGATGGTTCGCGGGCGAGTCGGCCGCCGAACTCGTTTTCGCCCACCCGCCGGGCCGTGCCCGGCAGGTCTTCGACGCCGTCTGCCGGCCCGCCGACGTCTATCGAGATGCCCACGCCTGGCAGTTCACGCCCGCCTCCTTCGAACTGCTCATCCTCGACCTCGCGGCGAGCGGCGGCTGCGATTGGCGGATCGACTGGGTTCGGCCGACGGCCGCCGTGGAGTTTCTCGGCCGCCTCCGGCCCGGCGCCCGGGTGCCCGACGGCGAGGACCTCCAGCGGCTCCGCATGGAGATCCTCCGGCGGATGGCCCGGGAGGCGATGGACCAGTGGAAGACGATTCTCGATGCCGACGTGGCGGTGCCACGAGCCGCGTGAGCGGTGTCGTCAGCCTGTGGCCGCATCGGTCCCGGTGAACGGGCTTCCCGCCGCCTCCTCGTGGCCGGCCTCCAGCAGTTGACGGCGGCCGATCGGGCAGCCGGCGCCCGACCGCGAGAGGATGGTCACGAACTCGAACAGCTTCGTGCCCCAAAAGCCCTCCTCCTTGAGGGGCAGCACGCCCACCGCGTTGAGATCGGAGATCACGAGCCGGAAACTCGACGGGGTGAACACCCAGGCATGGCAGTCGATGTAGTCCTGCGAGGCGACCACCGTGTCGAAGAGGGCCTTGGCGTTGGTCAGCGTGTGCAGAAAACCGAGCGGGCCCGTCGCGGACTCCATCCAGCCCGTGCGGCCGTTGAGCGTCGCGCAGTTGGCCACCTGGTCGAACGCGGAGCCGGCAAGGTGCCGGGATCGGCCGTCGAGATGCGCCTGCAGGACGGCCCCCGTAGTGGACACGGAGCGGAA
>JBIKKQ010000125.1:0-10249 GCA_044360305.1 Pirellulales bacterium
CTGCCGGAGCCGGTCCGGCAGGGCATCGAGGAGCGGCTCCAGCCGCGGCCCGGCCGGAGCCGGCCGCTGTCGGTGCCAGGCGGCGAGCCGATCGGACACCTGCCGGTAGGCCTCGTCCTCCGTGTATTCGTCGAGCCGCTCCAGGATCGCCATCGCGCCGCCGAGCAGGGGGTCGCTGGCGGCCGTGGCCGGCGCCGCGGCCGGCGTCGTGATCGTGGCCGGCGTTCGCGCCGGCGGCGGGGCCGCCGACCGCGGCGAACATCCGGCCGGCGACACCGCGACGACAGCCGCGACCAGCAGCAACGCGGCGCGGATCACGACCGCCCCCGGCCGAGCCGCGCCTCGTGGATCCGGAGCACCCGCTCCACCACGGCCGGCAGGGCGTCGAGCGGCACCATGGTCGGGCCGTCGCTCGGACTGCGGTCCGGATCGGGATGGGTTTCGAAGAACAATCCGTCGATGCCCACGGCGGCGGCCGCCCGGGCCAGCGGCTCGACGAGGTCGCGATCCCCGCCGGTGGCTTCGCCAAGGCTCGCCGGCTGTTGCACCGAGTGCGTGGCGTCGAAGATCACCGGCACGCCCAGGGCCCGCATCAGGGGCAGCCCGGTGAAGTCGTTGACCAGCCGCCCGTAGCCGAAAAACGTGCCCCGCTCGCAGAGCAGCACGTCGCGGCAGCCGCCGGCGAGCAGTTTGGCCACGACGTGTTTCATGTCGGCCGGGGCGACGAACTGCCCCTTCTTGACGTTGACCGCCTTGCCGGTCGCGGCCGCGGCGAGCAGGAGATCGGTCTGCCGGCAGAGGAACGCGGGCACCTGCAGCATGTCGCAGACGCCGCCGGCCGCCGTGGCCTGTTCGGGGAGGTGGACGTCGGTCGTGACCGGCAGTCCCGTGACCGCGCGGACCTTCTCCAGGACCGCGAGCCCCTCGTCGAGCCCCGGCCCGCGAAACGACGACCCGCTGGTGCGGTTCGCCTTGTCGTACGACGCCTTGAACACGACCTGGACCGGCAGCCGGGCGGCCAGCGCCTTCAGCCGGTCGGCGATCCGCAGGCAGAGATCCTCGGACTCGATGACGCACGGTCCGGCGATCAGGAGCAGCGGTTGGTCGGGGCCGCAGCGGTGCGGACCGATGCATGCTGGGAGACGGGGGTTCACGGCGCGGACCTCGGGGCGGCCTGTCGGCCGGCGGCATGGGGGGTACGGGCCAGTCAGCCCGACCCGTGGACAATCATAACGGCCTTGGCCAAAGCCGACCGCGCGGCCGCCCCGAGCCGGGCCGCTGGCGGCGGCGCAAAATGCGGCGCGCCGGCGCAGAATCGATCGCTCACGAGGGTCACAAGACGGTCATGCCGCGGCCGGCGTGACCGTGCCCCGCTGGCCTGTCGCACCGGCTCGGCATGGGTGTTCCGCGGCAATTCTGCGGGTGGCGGTGCCGCCTCGCCCCCTCGACGGCCCCTCGGCGTGCCGAATCTGCGGCACGTCAGCGGTTGTGGCACGCCGGATGCATTGTTGGGGATCGGCGTCGGCGGTTGCGTCGCGCCACCCCACGACGAGTTTCAAAGGTGGGGCCTCCGACTTCCTTTCGGGCGTGCGGTCGCTTGCCCCTGACCCGCATTCCCAGAGACAGGATGCTCCTGTCGGGTCAGAGGCCCCACTTTTTTATTTTTTCCGTCCATAACAGGCGGTCCGTGGATCTGGGACGCCCCGTCTGCCGTCGTGTTTCACTGCGGCGTCAAACCCGCCGGCGGCGATGCCGCGAAGGCCGAAAAACAGGGTTCTCTTGACGATCGGGCCGTCCCGTGGATACCTTGCGGAGTTCCTGTCGGCCAACCTCGGCCGGCTCATCGGGCCGGACGGGGTCAGCGCCAGCGTAGCTTCAATTGGCAGAGCACCGCATTCGTAATGCGGGGGTTGCGGGTTCGACTCCCGCCGCTGGCTTTCCGGTTCCCGGACCCGCCCGACCTTTTTTTGATGCAGGAGAGATCGATGGTAGCCACCTCTGCCGCCCCGCGGCTGGACATCCGCGAACTTGTCACCGGCAACGGGCCGTTCGGGCCGACGGAAATCCGGCACCTCGTCGAGGGGCTGGGAAGCGATCCGGCGGTGCACCGCGATCTGCGGGCCGCCGTGCGCGATCTCGAATCGCAGCCCGACCGGAGCCCGGCCGCAGCGGTCAAACTCGGCGTCAGCCAGTTTCTCCTCGGCCGCAGCCGCGACGCGCTGGATACGCTCAAGACCGGCGACGGCGGCGCGCTGGCGCTTTTCTATCAGGGCCGTGCCCATGCGGCGCAGCAGTCGGTGGACAAGGCTCGCGAGGCGTTCGAGGCGGCGCGGAAGGCCGGTTACGACGCGGCTGCCTGTGCCGCCGGCATCGCCGAGGCCCTGCGGGCGGCCGGCCGGCCGGCCGATGCCCGCCGTGAGATCGACCAGCTCGGTCCGCAGGCGGATGGCTCCGCCGCCGCCTGTGCTGCCCGTGGCTGGATCGCCGCCGAGCTCGGCGAGCCGGTCGCGCATTCGGTGGCCGCCTTCGAGAAGGCGCTGGCCATCGATCCCGGCCATCCGGAGGCGCTGTTCGGCCTGGGCGTGATCAACGACCGGCTCGGCAACGACGCCGAGGCCCGCGACTGCTACGAGCGATCGCTGAAGCGGTATCCGCAGAGCGTCGGCGCCCTGCTGAACCTCGGCATCATGTTCGAGGACGGCGACGACTTCGCGCGGGCCCAGCAGTGCTACCGGCGGATCCTCGAGGTCTATCCCGATCACCCGCGGGCCCGGCTGTTCCTGCGCGACTCCTCCGCGTCCGGCGACCTGCAGATGGACGAGCAGGAGCAGCGGCAGCGGGATCGTCTCGATCAGGTGCTGCAGTTGCCGGTCAGCGATTTCGAGCTCTCGGTGCGGAGCCGCAACTGCCTGCAGAAGATGGGCATCCTCACGCTCGGCGACCTGGCCCGGACCACGGAGGCGGAGATTCTCGCCAGCAAGAACTTTGGCGAGACGAGCCTCCAGGAAATCGTCGACATGCTGGCCTCGAAGGGGCTGACGCTCGGGCAGTCGATCCGGCCGGCCGCGGGCGGCGAGCCGGAGCCGGAGCCGCTGGAGGTCGGGGCCGAGGACCAGGAGATCAACGGCCTGCCGATCGCGGACCTCAACCTCTCGGTGCGGGCCCGGAAGTGCACCACCAAGCTGGGCATCAACACGATCGGCGATCTCGTGCGCCGCACGGCGGAAGACCTGCTGGAGTGCAAGAACTTCGGCGTCACGAGCCTCAACGAGGTCCGGGAAAAGCTGGCCGAGCGCAGCCTCAAACTCCGCGGCGAGTGACCGGCCCGGCCGGCGTTAGACACTTTGCGCAGGCCGGGCAGGCGGGGTCGATCCCGCCCGATCCAGAGGGCCGTGTCGCCCCGGAACCGGGCCCGAATCCGGGCCTTTCCGTGCGACGTAAGTCCTTGCGCCACAAGGACTTGCGCCCGGCATTCGGCAGGCCGAAATTTGCCGCTGGGCGTGGTCGTCGGTAGCCTTGGTGGCTCGAGGACGCTTTTTTCACAGGGACGCCACACGCATGACGACGGCAAGCCTCAAGGACAAGCGGGTGCGGGATCTGGCCCGGCTGGCCAAGCAGCACGGGGTCTCCGGCTGGCATGCGATGCGCAAGGATCAACTGATCAAGGCGCTCGTCCGCAAGGCCAAGGGGGCGATGCCGCCGACGCCCGGCGACCGCGAGTCGCGGCCGGGCCAGGCCGTCGCCGCGGCCGCACACGCCCCCTCCTGCGACCCGCGGGTGGCGGCGCGGATCGCCGAGGCTCGCGACCGGCTGTCCCGCGCCAAGGATCTGGCGACGCGGCCCGAACTGGCCCGAGGCGCCCGGCGGGACCGGGATCGACTGGTGCTGATGGTGCGCGGCCCGCACTGGCTGCATGCGTTCTGGGAGGTCACGCCGCGGAGCATCGAGCGGGCCCGCGTGGCCCTGGGGCAGGAATGGCACGCCGCCCGGCCCGTCCTCCGCGTCGTTCAGCTCGACAGCGAACAGCAGAACTCGGCCACCGAGCGGGTGGTGCGCGAGATCGAGGTCCACGGCGGCGTGAAGAACTGGTTCATCGACGTGCGCGATCCGCTTCGCTGCCGCGTGGAACTCGGCTATCGCGCGGCGGGGGGCCGGTTCCAGGCCCTCGTCCGCAGCAGCGCGGTGAGCACGCCGGCCACGGCCCAGGGTGACACGCTCGATGTCCACTGGGGGGAAATCGCCGGCGACTCCGACCGGATCTACGCCATGAGTGGCGGTTTCGCCTCCGAGGCCGCGCCCGCCGAACTCCAGGAGCTGTTCGAAGAGCGGCTGCGGCGACCGATGAATCCGCCCGATGCCCGGCACTGCCAGGTGGAGGCGGACGAGCCGCCGACCGCGGCCTGCGACTGCGAACTCGAGGTCGATGCGGAAATGGTCGTCTACGGCGCGACCCGGCCCGACGCCTACGTCACCCTGCACGGCGAGCCGGTGAAGCTCGCCGCCGACGGGACGTTTCGCGTCCGCGTCGAGATGCCGAACCGACGGCAGGTGATCCCGATCGTGGCCAGCGCCCCGGACGCCGGCGCCCGGCGGACGGTGGTGCTGGCGGTGGAACGCAACACCAAGGCCATGGAGCCGTACGGCCGCGACTCCGGCGAGTACTGACGGCGCGGAATGGTCCGCACGTAGGACCGAAAACAAGAGGACCGGAAAGGGGGGCTGGCGGCGATAAGTCTTCTGCCATGTTCGTGATGCTGTCGATCCATGCCGGTGAGCTCTTACCGAGGCTCGTTGGGGGCCGATCGATGGTTCTGGTCGCACGTCACGCCGGCTCGTTCCGGATCACGTGCCCCGGAATCCAAGGCACCCCCGTTTTTCCTAAACGAGCTCTCCGCATCACACGACACCACGGCATCGCGGTGGAAGGCTTATCGCCCCCGGCCCCTGCCCGCTGAGCCGGCTTTCGCCTCCCAGGCCTCGAAGGCGGGGAACGGCTGCTGCTTGAAGATCTTCGCGAACGCCTCGTCGAACGGCATACCGCCGTCCACGAGTTCGACGAACTGCCGCAGCCGGTTGCCCGACGCGATCGCCCCCACGAAGCCGCCGCCGACCACGGCCGCCGCCCCGGGCTCCGACTGCCCGTTGAAGTAGTTCTTGGCCATGCCGACCCGCTCGATCGCGGCGGCGAGGTCCTTCTTCCACTCCTGCGCCAGCGGCGCCTTGGGCGAGATCCGCACGGCCACGGCCCGGCCGGCGCCGGTGACGAACCAGGCGGGAAGGTCGCGGCCCGCCAGCGCCGCCGCGGCGATCTGCTCGGCGAGCAGCAGCCGCACATCGGCCTCGTCCGCCCCCCGCGCCGGAACCGCCAGCGCCCCGTAGGCCACGTCGCCGGAGACGCCGGCGTGGCCGATCACTCCCCGCGGCCGCTCCACGCCGACCACCTCCTGCCAGAAGGCGGAGTAGTCGTACGGCTTGTCGAAGGTGAACACGACGACGCCCCCCTTGAGCAGCGGACCGTCGCCGGCGACGAGCTCCTTCCGCACCCGATCCACCAGCCCGTCGGCCTCGGCGGCCGCCGCCTCCATCCGCGCCTCGGGCAGGTTGCCGATCAGGCAGAGCTGCTCGCGGGCGACGACCCGCGGCTGGTCGTCCGGAATCGCCCGCCGCCAGACCTTTTCGCCGGCCGCGAACCGGATCGTGGCAAGTTCCCGGTCGGAGAGCCGGCGGGACCGGCCGGCGGATGCCACGGCGTCGAGCGGGGTCTTGCCCGTGAGCACGTCGAGCCTCGCTCCCTCGTCGATCCAGCGTTCGATCAGGGCGATCGCGTCGTCGGGAAGCGGGTTCTTGTTGAGCGGCATCCGCTGCCCGTCGATGCCACGGCCGCGGAGTTTCCTCACCAGCAGGCTCTCGGCCCCCTTGCCGACGAGGACGGGCGATTTCGATCGGCCGCCGGCGAGCAGGCCGTCGAGGGTCGTCATCCGCAGGTTCGCGTCGGGATCGCGGTCGTCATGGCAGGTGACGCACTGGGCGATGAGGATCGGCGCGATGTCGGTCGAAAACGCCACCTCCCCCGCGCGGACGGCGACCGGCTTGGCCGGCGGCGGCACCGGGGGTGGGGGCGCGGCGGCCCGGGCCAGGGCCTCGATCGAGGCCGTCGGATCGGGGCCGTCGAACGGGGCGCCCGCCGCGATCCACTTCGTGAGCACCGCCACCTCGTCGGCGCCGACCCGGTCGCCGCCGCGTGGCATGTCACCGCTGAGAATCACCTCCAGCAGCCGGCTGGCGCTCGGATTCCCGCGTTGCACGAAGCCCGAGGCGAGCAGCGCCGCGTGGGACGGCATCTGGAAATTCCCCTTGTTGCCGGCGATGTGGCAGCCGCCGCACTTCCGCGAGAGGATCGGCGCCACCTGCCGGGTAAACGACGTGCCGCGGCCCGCCGCCTGCGCCTGGCCCGGCGGCGCCTGGCCGGCCGCCGGGACCGCCGCCAGTCCGACGGCGAGGGAGCACAGCCACCGCAGCCTGAACGGTCGCCCGGCCTCTCGCCCGTGCCATACCGCGACGTTACCGACCGGCATGGCTCACCCCGCTTCGGAACCGGAGTCCGCCCGGGGCCCGCGCCCCCCGAGCCCCTGCGGCCGCTCGCGGAGGAGCGGATCCGGCCGGCGCCGGCCACGCCGCGGCCGGTGCCGCTTCCGTTCGGGCTCGTCCCCGGCCAGCGTCAGCACCGCGTTCACGGCCACCGTGCCGACCAGGACCGCGATCCAGACGACGCCGCCGACGATCGCCCCCCGGCCGCAGGCCACCGCGCCGTCCCGATCCCCGAGGGCGTTCAGAAGCGCGGCCAGCCCGAGCAGGACGACCAGCAGCACGGGCAGCAGCAACGCGGCCACCACTCCCCGGGCCAAAAGATGCCGCAGACCGTCGCGCGTCATGTCGCCCCTGACAGTGTCGTGGGCCGCGGGTCGATCCCGACGCGGCCGGACGACCATTGTCGCGTCTCTCCGCGGCCAGCGTCAAGAAATGTCCGGCCGTCGGTCGGCCGGCCGACGGCGCGACCGCCGGGCCGACGCCGGCTGGACTCCTCTTTTTCGCGGCGGCGCGTCAGGATGATAGCAGTCGCGGCGAGACGCTCGGGTTGCAGCCGGCGGGCCGGTTCGTTGTCTCCGTGCGGGATTCTCCATGCCCGGCGAGCCGGCGGTGCGGACCGAACCATTCATGGATGTGTCCCCTTCGGAGGCTGGATCATGAGGCCATCGGTGTGCGGCATGGGCATCCCGCGGCGACTCTGCCTGGTGGTCGCCGCCATGGCGACGGCCTGCGCCGCGAGCATGACCGACGCCGCCCGCGCAGACGAGGTGCGGCTGCTCGACGGCCGCGTCCTCAAAGGCCGATTCGCTCTCCTGCCCGGCGTTGCCGTCGATCCGCGCAAGGAGGTCGGCCCGAACGCGGGGGGCACCACCATCGTCGTCTGCGACGACGAACTGACCAGGACGATGGTCTCCAAGCGGCAGGTGGCCGGAGTCGAGGAGGGGCCCGTCGACCTCGGGCTGGAGCGGATCCTCATCCCGCAACGCGTGCCGGAGAAGGGGGGCCGGGTGGTCGGGATCGGCGGGGCGCTGCGGACGACGCCGTTCGACGAGTTCGGCCGCCGGATCCTCTCGCTCGACACCGCGGGCGGACGAGTCGATGTCGTGCAGGGCATCACGGAGATCACGCCGCGCTGGACACGGATCGAGGGGCTGGTCACCGCGCAGCCGATCAAGCTCGACATGCGGGTCGCCACCAGCACGATTCCCCGGGACGTGCTCCGCCGGGTGATCGACCAACACATCGATCGGACCAACGCCGATGAACGGCTCCGGGTGGTGCGGCTCCTGATCCAGGGAGAGCGGTATGAGGATGCCCGGCGCGAACTCGACGCCGTACTCGCCGATTTTCCCGCCCTCTCGGGCCTGGCGGATCAGCGGCGCAGGCTGGCCGAGTTTTCCGCCCGGCAGATCCTCGACGAACTGTCGCTCCGCGCCCGCTCCGGCCAGGACAAGCTGGCGATCCGGCTGCTGGAGCAATTCCCCACGGACAACCTCGGGGGGGAGACGTTGGAGGCGATCCGCGAGGCCCGCGAACGCTACCGGCAGCGACAGGAGCAGGCCGGCGGCCTCGTCGATCGGCTGGAGAAACTCACCGCCGGGATCGAGGACGAGGCGAGCCGGCGGGCCGCCGGGATGGTGGTGGCGGAGATCCGTCGCGAGCTCACGTTCGCCACGGCGGAGCGGCTCGCGACCTTCGAACAGCTCTCGACCGACGCGATCCTGCCGGCGGACCGGCTCGTCGCCATCGCCATCGGCGGCTGGCTCCAGGGCCCCGGCGCCGGGGGTGAAAACCTCAAACTGTCATTGTCGGCGTTCCGGCTCCGGGACCTGATCCGCGACTACCTCCGGGCGGCGGACCAGGCGGCCCGGGACGGCCTGCTCGCCCGGATGCGGGAGGAGGAGTCGTTCGATCCGGCGACGGTCGCCGCCATCGCCGCCCACATGCGGCCGCCACTCGATCCGCCCGAGCCCACCTCGCCGGGCCTGCACGAACTGACCGTCGGCGGGCTTCCCGACGGGGGCGAGGCCGGCTGCCTCGTGCAACTGCCCCCCGAATACGATCCGCGCCGCTACCCGGCCGTGGTGGCGTTGCACGCCACGGGCATGAGCCCGCTCTCGCAGATCGAGTGGTGGGCCGGCATGGCCACGCCCGACGGCAGCCGGGCCGGGCAGGCCACACGGCACGGCACGATCGTGATCGCGCCGGCGTGGGCCCGAGGCGACCAGGCCGGCTACGAATATTCCGCGCGGGAGCATGCCCTGGTCCTCGGTGCGCTGCGCGAGGCCGGCCGCCGGTTCGCCATCGACACCGACCGTGTGTTCATCGCCGGGCACGCGGCGGGCGGAGACGCGGCCTGGGACATCGCCCTCGCCCATCCGGACATCTGGGCCGGCATGGTGGGCATCTCCGCCAGCGCCGACAAGTACGTCCGGCACCTCTCCAAAAACGCGAAGAGCGTTCCCCTGTACCTCGTCGGTGGCGAACTCGACGGCGGCACACTGGCCCGCAACGCCGTCGACCTCGATCGCTACTTCCTGCGCGGCTACGACGCGACCTACGTCGAGTATCGGGGCCGCGGCCACGAGCACTTCGCCGACGAGCAGCTGCGGATCTTCGACTGGCTGGGCCGCAAGAAGCGGTCGTTCTTCCCCGCCGAGATCGAGGCCCAGTCGCTGCGGCCGTGGGACCGGTTCTTCTGGTGGGTGGAATACGACAACCCGCCGCAGAAGACGGTCGCGCTTCCGGCCCAGTGGCCGCCCGCCAAGGGCACGGTCCCGTTCGAGGTGGAGGCGAAGTCCCAGACCGGCAAGACGGGAAACACGCTCCGCGTCCAGTGCGGCGCCCGTTCGGTCCGGGTCTGGCTGTCGCCGGAACTGGTCGATTTCGCCCAGCCCACGACCGTCACGCTGGCCGGCGACCGGCTGTTCGCCGGCCAGGTGACCCCCGACGTGCGGGTGATGCTCGAGGATCTCCGGCTGCGCGGCGACCGACAGCACCCGTTCTGGGCCGTCGTCGAGAAGAACCGCTGACCGGCGTGGTCCAACCGGGTCTCGCCCGATGAATCGGGAGCCTCGTCGACCACAGTCGGGGCCCGAAGAGTGTCGAGGACACTGGAGAGTGAACTGAACGATCAACCCTGTTTTTTGCGCGTCGCCACCGACTGGTGGCCTATCTCGCGTTCGGCCGCGGGTGATGCGGTTACCCTCAAGGGCCGCACCAAACCCCATCAATGCACATCGGAACACATTCCGTCAATGCGCCCGAGGGGCAAGCCCACAGCGCGGCATGCCGGAAATGCGTTTCGTTCGTGTCCGCCCGAATCGCCGCACGAATGGCAGCCTAAATCCGGTTCCTCGGTTTTCGAGCGAACGGGATTCTCGGCTCCAAAACCGTTGACTTACCGGGACATATAGGGCTATTCTCCCGCCGCCCGCCATTTGATCCTGCCCGATTTAGACGGAATCCCGCCCCGATTATCCGGATTCCAATTCCCGTTATCCGGCCAGCAGTTCGGTTTTAGTGCGGCCTGGATTCCGCCTAATAATTGTTCGCCGAAAAAGACTTGGAACAAAACCCTTGTGAGCCGCGTCCAATCGACGAGGCCACGTTCTGCCGGAGAAAAAGCTGTAACGTCTGGCGGCGATGCCCGTTTAATGGC
>JBIKKQ010000126.1:0-10172 GCA_044360305.1 Pirellulales bacterium
GTTTTGGATGTCGTGGGCGCGCATGCTGCCGGGCTGGAGGCCCGGCGTGGGGTGAAACCGCAGCGACCGCGAGGTCGCGCAGGTTTCACAAGCCGGCACGGGCCAGGATGGCCCGACGTTTTGGATGTCGTGGGCGCGCATGCTGCCGGGCTGGAGGCCCGGCGTGGGGTGAAACCGCAGCGACCGCGAGGTCGCGCAGGTTTCACAAGCCGGCACGGGCCAGGATGGCCGTGCCGGCGCTATTCACTGAAACATCATGCTCACCGACTCGTTGCGGTGTATCCGCTTGATCGCCTGGCCGAGCAGGCCGGCGACCGAGAGCACGGTGATGTTGCCGAGCATCTTCCCCGGCGTCAGCGGAATCGAATCGGTGATCACGATCGTCTTGAAGGGGGCCTGCTTGAGCCGCTCGATCGCCGGGCCGACGAGCAGGCCGTGCGTCGCCGCGGCGTAAATCGCCTTGGCACCATGCTTGTGAAGCACGTCGGCGGCCCCGCAGATCGAACTCGCCGTGCTGATCATGTCGTCGAACATGAACGCCGTCTTGCCCTCGACGGTGGCGCCGATGATGTTGGCGCTCTTGGTGGTCTCGGCCGAGAGCCGGCGCTTGTCGATGATCGCCAGCGGGGCGCCGATCCGGTTGGCATGCCCCACCGCCCGCTTGATGCCCCCCTCATCGGCGCTGACGACGACGATCTCGTCCCGCGACAGCCCGAGCGACTGGAAGTAGCCGTTAAGCACCGGCGCGGCGTAGAGGTGGTCCACGGGGACGTCGAAAAAACCCTGGATCTGGGCGGCGTGCAGGTCCATGGCGAGCACGCGGTCGGCTCCGGCCCGGGTGATCAGGTTGGCCACCAGCTTGGCGGTGATCGGCACGCGGCCTGCGTCCTTGCGGTCCTGGCGGGCGTAGCCGTAGTAGGGGATGACCGCGGTGATGCGGTAGGAACTGGCCCGCTTGAAGCTGTCGATCATCACGAGCAGTTCCATGATGTGCTCGTTGACCGGCGGGCAGGTGGGCTGGACGATGAACACGTCGCGGCCGCGGACGTCCTCGTCGATCTTGCAGGAGATCTCGCCGTCGGGAAACCGCCCGATCGCGATCTTCCCCATCGGCAGGTTGAGGTAGCGGCAGATGTCCTGCGTCAGCGCCGGATTGGCCGGGCCGCTGAAGATCTTCAGGTCGTTCATGGGATCGCTCGAGGGCGACGGAGGGCTGCGCGGCACGCGGCCCGAAGGCAGCATTTGACCCGATCCGCGGCTCCGTTCAAGCGGGCGGCAGCCGGGACCGGCGCCGGCACGCCGTCAGCGGGTGGGCCCCCCGGAGCGATCCGCCGTCGGCCGGGCGGCGAGGGCGGCGGCGACGGCGGCGAGCTGCTGCGGCGTGTTCACGGAGAGCGTCTCAGAGGCATCGAGGCAGGCCACCGCGTCCACGATCCGGCCGGCGGCGAGCAGCATTCCCGGACAGTCGGTGAGGTAGTACTCGCCCGCCGCGTTGGCGTCGTCGAGCCGGGCCAGGGCCGCGAGCAGGTCGCGGGCTTCGAACACGTAGGTGCTCATGTTCACCTCGCGGATCGTCCGCTCCGCCGGGCCCGCGTCCCGCTCCTCCACGATCCGCTGGAAGCGGCCGTCCGCACCGCGGACGATGCGGCCGAGACCGGTGGCATCGGCCGTGATCGCCGTCCCCAGCAGGCACGAGGCCCGGCGGCGGGCGAACTCGGCGAGCAGGCCGATGACGCTCTCCGGCCGGAGCATCGGCGAATCGCCGCACACGATGACGACCGGCCGGGAAACCTCCGCGGGCGTGTCCCGCAGCCGCTCCTCGATCAATGACGCCGCGGCCCGGACCGCGTCCCCGGTGCCGCGCTGCTCGCGTTGCAGGGCGAACGACAGGCCGGGCAGGCCGGCAAGCGCCTGCTCCACGACCTCGGCCCGATGGCCGACCACGACGATCGTGTCGTGGATTCCGGCCGCTGCGAGGGCATCGACGACCCAGCGCACCAGCGGCCTGCCGGCGGCCTCGAAGGCGACCTTCGGTAGGTCGCTGCCCATGCGCGTCCCCTTGCCCGCGGCGAGGATCACCGCGATTGGCGTCCCGGTCGGCCCGCCCTGGTCCTGCTTGACGCCCATCATCCCCCTCCCACTACGATGTCTGCACGATCGTCCCGAGCTGGCGCCGCCAGGAGTGGCGGACGGCCTGCGGCATCGTAGCGGGCGGCCCGTGCACCGTCACGCCGCCGTCACGCCACCCCCACTTTGCGGGCCGCAACCGGAGCCAGAGCCATGTCGTGCCAGACGCTGCAGTTGATCACGTCCCATCGCACCGCCTCGTTCTCGGTCGCCGACCGGGTGGACGTGTCGGTCGGCCCGCTGGCGGTTCGCACCCGCCGGCTCGCCGGCGGTCGCCGCGACGGCGTGCTGGTGGTCGAGTTGAAGGCGGGATCGACGACCGTATCGATCCTGCCCGACCGCGGGTTGGGGATCTGGAAGATGACGGCGGGCGACGTCGAACTGGGCTGGCAGTCGCCCGTGCAGGGCCCGGTCCACCCCCGGTTCGTGCCCCTCGGCGAGCCGTCGGGCATCGGCTGGCTCGACGGCTTCGACGAACTGGTCGCCCGCTGCGGACTGGTCAGCAACGGGGCTCCCGATTTCGACGACGCGGGCCGGCTCCGGCACGGTCTGCACGGCCGGATTGCCAACCTCCCGGCGCACCATCTGGATGTCACGCTCGACGAGTCGCGGGGCACGATCACGCTCTCCGGCGCCGTCGATGAGACCCGGTTCCTCGTGCACGCGCTGCGGATGACCACCTCGCTGACGCTGCATGCCGACCGGCAGCGGGTGGCCTGGACCGACACCGTGCGTAACCTGTCCGACCGGCCCGCCACCATGCAGATGCTCTACCACGTGAACTTCGGGCCGCCGCTGCTCGGGCCGGGGGCCGAGGTCGTGGCACCGGTCGCGGAACTCGCGCCACGGGACGCGGCCGCTGTCGCCGACCTGCCCACCTGGAACCGGTTCGACCCGCCGCGGGCCGGCCGCGGCGAGGATGTCCACTTCGCCCGGCTAAGGCCCGATGCCGAGGGCATGGCGGCGGCGCTGCTGGTCGCGCCGGAGGGGCGGCACGGGGCGAGCCTGTCGTGGCGGGCCGATACGCTCCCCTGCTTCACGCTGTGGAAGAATCAGGGGGGCCTGGCCGACGGCTACGTCACCGGGCTCGAGCCGGGGACCAACTATCCCAACCCGCGATCGGTCGAGGAGGCCCATGGCCGCGTCGTGCCGCTGGCCGCCAACCAGAGCGTCCGCTTCGACCTGGCGATCGAGCATCTGGCCGGGCCGGGGCTGGCGGCCGCCCGCCAGCGGCTGACGCCGACGGATCCGGTGCGGATCTTTCCACAGCCCAGGCCCGAGTGGGGCCGGGGCTGACGGCGGAGACGGCAGCGTGGGCTCAGATCGGCGTCTTGAAGCCCATCGCCCGCACAACGCACCAGCCGTTGACCCCCTCGAAGATCATGAACGCCCCGCCGAGCAGGGCGGCGATCCCGGCGGCCAGCGACCAGGAGGGGAGCCAGCCGAGGCGGTGGGCGACGAGGAGCAGGACGCCGGCGCCGGCGGTGACGATGCCGAGCGTCGTGCGGAGCAGGCGTCCGCTCTGGTCGATGTTGCACTGCATGTGAACTTACCTTGGTCCTGACAATTCAAGTGGAGGCGGCGGGAGTCGAACCCGCGTCCCGTGATGTTTCGGAACAGACGTCTACGCGCGTATCCGGTCAATTTGAATCTCGTGGGCGCGTCCCCGGCCGACAGGGTTCGTCGCCCACCAGCCCGGAACGTTTTTGACCCCGGCCGTACCAGGCGGTGAACCGGGGCGAGTCGGATTTGGCGACCGATTGGGAGGCCCTTCCGACTGGGGCCATCGCTCGGGGTTGCTTAACTAAGCAGCCAGAGAAAACTGAGCTTCGGCAATTGAAGCTTGGTCGACTTTTAACGTGGCCAGCCGACCAACCACGGCACGCAATCTGAACCTCTTGCCATCCGGTCGAAACCGGTACGCCCCCGTGTTGTGTGGATCGATCCTCGCGGCAGTGGATGCCCGGCCCGCCCCGCTGGCTGGCCGCAGCGGACATCCCGCCCGGACCATCATACGAAACCTCAAGGGCTGTATCGGTCGTGACGGAGCGGACCCTGAATTTCCCCGGCAAAAGCCCGGCTGCAGCACCCCGCGGACACCTGCGGAGTGGATATTTGGGATGCGGCCGGGAGCCGGTCGCGCTCTGTTTTCCCCTCCCTTCGTTTGACGTCTCCGCCATGGCAGCCCTACTCTTTTGTTGTGTGTTCGCGGTGCTCCGTTCAAACCTTCAGCGTCGCGTCCCGGGGGGTGAATCGATGGTCCCAACAGGTCGATCGCTGCGGATGGGCTTGCCGATCGGGGCGGTCGTGATGGCGATCGCCTGGGCCGGCGCCGCCGGCGCCCAGGAGTGGGCGACGAAGATGTTTTCGGTCACGAGCCACAACTTCGGCACCGTGGCCAAGGGGTCGAAGACCGAATACCGGTTCGTGTTTCGCAACCTCTACAAGGAGGATCTCCACGTCTCCGGCGTCCGCACGAGCTGCGGCTGTACCTCGCCGACGGTCAGCAAACGTGACCTCAAGACCCACGAGTCGGCCGAGGTCGTCGCCACGTTCAACACCCGGACATTCACCGGCCAGCACGGGGCCACGCTGACCGTGACGTTCGACAAGCCGTTTCATGCCGAGGTGCAGTTGCGGGTCGCGGGCAACATTCGCGGTGACGTGTCGTTCGATCCCCCGTTCATCGACCTCGGCAACGTCGATCTGGGCAAGGGGGCCGAGCGGCAGGTGCGGGTGACGCGGGTCGGCGGCAGCCAGTGGGAGATCAAGGACGTCCGCAGCGCCAATCCGGACTTCGAGGTGTCGCTGTCCAAGCCGACGACCGGCGCAGGCCAGACGACGTACGACCTGACGATGCGACTCAAGCCGGAAGCCACCGCGGGCTACATCAAGGGGCAACTGGTGCTCGTGACGAACGATCCGCGGGCCACGCAGATCCCGATGGACGTCGAGGGACGGGTCGTGGCCGAGGTGACCGTCAGCCCGCAGTTGCTGGCCCTCGGTGCGGTGGCCCCCGGGGCGGCCGTCACCAAGAACGTCGTCGTCCGGGCCAACCGCCCGTTCTGCGTCACCGGCATCAACTGCGCCGACGGCTGCCTGACCTGCGAGCCGCGGACCACTCCCGCCACCGTGCACATCCTCCCCGTGACCTTCACGGCCGGGAACGCGGCCGGCAAGGTGGAGCGGCAGTTGAAGATCGCGACCGACCTCGGCGACGGGGCGGTGCCGGCCGTGACGGTGCAGGCGGTCGTCGAGGCGGCTGCCGGCGAGGCTGACGCCGCGGGCAAGCCGGCCGCCGCCGACTCGGCGAGCGTGAAGTAGCCGGACGTCACCGCGCGGCGAGGGGCACGTGGTCCCGCGGCGGCGGGCCGCAGTAGACCGACAGCGGCCGGATCAGCCGGTTGTCGCCGATCTGCTCCACCACGTGGGCCGTCCAGCCGCTCATCCGCGCCACCACGAAGATCGGGGTGAAGACCTTCACTGGCAGGCCGAGGGCGTGATACACCCGGGCCGCCGGCCAGTCGAGGTTCGGCTTCAGCCCCTTGCGGTCGAGCATCAGCCGCTCGACGGTCGCGGCCAACTCCTCCAGAGGCTCGCCATCGGTGCCGCGGACCATCGCGCGGCACATGCCGCCGAGGAGTTTTGCGCGGACGTCGCCGTCCTTGTAGACGCGATGCCCAAACCCCATCACGACCCGCTTGGCTGCGAACTCCTCCTCCAGCCAGGCGCTGGCCCGTTCCGGGCTGCCGATCGCGCCGAGCACCTCCAGCACCTTTTCATTGGCACCGCCATGGAGCGGCCCCTTGAGGGCGCCGATCGCCGCGGTGATCGCCGAGTGCATGTCGGCCCCGGTCGAGGCGACCGTCCGGGCGGCGAACGTCGAGGCGTTGAATTCGTGCTCGGCATAGAAGACGAGCGTCGCCCCGAAGGCGGCGACCTGGGCCGGCGTCGGCCGCCGGCCGGTGAGCCGCTCGAGCAGCGCCGCGGCGATCGGGCCGCCCGGCCAGGCCGCCACCGGCCGGCCCGCGGCGAGGTCCATCCACGCCGCGAGCAAGGCCGGCGTCTGGCCGAGAAGCCGCTCCGCCTGACGGAGGAGCAACGGCCGCGGCGGCGGCGTGTCGTCGCGCTCGACGAGGCCGAGCATGCTGATCCCGGTCCGCAGGGCATCCATCGGCGAGGCCTGCGGGCTCGTGGCCGCCAGCCGGCTGAGGGCGTCGATGACCGCCGGGTCGATCGTGGCCGCGGCCTCCTCCACGCGGGCGCGGAAGGCCGCGTGCTCGGCACGCGACGGCAGTTCGCCATGGAGCAGCAGATAGGCGACGTCCTCGAAGTCGGCGGCCGCCGCCAACGGCTCGATGTCGTAGCCGCGGTAGCGAAGCGTGCCCTCCAGCGAGCTGATCGCGGTCCGGCCGGCGACGACGCCGGCGAGGCCGCGGGCCGGTTCGGGGGCGGGGGACGGTGTGCTGGTCATCGGTCGGCGTCCTCGGAGGCGGCCCGGCGGGCGGCGGCCGGGCCGGCCTGGTGCCGCTCGGGGTGCCGCGGGTCGTAGTCGAGCAGGTCGTAGAGTTCCTCGCGCGAGAGCATCAGGTCGAGCAGGCTCTCCTGCGTCCCCTCGGCGGCGAGCAGGGCGAGTCCGGCCTCCATCGCCTTCAGCCCCAACCGGAGGAGCGTCACGGGATACAGGACCGCCGTGAATCCGAGATCGGCGAGGTCGGCGATCGACATCAGCGGACTGACGCCGAACTCGGTCATGTTGGCGATCAGTGGCGTGACCGCTGCCCCGCCCGCGCCGAACTCGCGGCCGACGGTGGCGAACTCGTTGCGGTCGGCCAGCGCCTCCGGAAAGAGCCAGTCGGCGCCCGCATCCCGGTAGGCACGCAGCCGGCGCAGGCAGTCGTCGAAGCCGTTGACCCCGCGAGCGTCGGTGCGGGCGATGAGCACCGTCTCCGGGTCGCGCCGGCCGGCACGGGCGGCCGCGATCCGTTCGCACATCGCCGCCGGCTCGATCACCTGCTTGCCCGACAGGTGCCCGCAGCGTTTCCCTGCCGGGCCGCCGGTCGCCGCGCCGGGGCCGGGCTGGTCCTCGATCTGCACCGCCGCGGCCCCCGCCGCCTCGAGGAGCCGCACGGTCTCCTCCACGTCGCGCGGCCCGCCGAAGCCGGTGTCGGCATCGACGATCAGCGGCAGCGTCGTGGCCCGCGCGAGGATCCGCGTCTGCTCGACGAGCTGGTCGCGGCCGAACAGGCCGATGTCGGGAACGCCGAGCGTGCCGGCCGAGAAGGCGGCGCCGGAAAGATAGACCGCATCGAAGCCGGCCTGCTCGACGAGTTTTGCCGCCAGTGCGAACGGCGCCCCGACGACGCCGAGGGGCTCCTCCGTCGCCGCCTGCCGGAGCCGGCCGCCGCCGGCGCTCGTCGCGGGGCCGAACGGTGCCGGCTGGTGCGCCGGGCGGGACGGGGACGGTTCGTGGGGCATGCGGTATCCTGCCGGGGAATCGGCCGCCGGGGCGGCCTGTCCGAAGTGGCGACGCGGTGGTTATAGGTGCGGCCGATGGCGAACGAAAGCACCGGCGAAAACGTGGCCGCGGATCGTGGCCCGGGCTGGTTCGGCGCGGTCCTCGAAACCGGCCTGATCCTGCTGGTGTTCGCGGCCTTCGGTGCCTGGCCCGTGCCCGACGTCAACGAGACCGTCTACCTGACGAAGGCCCGGCACCATGCCGACCCGTCGTGGGGCCATGGCGACTGGTTCCTGGGTACGACCGATGCCCACGGGGCCTTCTACCTGCTCTTCGGCCCGATCGCCGCCGCCCTGCCGCTGGAGCAGGCGGCGTGGGTCGGCCGCTGGCTCGGCTGGTTGGCGCTGGCCGTGGGATTTCGCGCCGCGGTCGCGCCGCTGCTGACCACGGTATGGAGCCGGATCCTCGCCGCGCCGCTGTTCACGCTGGCCCTCGGCGGGACCACGATGGCGGCCGAGTGGGTCATCGGCGGCTGCGAGGCGAAGGTGTTTTCGTGGGGTCTCCTGCTCGGGGCTGTGGGAGCCTGGTTTCGCGGCCGCTGGCCCTGGGCCTGGCTGCTCGCCGGCGCCGCCACCGCGCTGCACCCGGTGGTGGGAGGCTGGGGAGCGATCGCGATGCTCGGCATGACCGGCGCCGCGCGGCTCGGCCTGATTCGTGACGCGGCCGTCGGTCCGGCCGGCCCCGCGCAGCCGCGCCGCGCCTGGATCTGGCTCCTGCCGGTGGCCGCGGTGGCCCTGGCGGCGTGGGGCATCGTGCCCGCGATCGGCCTCACGACCGGCGTCGATGCGGAGTCTCGGGCGCTGGCCGATCGGATCTACGTCGTCGAGCGGCTCCCGCACCACCTGCTGCCGCGGACGTTCACCGAGCCGTTCGTGTCGCGGCATCTGCTCGCCGTGCTCGTCTGGCTGCTGCTCCTGCCCGCGACGCCGGCAACGGCGGCCTGGGCACGGTGCCGCGGGCTCGTCGCCGTCGCGCTCGGGATCTCGCTGACCGGCTGGCTGATCGCGGCGCTGGAGCCGTGGGCCCCGGATCTCGCCTGGCGGGTGCTGCGGTTCTACTGGTTCCGGCTGGCCGACGGGATCGTCCCGCTGGGGCTGGCCGCGGCCGCCGCGGCCCTGCTCGCCGACACCGCCGCCTGTCGCCGCTGTCTGCCGGGACGGGTCACCGCCATCCGCGCGGTGGCGATCCTCGGACTCGCCATCCATCTGGTCCTCCAGTCGGTGCACTGGCCGCTGCCGGGCCGCACCGGACTCCTGCCCCGGTCGGATGCCAAGGTGCAGGGGGCCGCCTGGGCCGACATCTGCCGCTGGGTGCGCGACGAGACGCCGGCCGACGCCTGTTTCATCACCCCGCGCGGGGCGGCGAGTTTCACCTGGCGGACCGGGCGTCGCGAGGTCGTCTGCTGGAAGAACAGCCCGCAGGACGCGGCGTCACTCGTTGAGTGGCGGAAGCGGATCATGGACTGCTTCTCGATCGACGGCCGGAGCATCGTCGATCTGGAGCGATCCACGGCCGTCATCGGCGCGGAACGGATGCGGCAGCTGGCCGAGACGTACGGGGCCGACCATGCCATCGTGCCGCTCGACCTGCGCTGCGTCGCCGACCTGCCGTTCGAGCGGCTGCATGCCAACGACGCGTTCGCCGTCTACCGACTCGTGCCCCCCTGAGCCCATGCCCCCGACCGCACCCTCGATCCGCGCCGTCGTCTTCGATCTCGACGGCCTGCTCGTGAATACCGAGGAACTGTACCAGGAGGTCGGCACCGAACTGCTGCGCCGACGCGGAAAAACCTTCGGGTCCGACCTGCTCGACGCGATGATGGGGCGGCCGCAGCAGGTTTCGCTGCAGACCATGATCGACTGGCACGGCCTGTCCGACACCGTCGAGACGCTCGCGGCCGAGACGCGGGAAATCTTCGCCGGCCTGCTCGACACCCGGCTGGCGACGATGCCGGGCGCGGTGCCGCTGTTGGACGGCCTCGCGGCCCGCGGCCTGCCGCACGCGGTCGCCACGAGCAGCGGCCCCGACTTCGCCCGCGACGTGCTCGGGCGGGTCGGGATCCGCGACCGGTTCGCGTTCGTGCTCACGAGCGCCGACGTCGTCCGCGGCAAGCCCGACCCGGAGATCTACCTGACGGCCGCCGACCGGCTCGGCGTCGAGCCCGGCGGGATGCTGGTGCTCGAGGATTCCCAGGCCGGCTGCCGGGCCGCCGTAGCCGCCGGGGCCGTCGTGGTGGCGGTTCCCGGGGGCCACAGCCTGCGGCACGACTTCAGCGGCGCCGCATGCGTCGCCGAGTCGCTCGCCGACCCGCGGCTCGCCTCGCTGCTCGACGGCTGACGCCGGCCGTTGACCGGGCCGATTTGGGATGCCGGGGCAGGCTGCGGCGATGTGGGGAGCCGGGCGGGGAAAACCGGTACGCCGCTCCCTGTTCACCCCCGGCTGACCCGGCCGTCGAAACCCCCCGCAGGCGGACGAGGGCGGATGCGGTGCGCCGCTCGACCAACCGCCTGCCCGGGGAGATGCGTTC
>JBIKKQ010000315.1:0-2704 GCA_044360305.1 Pirellulales bacterium
TCGTCGACCTCCGGCGCGTGGGGATCGGTCTGCGACCGCTCCGTGGCCCGGCGGTAGAAGTACTCGACCAGCGTCGTGCCGTGATGCTCGGCGACGAGGTCGATGATCGGCTGCGGCAGGTTGTACTGCCGGGCCAGCTCCACCCCCTCCTTGACGTGGGCGACGATGATCAGCGTGCTCATGGCCGGCACCAGCGACTCGTGTCGGTTCTCCTGCCCCTGGTTCTCCACGAAGTAGTCGGGCTTGAGCATCTTGCCGACGTCGTGAAAGTAAGCGCCGACGCGGACGAGGAGGCCGCGGGCCCCGATCGCCTCCGCCGCCGCCTCCCCGAGGCTGGCGACGTTGATCGAATGGTTGTAGGTGCCCGGCGCGCGGCGGACGAGTTCCTGGAGCAGCGGATGGGCGACGTCGCCGATCTCCAGCAGGCTGAGGTCGGTGAGCACGCCGAACCAGCGCTCGATGAACGGCAGCAGGCCGGTCATGAGGAACCCGGCCAGCAGCGTCCAGCCGCCGACGCGGCCGGCGTCGGCGAACAGCTGCCGGTCGAGCGCCCCGTCGGGCCGGATCAGCGACCGGCCTTCGAGGAGCCCGTCACCGAGGCAGGTGCAGGCCGCGACCGCGCCCGCCCACAGGCCGACGTAGATCAGCTTGCTGCGGCTGCGGATCCGCCCCATCCAGAAGACCATCGCCGCGGCCGCGGCGGCCAGCGTCACGTAGTCGGTCAGGCCGCGGCCCAGTCCGACGACGACGAGGAGCGCGACCTGCGCGGCGAGCAGCAGGGCGAGGTCCTCGTCGTAGGCCAGCGCCACCGTCATCGTGAACAACAGCAGCGGCACCACCTCCGCCTGCCAGGCCTCCCCCGCCGCGGCCAGCGAGAGGCCGACCGTCACGGTGGCCAGGGCCAGCAGCGTGACGACGTGGCCGAGGTCCTCCAGCACCCAGCGGTGGTGGAGGTGGATGTAGAACGCCGCCAGCACGAACATCGCCACGCACAGCCCGAACAGGGCGAGCGCCCGCGCCAGCCGCTGCCCGGCGGGGAGGTGGCGGAGGTATTCGTCGTGCTCGCGCCGCACCAGCGCCAGCCCGTCGGCCGAGAGCGGCTGGCCGGCCGGCGCCAGGACGACGTCGGCGGCGTACTCGACGAACTGCTGCGGGGTCTTCTCCACGGCCTGCCGCTTGGCGGCCGCGGTCGCCTCGCGGTCGATCTCCAGCGTGCCGGGAAGCCGCGGCTCGACCCAGGCGAAGAGCCGGTCGGCGAACATGCCCTCCCCCAGCTCCGCCTTCAGCCTGTCGCGCAGCGCCACCTTCGCCTGCCGCGACTGGACGTCGAACACCTGAACCCGCTCCAGGTCGGCGGCCGCTCCCAGCGGATGGACCTCGATCTCGGTCTGGCTGCCGTCGTCGATGCCGTGCTGGATCTTCTCCAGCACCCCCTTGGTCTCGGTCTCGGCGAAGGCCCGGTCGATCGCCTTCTCCACCTCCAGCAGTTTTTCCTTCGTGTCCACGCGGCCGCGAAACTTCTGGAACGCCCGCTCCGCATCGTCGAGCAGTTTGCGTTTCGCGGTCTCGGCGGCGTCGGCCGGCTTCGGCTCCGGCGCCGGCTCGGCACCGGCCGCCGGCGGCTCGGGGGCGACGGGTGACTCGCCCGCCGGCTTCGGTTCCGGTGCCACCGGCAGCAGGTCGAGGGCGGCGCCCGCGTCGGGGGCGAACTCGAGCCAGGCGGCGCGGGACACGGCCGCCAGCGTGTCGGCGGCGGCGACCTCGGCGATCCGGTTCTTGAGGCCGTCGCGGAGGCGGACGATCGGGGCCCGATCCTGCGAATAGACCACGAACACCTTGCGGGCCGCCCGCTCGCGTTCCAGCCGCGTCCGCTCCGGATCGGGGCGGACGAACGGCAGGCGGGCCACGAGGCCGCGCTCCGGGATGCTGCCGACGCGGAACGGAAACGGCTCCGTCCAGCCGCGCAGGAGGATGAGCAGGACCGTGGCCGCCCCGACGCACAGGCCGATGCGGGCCAGCACCTCGGTGCGGGAGATCCGGGCGAGCAGCTGGCCCCAGAATCCCTGCGGGCCTTCGACGGACAATCCGCGCCTGCCGCGTCGGCGCTGGGGAAACGATGGTCCCGCCATACCCCTCACCGTTCGTAGGCCTCGACGATCCGCTGCACGATCGCATGTCGGACGATGTCGGCCCCGCCGAGCTGGACGAGGCCGCAGCCGGGCACGTCCGGCAGCCGGCGCATGGCGTCGACGAGGCCGCTGGTCCGGTCCGCGGGAAGATCGATCTGCGTCGTGTCGCCGGAGATCACCATCTTGGAGCCGTGCCCGAGCCGGGTGAGAAACATCTTCATCTGCGCAACGGTCGTGTTCTGTGCCTCGTCGAGGATGATGAACGCGTCGTTCAGCGTTCGGCCGCGCATGTAGGCCAGTGGGATCATCTCCACGATGTCCTGCTCCGTAAGCCGCTTCACGGCCTCGTAGTCCATCATTTCGCGCAACGCGTCGAGCAGCGGCCGCAGGTAGGGGTTGATCTTGGCCTGCATGTCACCGGGCAGATAGCCGAGGCTCTCGCCGGCCTCGACGGCGGGCCGCACGAGGACGATCTTGCGGACCTGACCGGCCCGCAGGCTGGCCACCGCCAGGGCCACGGCGAGGAACGTCTTGCCGCTCCCGGCCGGCCCCGTGCAGAGGACGATGTCGTGTTC
>JBIKKQ010000316.1:0-2685 GCA_044360305.1 Pirellulales bacterium
TCGTGCCCGCCCCGCTCCTGCCTGCCGGCCGGGGCGCCGGAACGCTGGGGCGTGGCGCTGCCCTGGCCGGAGGAACCGTCCACCGAAGCAGCCCCCGACCTCGCGGTCGAGCTCGTGCCCGCCCCCGGGGCAGCGGCTGGAGGGGCCGACGCGACGATCGAGCAGGCCTGGCGCTGGCGTGACGTGCGGTACAGGCCGGCCGCTGACGGCACGGCCGCCTGGCGACTCGGTCCCGAAGAGCTGTTCGTGCTCGGCGACTTCTCGGCCGGGAGCCGCGACTCGCGGCACTGGGGACCGCTGCCGGTCGGCAGCCTCCGACACAAGATCCGCTGAGGATCCGCGGGCCGGTGGCCGTTCATGCCGACGGCTGCGGAAACATCAAGTCGGCCTCGTGGAGCACCGCCACACCTTCCGCCCGATCGACGAGCCGCTCGACCACGTCGGGGCCCGCGGCGTAGCCGAACTCCAGTTCCTCGACCGTCCCCTCGTCGATCGCGGACAGCAGCACGACCCGGCGCTCGCCGAGGCCGCGGGCGAAGAGCCGGGTCTGCATGGCGTCGGCCACGAGCGCCGGGTCGCCCGTGCCGACCGCCTCGTGGACCAGCCGCTCCAGCGGCGCTCCCTGCCGCCAGCGCAGGAAGATGATGCCCGGCGACGCCGCCTCCTGGCAGACGATGCAGATCGTGCCGTCGGGCCGGGTGATGCGGGCCGCGGCCGCGACCGCTCGCGTGATCGCTGGCCAGCCCCCGCGCGGATCGGAGAGCGTGACCAGCGCCAGCTCCAGCGGATCGTCCACCTGCGGACACCAGCCGGCGGCCGCGGCCCGGGCCCGGCGGCGGGCGTCGTCCGGCATGCCGAAGCAGGCAGCATGCACCGTCCCGTCCCGACCCGCCACGATCCGCAGGCTCGCGCACAGGCCGAGCTGCCAGGTCGTCTCCTCCATGCTCGCCCGCCAGTCTGGAAGCGCCTGCCGGCCGCGCCTGGCGAGGGCGACGGCGAGGTCGCGCCGACAGGCGAGCCGGGCGAATGTCGGCCACAGTTCCCCCTCCAGCGACCGCCCGCCGAGCGCGGCGTTCCAGCCCCATGCACCCACGGCCACCACGACGTCGGCATCGACGAGCGTCCGGGCGATGTGCAGCGGATGCGCGGCCTGGTCCGCGGCGAGGTAGGCGGTCGCGGACTCGACGGCCGGGTCGAAGACGTCGACGCCGGCCGCGGGCCGCGGGTCGGTCGCGAACGGTTCCAGCGCCGGGCCTCTGAGCACGGTGATCGCATCGGTCGCGACGCCGGCCGACGTCAGGCTGCCGCTGACGGCCGCGAGCACCTGCTCGTCCCCCGGCACCACGCCGGCGACCGCGACGGCGACCCGATCGCCCGGCACGACGTGGGCCAGAAGCGGCGGGCCACAGGCCGGCGCGGCAACCGCCCGGCCGATCATCTCCTGGGCGGCTTCGCCGGCGACCCCCTCGGGCCCGTGAAACTCGGCCACGAACGTTCCCGGCTCGACGGCGAGGAGCAGGGGTTCGTCGCTGCCGTTGCGGAGTCGGATCACGTGCGGAAAGGAAACGCTGGAGGGGCGGCGGGACGACGTGTCCCGGGCGTTGGCGGCATTGTACGGTGCGGCCGGGCCGGATGCGGCGGCCGCCCCGTTCCCGGGATCGCTCTGGTCGCGGCGGGCGTCTCTCGGGCAAGATGCCCGGATGGTCGTTCCCTGTCCATGGCATTTGGTTTCTGCGGCCCTCGCCGGCATCGGGCTGGCCGCGTGCGCGGGCTGCGGCCGCCAGGAGGACGCCGGCACCGTCCTCGAGGCGATGGCGCGTGCCTATCGGCAGGCCCCGGCCTATTCCGACGATGCGCATGTCCTCGTCGAGGAGACCCGCGGCGACACGACGACCGACCGCAGGCTGCCGTTCCGGGTCGCCTTCGTCCGTCCCGACCGACTGCGGGTCGATGCCTACGATGCGCAGCTCGCCGCCGACGGTGACCGGCTCCGGGCCGCGGTCGGTGACGCGCCCGGGCAGGTGCTGGTGGCGAAGATCGCCTCCCCGCTGACGCTCGATCAATGCTTCGCCGATCGCGACCTGACCGCGGCCCTCACGGAGGGGGAGGCGGGCTGCCCGACCCAGCTGCCGCTGCTGCTCGCCGACGACACGCTGGCCCTGATCCTTGCCGACGCCAGCGAACCGCCGGAACTCACCGGCGTCGAGACGGTCGAGGGGCATGCCTGCGACCGCGTGGCGATTCCCAAGCCCGCCGGCCGGCTCGTGCTCTGGATCGACCGCGAGTCGCGACTGCTGCGCCGGATGGAGGTGCCGGCCACCGGCTACGCCGAGGCGGTCGCGGACCGTGGCCGTGGGACGATCGGCGCCCGAATCGTCGTCGACTATCGCGGCGCGGCGTTCGCGCCCCCCGCGGAGGCGGCCTTCGCCTTCGAGGTCCCCCCCGGCGCCGTGGAGGTGACCCGCCTCGAGCCCCCACGGCCGCCGCAGCCGGTCAGCCCGCTCGTCGGCAGGCCCGCGGCCGGATGGTCCCTCGCCGACGCGGACGGTGAACCCGTCGGCCCCGACGCGCTCCGCGGGGCGATCGCGGTGCTGGAGTTCTTCTTCGACGGCTGCGAGCCCTGCACGCGGACGATGCCGCAGGTGGGCGCTGCCGTGAACGGATTCGTCGCGGCCCACGCCGGCG